>DGBN01000055.1 GCA_002384815.1 Oxalobacteraceae bacterium UBA4003 | reverse complement strand
CATTTGCGCATCATGATGCAGCCCTCAACGACCAATGGTGCGGTCGAGAAGCCCATTTCATCTGCGCCCAGCAATGCAGCGATGACCACGTCACGGCCGGTTTTCATCTGGCCGTCGGCTTGCACGCGAATACGTGTGCGCAAGCCGTTCAGGATCAGGGTTTGCTGTGTTTCAGCCAGACCCAGTTCCCATGGCGAACCGGCGAACTTGACCGACGACAATGGCGATGCGCCCGTGCCGCCGTCATGACCGGCGATCACGACGTGATCTGCTTTTGCTTTAGCCACACCGGTTGCAACCGTGCCGACACCCACTTCAGCTACCAGCTTGACCGAGATCGATGCTGTTGGATTGACATTTTTCAAATCGTGAATCAGCTGCGCCAGATCTTCGATCGAGTAAATATCGTGATGCGGTGGCGGCGAAATCAAGCCCACACCCGGCACCGAGAAGCGCAAACGTGCGATGTACTCGGATACTTTATGACCCGGCAACTGACCGCCTTCACCCGGCTTCGCGCCCTGCGCCATCTTGATCTGGATCTGTTCCGCCGAAGTCAGGTATTCGGTAGTCACACCGAAGCGACCTGATGCAACCTGCTTGATTTTCGAGCGCAGCGAATCCCCTGGCAACAAAGGTGTATCAACCTGGACCACGTCGTGACCGATGACCGATGCCAGCGTCGAACCATCCTTGATAGGAATGCCGCGCAGTTCGTTGCGATAACGCTTGCTATCTTCACCGCCTTCGCCGGTATTCGATTTGCCACCGATGCGATTCATCGCAATCGCCAGCGTGGCATGCGCCTCGGTCGAAATCGAGCCGAGCGACATCGCACCGGTAGCAAAACGCTTGACGATTTCTTTTGCCGGCTCGACTTCATCCAGCGAAATTGCGCTGGCCGGATCGAATTTGAATTCGAACAAGCCACGCAAGGTCATGTGACGCTTCGATTGATCATTGATGATCTGTGCGTACTCTTTATATGTACTGAAGTTGTTGGCACGCGTCGAGTGCTGCAATTTTGCAATCGCATCCGGCGTCCACATGTGTTCTTCGCCGCGTACGCGATAGGCGTATTCGCCACCTGCATCGAGTGCATGCGCCAATACCGGATCGGCACTGAATGCCGCCTTGTGCAGACGCAGCGCTTCTTCAGCCACCTCGAATACGCCTATCCCTTCAACATTCGAGGATGTGCCCTTGAAATATTTTTCGATCAGCGATTTGTTCAAACCGATGGCTTCGAAAATTTGCGCACCGCAGTAGGACATGTAAGTCGAAATTCCCATTTTCGACATGACTTTCATCAAGCCCTTGCCGACTGCCTTCTGGAAATTGGCAATCGCTTTTTCCGGCGACAATTCACCCGACAGATCCTTCGCCATATGGCTCAGCGTATCCATCGCGAGGTAAGGATGGATGGCCTCTGCACCGTAGCCGGCCAGCAGTGCGAAATGATGCGTTTCACGTGCGGAACCGGTTTCCACCACCAAGCCGGTAGAAGTCCGCAGCCCCTTGCTGACCAGATGCAAGTGAATGGCTGAAGTGGCCAGCAAGGCTGGAATCGCCACCTGATTTTCATCGATCTTGCGATCCGAGATGATCAGGATATTGTGACCGGAAGTCACTGCATCGACAGCTTGTGCGCACAGCGACGCCAGACGCGCCTCGATACCGTCTTTGCCCCATGCAGTCGGATAACAGATATTCAACTCATGCGATTTGAACTTGCCACCGGTATGCACGCTGATGTTGCGCAGCCTGGCGATATCGGCATAGTCAAGCACCGGCTGCGTTACTTCCAGCCGCATGGGTGGGTTGATATTGTTGGTATCCAGCAGATTCGGTTTCGGGCCGATGAAACTGACCAGGGACATCACCATCGCTTCGCGTATCGGATCGATAGGCGGATTGGTAACCTGCGCAAACAACTGGCGGAAGTAGTTGTACAGCGTCTTGTCCTTGTTGGACATGACTGCCAGCGGCGAATCGTTACCCATGGAACCGGTTGCTTCTTCTGCCGTGATCGCCATCGGCGACATCAGGAATTTCAAATCTTCCTGCGTATATCCAAATGCCTGCTGCAGATCGAGCAGTGCAGTAGTCGGTTTGGCTTCAGCCGGCTCCGCCTTCAATTCATTGAGCTTGATGCGCACCGATTGTATCCACTGCTTGTATGGCTTGGCATTGGCGTAGGTATCCTTCAATTCCTTGTCGTCGATGATGCGACCTGCATCCAGATCGATCAGGAACATCTTGCCCGGCTGCAGGCGCCATTTCTGGATAATCTTCGATTCAGGAATCGGCAACACGCCCGATTCGGATGCCATCACTACCAGATCGTCGTCAGTCACGATGTAGCGCGCCGGACGCAAACCGTTGCGATCCAGCGTACCGCCGATATGGCGACCATCGGTAAATGCCATCGCAGCAGGACCGTCCCACGGCTCCATCATTGCCGCATGGTATTCGTAAAAGGCGCGGCGATTGTCGTCCATCAGCGTATGGTTTTCCCACGCTTCCGGGACCATCATCATCATGGCCTGTGCAATCGGATAACCGGCCATCACCAGCAGTTCGAGCGCATTGTCGAAGCATGCGGTGTCAGACTGGCCTTCATAGATCAGCGGAAACAGTTTTTTCAGGTCATCGCCCAGCACCGCTGACTTCATCACGCCTTCGCGTGCGCGCATCCAGTTGAAGTTTCCTTTGACGGTATTGATTTCACCGTTATGCGCAATCAGACGATAGGGGTGAGCCAGCGGCCATTCCGGGAAGGTGTTGGTCGAGAAGCGTTGATGTACCAGCGCCAGCGCGGTGACGCAGCGCGGATCTTGCAGATCTTTATAATATTCACCGACCTGGTCGGCCAGCAACAGACCTTTATACACAACGGTGCGTGCCGACATCGATGGCACGAAGAATTCCTGACCATGCAGCAGATGCAAAGCCTGAATCGCATGACCGGATGCCTTGCGAATCACGAAAAGTTTGCGTTCCAGCGCATCGGTCACCATGATGTCCTGACCGCGACCGATGAAAATCTGACGGATGAGCGGTTCTTTTTCGCGTACGGTAGGCGACATCGGCATGTCTTTGTCGACCAATACGTCGCGCCAGCCCAGCACAACCTGACCTTCAGCCAATACCGAACGCTCCAGTTCCTGTTCGCAAGCGATGCGGGAAGCGTTTTCCTTGGGCAGGAACACCATACCTACACCATATTCGCCCGCTGGCGGCAAGGTTACGCCCTGCTTCGCCATTTCTTCGCGGTAATACTGATCCGGAATCTGAATCAGAATGCCGGCGCCGTCGCCCATCAGCTTGTCGGCACCTACAGCGCCGCGATGGTCGATATTTTTGAGGATGAGCAAACCCTGCTCAACGATAGAATGACTTTTTTTGCCTTTGATGTGGGCGACAAAACCTACGCCACAAGCATCATGTTCATTAGCCGGATCGTACAAACCTTGCGCGTGCATAGCCTTCTCCACTACTTTTCAAGTTGAGGCTGAAGGATAGTGCAGCGCAACAGCAAATTCAACCCAAATAAATAGGGTCGGAGTAACTTAATTTCCCATGAGTTTTATAATTAATTTTAATAGGGACATAGCAATATAGATTTTGCACCATATTGAATCAAAACTGTAAAATTCACCCTGTTTTGGTGCAAGATTCTATCGGCTTGCGTGCCGGGCGCCCGCGCTTTGCCGGCCGCACGCGTCGAACCAGCTGTTTTTCAAGCGATAGCTGAAATTGCTCCGAACCCAGGGCCCAAGCTTTTAAAGTCGCCTCGGTCAGCATGCGCACGTCGTCTTCCTTGACGCCCTGCTCTACCAACGCCCGGTAAGCCGCTTCGCGCTCGAAAGGCGTATTGCCCAAAGACCAGTAGAGTGGATGGTCCGAAATAATAGGGTCAGAGTTGATGCCGATATGATGCGAATAACTGGACCACGGGTAATCCGCCGCCGAACGCGCAAGCTCGCAGCGTACCGGATTCAACTCGATATAGGCACAGCAGCTCATGAAGTAACGCTCGGGGTCCAGCACAGTCGCCTTGTAGCGCCCCTGCCACAGGGTGCCGGTACGCATGTACTTGCGATTGAAATACGGAACGTAATAACGCCCCAGCCATTGCATCATCCGGCTCAATCCTTCCAGATCGGTGGGTGTGGCCAGCAGGTGAAAATGCGTGGGCATCAGCACGTAAGCGTGAATAGCGACCTTGAATTGCTTCGCAGCCTCTTTCAAACGGCTCAGGAAAAAGCTGTAATCGGCACTGTCGCGAAAAACCACCTGCCCATTATTGCCGGATTGAATGACGTGATGCGCTTGATTGGGTATGACGAGCCGGGGAAGTCGAGCCATGGTCTGAATGAAAGCTGAATAATGCCAGCTATGGTAATTCGACTACGCTGCCAACGGGGAAATTAGTACATGGCGCGCGCCCAGGCCGGCTCCGCATGACAGCGACGCTCTATCGCCCTGATTACCAGCGCGCGCAACTCATCCAGCAACAGCACTTCATCCGGTGTGATTCTGGAGGTGGGCAAACTCGTATTCCAGTCGCCGTAAATAAAGCCCACCGGATGGAAATTCAGCATCAAGGGCAAAATCATGAAACTTCGTGAACTACTCAGTTCATCACGCCACCAGCGCGGCAACTTGTTGATGAAATCCGGCGCCTGGGCATCGTCAACCAGAATCATTTTATCGTTCGCCAACGCGGCATGAAAAACGTCCGGTTGATACGCATCGTTAAACATCAGGCGCGGCAACAGCTCTTCCATGCATTCGCCAAAGCACATGCGTGCAACATATTTGGCTTCATCATGATTGCGCAGGAAGGTAATGGCGCGACTCAAACCCAGGCCCTGATAGACAGTCTCCAACGCTACCGTCATCAATTGGCCGGTACTGGCCGTCACGATCTCATCGCGCATATCGCCGACGCCGCGCCGGATAATCTCCATCGCATCGGCAGGCTTGCCCAAAGGCAGCAACAGTTGCGCCTCCGGTTCGTCGTGCCGCTTTTCCTGGTCACTCAGTAGTTCATTTTCCTTGACGATTTTTTGTGCCGTATCAACGGCCAGCAGAATGTCGGGCACATCCAGCCCCAGCATCTCGGCATAATTTTCCGCAATCTGCGACAGATCTGCGGCTGCAGTATTTCCGCCCTCGCACACCACACCGGCGCAGCGCGTCGCCATTGTCGAGACTGCCGCCAGCCATTCCGCATGCATCAGCGGCTCATGCGCAACATCTGCGCCGATACGCGGCGGCATTTCTTTCAGGCTGGCGACCAGCGAGTACGGAAAACCCCAGCGCTTGCCGATCACGCTGCCGATTTCATCCAGGCCCAAGCCCAGAATTTCGTTCGCAGCTTCATTTTCGGCAATATTCTTCCCGGCCGCTACCGTTTGCACCTGCGCCCATTGTTCAGGCAGGTAAAACGACACCATCAAGCGGCCCAGCGAATGCAGTATCGAACAGACTACCGCCTCTTCCGTATCGCGCCGGGTCGATGAGGAACCAATCTGGCGCGCAATCTGCCCCGCCAGCACCGCCCTTTCCATTTCATCGCGGGTATCCGATGTGGCGAGTGATGCGGCAGACAAACCATCTATCAGTTTCAAACCCAGAGCCAGATGGCCGATGGTTTCCGTACCCAGCACGATCACGGCCTTGGAAACCGTATTGATGCCCTGACCAAAAGCCGAGTACATCGCGCTGTTGGCCAAACGCAAAACACGTTGCGTCAAAATGGGATCGGACAAGACCGTTCTGGTCATATTGAAGGCGCGATCGTTATCGCCGTGCATGGCGCCGACAATCGCGCTGACCACGCGAGAAAATCCTGGCAGATCACCGCGCTGGCGCACACGCGCCCACAGTAAATCCATTGTTTTTTCAGGATTGATCAATGGGTTGATTGGTCTCTTCATGAATCAGTTTTTGCGGTCTGGCAAACTAGCTGTGTAGGGCAAGAGTCTCTGCTTTCAGAATATCGATGAGTGCATCAGGCAAGGAAGGGTAGCCGGTATGAAAACCCTGAATCAGCGAACAACCCTGTCTGGACAGGAATTCCAGCTGCTGTTCGTTTTCAACACCCTCAGCTACCGTCTGCAAACTCAGATTACCGGCAAGGCTGAGAATCACATTACAGATCGCGGCATCCTTGACGGATGTCGGCAAATCCCTGATGAAAGCGCGATCGATCTTGAGCGCTGCAATCGGAAAGCGCTTCAGGTAAATCAGTGAAGAATACCCGGTACCGAAATCGTCAATCGCAATACGGACGCCGCGCGCTGCAATCTTGCTCAGCAACGCTTCCGCATGTTCAGGATCCGACATCAGGATGCCTTCGGTAATCTCCAGCATCAGTTGATGTCCCTCCAATCCGGACAGCCTGAGAGCGTCATCCATCATGCCGAGAAACTGGTCATTGCGGAATTGACGCGGGCTGACGTTGACTGAAACATAGAGTTGCCGGCCGGCCGCCTCCTCGAATCGTTTCAACTGCACGCATGCGGATTTCAACGCCCATGCGCCGAGCAGATTGATCAATCCATTGTCTTCCGCCATCGGGATGAATTGACTCGGCGGCACCATACCTATATCCGGACGCATCCAGCGCATCAAGGCTTCAAACCCCATGATCTGGCGCGTTTGTGCATCGACGATAGGCTGATAGTGCAACAGGAACTCGCCGTTCCTGACAGCTTCGAACATCGCTGCTTCCATCGACACATCATGCTCGATGCGATTGAAGGCAAGCTCGTTATAAATAATGCAGCGCGCCTTGCCGGTTTCCTTGGCCCGGTACATTGCCGTATCGGCATGCGCCAGCAATTTGACTTCGCTGTCACCGTGTATCGGATAGATTGCAACCCCGATCGAGGCACTCACGTGCAAGGTATTGCCATTGAGTTCAAAGGGCAGCTGGATGGCAGAAATCATCTGCCGCGCCACACTTTGAATTTCCATCTCATCGATAGTGCCGGGCAATACCGCGACAAACTCATCGCCACCGACTCTGGCCAGGGTATCAACATCGCGCAAGGTTTCTCGCAGGCGGCCAGCCGCGATCCGCAGCAAGGCATCGCCGATCATATGACCCAAGGCATCATTCACCTTCTTGAAACCATCGAGATTCAGCACGATGACGGAAAAACCAATATCGGTACGGCGCGATTGCGCCATGTTCATACTCAAACGATCAGCCAGCAAGGCGCGATTGGGTAGATTGGTCAGCTCATCATGCGTCATCATATGACGCAAACGCTCTTCCGTTCTTTTCTGATCGGAAATATCGCGTCCCACCACCAGCAGTTCCAGAGCGGCACCCGCCTCGTAAGCAATCATTTGCAATTCGAACTGCAATATTGCTGCATGTGTCGCCATGCGCACGTTCACCTGGGTAATTTGCAAGGATAGAAGTGCCTGACGCAAAGACGCTTCGATTGCATGTCGATCCGACAAACGCACCAATTCAAACAGATTCATGCCCACCAGTTGCGCATCGATGCCGATCACCTCGGCGGCGCGACGACTGGCATACAGAATTTCACCCTGCCTGTTGAGCCGAAGCACGAGTTCTCCAGCCACTTCCATCAGGCTGATTAATTGATTATTGGCTGTATCGTTACGTTTTGAGAACATGCCTAAAGCAGCTGAGTTGAAAGTGGAAGCCCCTGATTTTGCCTTGTTCATTATTGCCATCGCGACATTGAGGGCGTCACTTGACTGAACAGATAACAAATTCCGCCAGCTGGAAATGTAAAAGTTTGCAAACGTAAGCGTCAAATCTTAATGCAGCGAAATAGAAAAGAATAGAAAAAATTTCCCAAAAGAAATTAAATTCCGCTTTCAATGACGTTTTCACACTCAAGAGTGGTTAAGCACATGTCATTCTGCACGGCAACTTTGTCAAAATCAGCGATTACCTCTCGTCCGGTACAGCATGCACAGCGTTCTTGATTGCTGCAGCACGGTAGAAAACCACACTGCAGCGGCATCTCATATCTTCATTTCAAGATAGGTATAAATATAATTCGAGCCGCCATTCACATCACCCAGCAATCTCGATGATCCAAAAATGCCTGAGCGATGCGAAACGCCCACGCCGACATAGGTTTCCTTCAGATTACGCGAACCGATCAAATCGCCCAGACTGACATCGATAGTGGGATCCAGATAATTCAGCAGACGCGATGTCGGACGATTTCGCGCAGCCTGACTGCTCACTTCCGTGTACGGCACCCGATTTGCATAGGAAACGCCCAAGCCCCAGCCCAGCCGCGTTTTGACTTTATGACTCCACGGAAAGCCATAGTAAAAAGCTTTCATGAACAAATCGACCTGCACGCCGTTGGCCTGCAGATTCCGGTCGTTGTGATGCACCAGTCCGGCATAGCCGACAAAATCCAGCGGCCAGCCATTGAGTTTTTCGATAAACGGTTTACCGATGTGCACGCCGGCGATACTGGTAGGTGTCGTCTTGTCGAGATCGGCGCATTTGAAAGTAAGGATTTTCGCCAGATGACAGCTATCCGCACTTGCCCGACCATACAACACGCGTACATAAGTCGACGCTTTTTCATCAGCCCACAATTGTTCTTTGTAGCTACCGAAATCATAGGCTGCGCCGACAAAGAATGATGGCTGCAAACCTTTCCGCACTATCGGACTGTCCCTGATCCGGCTATCCAGCGCCGTGACGGAAACACCACCCAGCAAACGCCAGCGTTCGGTCAGATTGTATGAGCCGTACAGATTCAGCGCCACATTGGTGCCGGAGCCCGGCGCATAAGCCGGTCGCGCCGCCATCGCTTCTCCTGCCGGCACACCATAGTAATAATTATTCAGCTTGCCATCACGCATTGATATGCTGACGCTGGGGCGGAAAACCCAACGGCCCGAGCGCCAGTCATAGGAATATTCCAGGGCCAGTTCATTACCGTTCGATACCGAACTCACGTCGTGCAGCAAGGATGCGTGCAGGGTGCCCCAGGGCTGTGTGTAGCGATACGTCACACCCAGATCGACACCGGTACTGCGCGCCTCCATTCCGCTCAATGCTGCAGGTCGCTCATCTTCAGGGAATCCTTCCAGACGCCGGCGCAAGAAAACGTCCACACGCTGATCCCCTTCCGGCGCGAACTTGATGCCGATGCGATTGGCATGCAGGAAAAAACGCTCGCCTTCATACAGATACAAGGGCAGCAAATCCTTGCGATTGCCGCCACCTATATATGGCGAACGCTCGATACGCGTGACAAATCCAAGGCCGGCACTCCCCGGCGCCGTCATGAATTCATTAAAGGGGCTGGATGCAGTCTGTGCCTGCGCTGTCCATGCAACAGGAAAAGCGCAAGCCAGCAGCACACAATGCAGAAATGCCTTCCTCACAAGGGAAGTGTTTTGTTCGACAGTTACAGCGCGCAGGAAGAAGAATGATGTCATCTGAATTTTTTAAATTGTTACAGGCAGAGGAAAAATCGCATTGTGCCTGCCAAACGAATGATCACACACACATCCCGCCCTGCGATGAAAATTTATACCCGTTTGCCTGATCATTCTGTGCGCCAGGCAACAAATACATGAAAAAAGTAAAGAACCGCACAGGAAGAGAGGCTGTGGTATCACATGTCATGAGTGGATGCCGGCAAAGGGAATACGTTCCCTCTGAGCAACCGCATCGGCATAAAAAAACCCGCTGTAACAGCGGGTTTTTATTCATGCCGGCAGTACTGTTTAACTTAAAACTCTTCCCAATCGTCACCGCCGACCGGACGGGTTTCATTGGCGACTTTCTTCGGTGCCGGGCTTGCTGCCAACTGACGCTGTACCGGTGCTTTGCTGGTCGCAGCCGGCAGGCGTGGCGCAGCTTTGGCACTACTCATTACCCCATCCAGTTTGAATATGCTCACCGCTTGCGCCAGATTCGCCGCTTGCTCATTCAAGGATTCCGCAGCGGCAGCAGCTTCTTCCACCAAGGCCGCATTTTGCTGAGTGACCTGATCCATCTGGCCGATGGCCTGATTGACTTGTTCAATCCCCGCACTTTGTTCCTGGCTGGCAGCCATGATCTCGGACATGATGTCGGTCACGCGCTTGACGCTATCGACCACTTCCACCATGGTCGATCCCGCTTCTGCCACCAGTTTGCTGCCGGTATCGACTTTATCAACCGAATCGTCGATCAGTGTCTTGATTTCCTTGGCAGCGGCAGCCGAACGCTGTGCCAGGCTACGCACTTCCGATGCGACCACTGCAAAACCGCGACCTTGCTCGCCGGCACGCGCGGCTTCCACCGCTGCATTCAGCGCCAGAATGTTGGTCTGGAAGGCGATGCCATCAATCACGCCGATGATGTCGACGATCTTCTTGGCTGATGTATTGATGCCATCCATCGTATCCACTACTTTCGACACAACCGCACCACCTTTTTCTGCCACGCCGGAGGCAGTAACGGCAAGCTGATTGGCTTGTCGCGCATTGTCGGCATTTTGCTTGACGGTAGAGGTCAGTTCTTCCATCGACGATGCGGTTTCTTCCAGCGAACTGGCTTGTTCTTCCGTACGCGACGACAGATCCAGGTTGCCGGATGCGATCTGATTCGACGCGGTTGCAATGGTATCGACACCTGAACGTACCTGCGTGATGCTGGCGGTCAGGCTGTCGTTCATATCCTTCAGGGCTTGCAGCAACTGGCCAGTTTCGTCACGCGAATCCACCTTGATTTGGCCGGTCAGATCGCCGGCAGCTACCACGCGTGCCACGCTGACTGCGTAGCCCAAGGGCTTGGTGATGCTACGTGTTAACATCCAGGCCAGTACCACGCCCAGTGCCAGCGCAATCAAGCCGAGGATAATCAACAGATTGCGACCGGCCTCATAAATGTCGTCAACCTGCTTTTTTGATCTTTCAAAGATGGTTTTCTGAAAATCGACCACGCCTTGCACCGATTGTATGTAAGAGTTCGCTGCCGGCGTCATTTTGTTGTCGACGGTATTTTGCAGATCGACACTGCCCTCTTCCTTCAGTTTGAAGGCGACATCCCGAATCGCGCTATATGTTTTGCGCTGTTCGGCAACTGCAGCCAGCATTTGCCTGCCCTCTGTACTGAGAATCAAGGGCTCCAATTCTTTTTGCACCTTGCTAACCTGCGCACTCACGGCTGTCATTTCTGCCGTGAGTACTTTTTCTTCTTCCGGATTGGCCGTTCTCAAGCGCGCAAAAGTACGTACGGTGTTGGTTGCAATACCCCTGATCCATTCTTGCGCCATGCGTTCCTTGACCGTGGCCTCTTCCATGTGCGCCGTGGCCTGTGCCACATCCTGCAAGCGCCACACACCCATTACGGTCATGAATGCCATCAGCACCAGCAACAAGCCAAAGGCAATGCTCAATCGCACGCCTATTTTCAAATTCTTGATTTGCATTTTTTACTCGATCGTATAAATTTATTGCGGTATTAAAAAGTAAGCGGTACAAAAAGTGCGCCACATCCGGAAAAATCAGGCAGCGATTTTTTCGATCAGTCCCATATCCGACGAAGACATCAACAAATCGATGTCGACCAGAATCAGCATGCGCTCTTCTATCGTGCCCAGACCGAGCAGATAATCGGACTTCATCGTCGTGCCCATTTGCGGCGCCGGCTTGATTTGTTCCGCACTGAGCGTGATCACATCGGAAACACTATCGACCACCATCCCGACCACGCGACTGCCGATATTGAGAATAATGACAACGGTGAATTGATCGTAGCTGGGCTGGCCCAGATTGAACATGATGCGCATGTCAACGATGGGCACGATCACGCCGCGCAGATTGATCACACCCTTGATGAATTCAGGTGCATTGGCGATCCTGGTCACTGCGTCGTAACCGCGAATTTCCTGCACCTTCAGAATATCGATGCCGTACTCTTCCTGACCCAGAGTAAAGGCCAATACTTCGTTCCCGTTCAGGGATTGTTGCTTGTCTTGCATGGGGAGCTATCCAGAATGCTCGCGCACCTCCTGTAAAAGCAAGGCATGCGCAATAGGTAAAGAGGGAGTGGGGAAATTTGCCGCCAATGTCACATCACAATGATTGCTGCATGCATGTTTATCGGCAGTCATATCGCCAAACTTTAGTTTCCACATGAAAATGAAACAATGTTTTACGATTCACTCCAATATCGTCACATTTGTTGGCATTTACCCAAAGCATATTGAAATTTAATCGGCAATAAGCCTCAAACCTCATGCTTCGCAGGATGACGAACCAAGACGATCAAACAAGATTGACAACATCACGCCCGATTTCAACAAGGCGCTCCGTCAGATTTTTGCAGAAATTGAAAACAAGTATTGCTCATCAGGGCAGGCAGCCGCACTACCCTGATGAAAACCTTAAAATCGCTGACGAATGCCCACGCCAAAACTGACGCCGCTGGATTGATCTGTCAGCTTGTCGTAACTGACAACGCTATAGACATCGGTACGTTTGGAGAGGAAGTAGTCATACCCCAGCGAGGCGGTATTGCGAACTATCGACGATTTTACGCCCGCGTCTCCCAACACGGCACTGAAGTCGCCATCTGCCTTCACATTGGTTCGCGCCCAAGAAAACAGCACAGAACCTTTGCCTAGCGGCACGCTGGCACCCAGTTGAACCGTATTCGATTTCAGATCGTATTGGCTGTCGTTTGCAGCCCCAATCAAGCGGGCAGTCGAATAGTTCAGCGTCCCAAAAAGCTTCATGAATTGCAGATCATAGGCACCGCCTACAAACCACGTGTCATTCCTTGACGCAGCCAGGGTATAGGTCGCTCCACTCACTCGGTTATAAGGCGTAAACGTAAAAACCTGCGAATCGCCGCTGATGACGGAGTCGGATGGATTATTGACCTTTACGGATTGGAAATAAGCTCCGAAAGAAAGCGGCCCCTGCTCATACATCGTATTCGCACCGTAGTTATTCTTGCCGGAATTTCCAGCCTGCTCGCCAAATTGAAAGAACAGGCTGGTGGTAAAACCTCCGAGTTTCGGCATAACGTACATGATCTCGTTGCTCCATCCCGTATCGCCGGAAACAGTCGGCGACCAGGCTTGACCGCGATAACTACCTGATGGCGTTTGCGTATGCAGTTCAAGTGGAGCGAATGCAAATGAGCCACCGAATGGGCTGAACGTCAGGGTAGGAATGAAGTTTGGTGCCAGATCACGTCCCACAGACACCCGGCCAAATGAACCGGACAACCCTACGTTGGCATCCCGTGTAAACATCCCATCCGAATTGAAGCGCCCCTGAGCGCCGACATCGGGACGGAGGAAACCGGTCAATGCAAAATGCGCCTGCAAGCCGCCGCCAAGTTCCTCCTTGCCCTTGAAACCCCACCATGAAGTTTCCATGCCGCTGCTGTTCACACCCGATGTGCTCGCAGTGTCGCCGCTACGCTTGATGGAACCGGCATAGGCATCGATCGTGCCACCCACCTGTATCGAGGTCTGCGCCAAGGCAGTCATTGAAAATGCGATCGTCGCAAGACCCAGCACACTACCCATCGCAGCGCGCCTTACCGACGTCATTGAAGACTTGCTTCTTGAAGCAAGTGGCTTGATTTCCTTCATTGTCTCTCCTCTATTATTGATATATCTACGTGCTTGAACACGCGATTAAACCAACCAGAATGTCAGTCACTGATTTGGTTTATCGATACTAGGAGAGAAGAGCAATGCGATCTTGTCCGGCAACGCACAAAACGTTGTCGAAAATCGGTATTTGCGAGTTGCACGTCATTCTTCACAATCAGCCAGGCTCTGACGAAGCAAGCCTGAAGAAGCATGCAGAACGACTTTTGACAATCAATGAAGCAGGGCAAGCCAAGCCTGCCGGGAATCCGAAAGCATCCACGTAATCGATCAAAAACCCCAAAGCACCATTCAGTGCAAAGGAGGAATGGATTCTTTCACCGGATTGCGATCTCTTTTTTAACAACTGCCAGCAATCCATATTCATATGCAGTTGAAGCGATTTGTTTTTTTACTGCATCACCCATATTGAAAAATATTGCATTTCCCGAGCACGCAGGCGCATGCGCTATGCATGTTTACGGCAACAACAAACTGCAAGGCGGGGGAAGTGGCGGCATCAGATATCGGGGAAAATTGATTTCCGTATGATCGCGTGTACGCCCCAGTTACCATTCACGACTTGCGTGACGCCAAAATCCACGCCCACCGAAATCACGGAAATGGCTTCATCCTCGGTCAGCTTGTGCGCCGTCATGAAATAACGGCGCACCTTGCGGAAGGCATCCCGCATCGCCATATCCAGTGACGTCTTTTTATAGACATCGGTTTGTGCCAGCGGCCCCAGTTGCGCGAGATGATTGGCGTAGCTAAATCCCTGTATCACCCATTCTGTTTCAGTCTCAAGAAACGGATAATCCAGATCGGCGAAGAAGCCTCCTTCCAGATCTTTTTTCTTGTGCAGGACGAGCTGAAATTTCCCCGTCAGAGAACATTCGAGAGCCGTACCGCACAATTCGGAATCGCCTTGCGATGCATGCGGGTCACCTACTGAAAAGAGCGCGCCAGCGACTGACACCGGCAAATACAATTTGGCACCTTTGGCTGCGCGCCAGTTATCAAGATTGCCGCCGAAATAGCTTGGTGGAACCGAATCGATGGGATCTTCGTGTGCCGGCGCTACGGCAAGCACACCAAAATGCGGACGAACGGGAATACGGACGCTTTTTAGAATCTCAAAATCCTTGACGATGCTGTCGTGGTCAACCGGCACGCCCGGATAATCGATGGTTTCATGAACCACACCAAACGGATCGGTTTGCGGAGTCCAGCGAAAGTTGTATACCGCCCTGGCACAGCTGCCATGGTCGGCATCCAGGATTTCGTAAATGGTCACCACCTCTCGGGGCTTGGGCTCCGTCAGCAGATCGTGATAATGGAAGCCCCACCAGGATGCGGCATTGCTGCCAAATGACTGGCCGGCAAACTTCGGATTGGCCGCCGGCCTCGGCATCACATCGAGAATACGGATCTCCAGCACATCGCCGGGTTCGGCATTCTTTACGTACACAGGCCCGGTGCATATATGCACCCCGAATCCTTCGCCCGCACCACGCCCGAATATAGAGGCATCAATAGGACCTGCCCCTCTGCGATCAATCGCCTTTTTCTCCTTGTCCCAAAAGAAGATGCTTTCAGCGCCCGCATCGTCCTGGATCATCCTTTCATAATCATCATAGGCATGCTGGGTAATCGTCTCTATCGTCAGACAGTCACCGGAATTGACCGACAGGATGGGCTTGATGAGACTGCTGAAGTAGCCCCAATGCACGGTCTTCGCGGAAGCCGGAATGTAGTAATGTGTTCCTGCATCGTCCTTGTGCGGAGAAGAACTCTTTGGTGTGAGCGCAAGCGTGGTTTCCAGAAGTGCGGCCTCAACCAGCACCTCGGCAAAACGCGCATTGCGTGGCAGCTCCTCCTGCTGCGCCAGGATATTCTTGGCATGTTCGGCTGAAGAAGGATCGGGGCGACCTCTCAGCTCATATCTCTTCCCTGCGGATCGCGGCTGCGATCTGTATACTTTGGGAGAAACGCCATACTCCAGATGAAATGCCCGGCTGAAGTTGGCAGCATCATTGAAGCCCCAGCGGAAACAAAGCTCGGAAATCGTCAGGTGCTTGAGACTCTTGCCGGACAAATCGATCCGGCATCGGTCCAGACGTCTTTTCTTTACGTACTCGCCAAAAGTCGTCCCGGCAGAAGCAAACAATTTTTGCAGGTAACGGGCAGACAATTGCTCGGACTTTGCAATATCCACAGCCGACAGGAGCGGGTCGGTCAATCTTGCTTCTATCGTTCGACAGATACGTCTTAAATGGCTAAGCTGCATCGAAGTCGATTGCTCGCCATCGTCTTCATCCTTGTGCGCAAGACTTGCCACAAACATCGCACCCAGCGCACCTTCCATCTGTTCCAGATCATCCGGACCAAGTGAAACTAGCTGGGACGTGATCGTCTTTACAAATTCAAACGCGATGTTGCCGATACCGGATGCCGAAGAAATCCTGCAAATATCCGTCTTCCCGGTATGCATCAATCGGGAGATAAAATTGGCCTTCTCCAGGCGGATAACCGAGGCACGAAATGAGGAAGCAAGCTCGAGTCTCCATTTGCGGGATGAATCCAGCAGATAAATATCCCCGGATGAAACGGCAGCAGTTTCGGCACCCACGTCAATTTGTCCGGCGCCATCAAACAGCACGAATGCGGTCACGGAATCCGTGCGCATGAGCATGGCAGAATCTCGCGCGGAAAAAACCTGGGGAGATGCGTTCAGCGCACTGAATACCGAGCCCGGCTGAGAAACACCGAAGGTGACATAGCCCACCAGAGACGCCTTGTTCTTGCTTGCGATCTCCGACTTCAATGCAAGACTGGCAAGTGCGTTCTGCCACGCAGCTTCACGCAGCTCGACTGGAAATGCATCGGTGGAAAATGTATGTGAATCATCGTGCATGCCTGGACCTTTCGTTATCAATCTCCCTTGCCAATACTAGGGTAACTGAAGCAGGAGAATCCAGCCTTATCACGCCGGGTGACACATTTTTTATGGAAGCGAAGGGGACTTCCGGAATTGTCAGCTGACTATTTCCAGGGCCTTCATGATCTCATGACCTTCAAACCCTGTTTTTCGTCCAACCTTTTTCCGGAAGTACACACACCCCTATCGACTGTTTTTTTTGCACAGTGTGCAAAACCTTGCTTATAAAAAATGGCGGGAACCCGCCAAAGGAGGTTCCTAACCTACAAAAACCAGTTGGCCGCGCATCGCTGCAACGGCAAGATAGCCGATAAAGGTGCCCACAATGGCGAAGATGCCGCCAAGCACGTTGGGCGCCGGAATCGGAGCGCGCACCGACGTATAGAGCAAGCCGGTAACCAGACCGACGCCAGACGCCAGCAGTTCAGTTGAGCCAAAGCCAATTTCAATCATGCGTGTCTCCTGTTTTTTTATGGAATGATTGTTTCGAAAGACAGATCACTCTTTCGGCGGGCCAAATACGACAGCCTTGCGAACCAACTGTACGATCAGGTAACCGACGTACGTAAAGATGATCGCCATGATGCCGCCGAGGACAGGTGGTGCGGGAATCGGCAAACTCAGCCACGTGTACAGCGTGCCCGTGATCAGGCCCACCACCAGTGCCACGATTTCATTTCTACCTACATAGACGTGTTCCGGTTTCATTGTTGCTCCTCCTTATAAAAGCCTTTCGGCAAATTTCTTTCCCAGCGTTTTGAAAGTGCGCCGGCAGTTTTTCCGCCGGCGCGACGGCGCGATTATTTAGGGAAGATGCTTTTCTTGATGATGGCGTGCACGCCCCAGTTGCCGTCCACGACCTGCGTGATGCCAAAGTCGACCGAAATCGAAATCAGCGAAATGGCTTCGTCTTCGGACAGGTTGCGCGTATTCATGAAGAATCGGCGCGTCTTGTTGAAGGCATCAGTCATTGCCGTGTTGAGGGAAGACCTGCTGCAAATCTCCGCTACCGGATCCGCGCTATGGGCGAATTCCTTTAGGTAATTCGGACTGCTGAAACCATGTACGACCAGTTCACTGGCGGTTTCGAGCAAGGGATAATCAAGGTCGTAAAGCTTGGTGCCCGGCAGATCCGCTTTTTTATGCAGGATGAACTGGAACAGGCCGGTCAGCGAGCACTCGATTGCGGTACCGCAGAGTTCTGCATCGCCTTGCGAAGCATGCGGATCGCCGACCGAGAACATCGCGCCTTTCGTCGCGACCGGGAAGAAGGCTGTCGCACCTTTGCCCATGCGCCAGTTATCGAAATTTCCGCCGGTGTAGCTGGGCGGGTTCGACGAGGCGGCTTCCACCTCGGCCGGTGCCACGCCGATCAGGCCGAAGTGCGGACGCACGGGAATTTCGTATCCCTTCAGAACGTCGTAGTTGGGCGTGATCGTGCGCTTGTCGACAGGAACACCCGGGTAATCGATGATGGGGTGCACCTTGCCCCAAGGGTCAGTTTGCGGTGTCCAGCGATAATTGTAGACCGCCTTTGCCGAGGTATTTTCACCGCTTGCATCCACCTCGTAAATGGTGATGACTTCGCGCGTTTTTGGTTCGGTGATGAGGTTATTGTATTGGAAGCCCCAGTTGGCAGCCGCATTGACCCCAAAGCTCTTGCCATGGAACTCAGGATTGCCGGATGGACGCTGCATTGTGTCGATGATGCGCACTTCCAGCACGTCGCCCGGTTCGGCACCATTGATGTAGATCGGACCGGTGCACACGTGCACGCCGAGTCCGCCGCCCGCACCCAGCGGGTGGTCCATCGGGCCCATGCCGCGGCGATCCACTGCCTTGGTCTTGGCATCCCAGTGGAAGATGCTTTCGGCACCGGCGTCGCCCTTGACCATACGATCGATATCGTCATTGGAGTGATGCGTCACAGTTTCGATCGTCGCGTAATCGCCGGACTCCATCTTCAGCAGCGGCTCCATAGACTTGCTGAAATACCCCCAGTGGATGGTTTTATTGTTGGCCGGGATGTAGTAATGGCTAAAATTTTCACCGGCTTTTTTGGAAGGCAGGGGGCGTTGCGTCACGCCTGCTTGTCCTGCTGCTCCGTTGGTGGGCTTACCACCTATGCTGGCACGCAAACTGCGGCGGGCTTCTGCAAATTCCCCCTGTAGATCCACATCGTTCAGATGGGAAAAGTGCTTGCATCCAGTGCTGCAAATATGATCTGACATATGTCTCCTAATCGTTCTAAGGCACCACTTGATCGTGGTATGGATCAGATCATATGAGGGAAGGAATTTTGATTCTTGTTTGGAGGCGCCCTATTTATTGTCAAATTTGTTGTGCATGCATCCAAACAGCTGTTTCATGCCTATGCGGGTACGGCGCAAAGCGCTCGTGTAATGGTATTAGCTGGCAATAGTTCCTGAAGTACAGGACACCACACAAACAAGTAACCAAGAAAAAACCCAGACAGGCTATCCACCTGTCTGGGTTTTGTTTACATAAGCCAATAATGTACTGGCTAGAACGGAATATCGTCATCCATATCATTGAAATTGGATGCTGGCTGCTTGGCAGCCGCCGGACGTGCGTTACCGCTGCTACCTCCACCCGAACCTTGACGCGGTGCCGGAGCGCTGCTGCCGTAATCATCATCCATCGCCGAACTGCCGCCACCGGCGCCGGGACGGCCGCCCAGCATTTGCATGGTGTCGGCAATGATCTCTGTCGTGTAGCGTTCGACGCCGTCTTTATCTGTCCATTTGCGGGTTTGCAAGCGGCCTTCGATATACACGGACGAACCTTTTTTCAGATATTGGCCGGCGATTTCAGCCAGCTTGCGATAAAAGGTAATGCGGTGCCATTCGGTGACTTCTTTCTTGTCGCCGCTGTTTTTGTCTTTCCAGCTTTCCGTTGTGGCCACGGCCACGTTGGTCACGGCTTCGCCGTTTGGCATGTAGCGGGTTTCAGGATCGCGCCCCAGATTGCCGACGATGATGACTTTATTGACTGATGCCATTAGATATTTCTCCGATTAAACTACGGCAGTCTGAACCTGACTGCGGCGCGGTACATTTTTCATATTGGCAGCAATTATAAGCCAGGCTACCGTTAAAGCTGCACCCAAAACAAAGACAGACGCACCACCCGCGTGTTCCGTCAACCAACCGCCCAGCGCACCGCCGCAAAACAGGCCGAGTGCCTGCAAGGTGTTATAGACACCCAAGGCTGCGCCTTTACTTGCTGACGGCGCAATGCGCGACACCAGGGACGGCTGGCTGGCTTCAAGAATATTGAAGGCAATAAAAAATGCCAGCAACAAGGCCACCAACCACGACCAGTGCACCTGCGTTTGTGACAGCGCCAGCCACATTCCCACCTGAACTACCAATAATAAAGCAATCGCGCCGACAAAAACCTGCTTGGCTTTGCCGCGCTTCTCACCAATGAAAATTGGCGGCAGCATGAAAATGAAAGAAGCAATAACGACAGGCAAATAGATTTTCCAGTGCTCGGCCAGCGGCAGATTGCCAAAACGAATCAACGCGGACGGCATCACAACAAACATCGCCATTTGCGTCAAATGCAGCGCAAACACGCCATAGTTAAGGCGCATCAATTCACCATTGGCCAGCACTTCGCCTATAGACACGCGTCCCGGCGGTAAAGCAGGCGCAGCAGGGACTATATATATAACCACCAGAATCGCCAGCACCGACAGGCTGCCAGTCAGCGCAAAGATGCCTCCCATGCCTATCGCCTGATACAACAAAGGGGAAATCACCAGCGAGCCCGCAAAAGTCAGGCCGATAGAGACACCAACCATCGCCATTGCCTTGGTGCGATGCTCTTCTCTGGTTGAATCGGCAATAAAAGCAGTGACTGCGGCCGAAATGGCACCGGCACCCTGCACTGCACGGCCAACGATGACCCAGACGATATCGTCGGCAGCGGCGGCAATGAAAGAGCCCAGTGCAAACAGGATCAGGCCGATCACAATCACACGTTTGCGGCCATATTTATCCGATGCAATACCGAATGGAATTTGCCCGAACGACTGCGTCAATCCGTAAATTCCCAGCGCCAGGCCAACCAGCGTGGCGCTCTCGCCGCCCGGCAAGCCTTTTGCGTGCACAGAGAACACCGGCAGGATCAGGAACAGGCCGAGCATGCGCAAGGCAAAAATCGATGCCAGCGAAGTACTGGCGCGAATTTCGCTGCGGCTCATGCGTGTGCTGACGTCGTTTGAGGAAGTAGATGACATGACAAAGAAGGAATAGAGCAAGGAAGAACCGGAAACACGGTTTTACGACCCGCTTTAAAACCCGTTATAGTAGCAGGTTGACCCGTTTCAACCTTCCCGCAAGCCTCAAAAAAGGGCGCGGGGCCGGAAAAGCCTAGCTGAAAGAGTGAATGGACGAAATTCGTATCCGAGGTGCGCGTACGCACAACCTCAAAAACATCAATCTTGATTTGCCGCGCAACAAATTGATCGTGATCACCGGCCTGTCGGGTTCCGGCAAGTCTTCGCTCGCCTTCGATACGCTGTACGCCGAAGGGCAGCGCCGCTACGTCGAATCGCTATCGGCCTACGCGCGCCAGTTTTTGCAGTTGATGGAAAAGCCCGATGTCGATTTGATCGAAGGCCTGTCTCCGGCCATCTCCATCGAGCAAAAAGCCACCTCGCACAATCCGCGCTCGACGGTCGGCACTGTGACCGAAATCCACGATTATCTGCGCCTGCTGTACGCCCGCGTCGGCACGCCGTATTGCCCCGACCACCCGGAAAACCCGCTGGCCGCGCAATCGGTATCGCAAATGGTCGATGCCGTGCTGGCGATGCCGGAAGATACCAGGCTGATGATCATGGCACCGGTTGTCGCCAATCGCAAAGGCGAACATCTCGATCTGTTCGAACAAATGCAGGCGCAGGGTTTCGTGCGCTTTCGCGTACAGAGCGGCACCGGCAATGCGCATATCTACGATGTGGATGCGCTGCCAAAACTGAAGAAGACAGAAAAACATACTATTGCGGTTGTCATCGACCGCATCAAGGTCAAGGCCGATATCAAGCAGCGTCTGGCGGAAAGTTTCGAGACCGCACTGCGTCTGGCCGAAGGCCGCGCACTGATACTGGAAATGGATAGCGGTGTCGAACATCTGTATTCCAACAAATTCGCCTGCCCTGTCTGCGGCTACTCGCTGCAGGAACTGGAACCGCGTCTGTTCTCGTTCAACAATCCCATGGGCGCCTGCCCGGAATGCGACGGCCTGGGTCATATCGAATTCTTCGATCCAAAACGCATCGTCGCCTTCCCGAATCTGTCGCTTGCCAGCGGCGCCGTCAAAGGCTGGGACAGACGCAATCAGTTCTACTTCCAGATGCTGTCGAATCTGGCGGAGTTCTATGATTTCGATATCGACGTACCATTTGAAAAACTGCCGGAAGTCGCACAGCAAGCAGTGCTGTTCGGTTCCGGCAAACAGAAAATTCCATTCACCTACGTCAATGAAAAAGGCCGCACTGTCATACGCGAACATGAATTCGAAGGCGTGGTCAACAATCTGCAGCGTCGTTATCGCGAAACCGATTCGATGGCGGTGAAGGAAGAGCTGGCGAAATTCATCAACGAAAAAGAATGCCCGAGCTGCCACGGTGCGCGCCTGCGCGTCGAGGCACGCAACGTTCTGGTCGGTAACGGTGAACAGAAACGCGCAATTTACGAAGTCGCCGCCACGCCCTTGCGCCAGACGCTGGATTTTTTTGAAACGCTGACGCTGACCGGCGCGAAGAAGGAAATCGCCGATCGCATCGTCAAGGAAATCATCTCGCGCCTGAAGTTCCTCAACAACGTCGGCCTCGATTACCTGTCGCTGGAACGCAGCGCCGACACGCTGTCCGGCGGCGAAGCGCAGCGCATTCGTCTCGCCTCGCAAATCGGTTCCGGCCTGACCGGCGTCATGTATGTGCTGGACGAACCGTCTATCGGCTTGCATCAACGCGACAACGATAGATTGATCGAAACGCTCAAGCATTTGCGCGATATCGGCAACAGTGTGCTGGTCGTCGAGCATGATGAAGACGCAATCCGCTGTGCCGATTACGTAGTCGACATGGGCATAGGCGCCGGCGTGCATGGCGGCGAAGTGATTGCCGAAGGCACGCTGAAAGACATCCTGAAAAGCAAGACTTCGCTGACTGCGCAATACCTGAATGGCACGCTCGGCATTGCCGTGCCGAAGAAACGCACACCGCCAAATCCGAAGAAACAGTTTGTGATCACAGGCGCCACCGGCAACAATCTCAAAAACGTCACACTGGAATTGCCGGTCGGCTTGCTGACCTGCGTTACCGGCGTGTCCGGTTCGGGCAAATCGACACTGGTCAACAACACGCTGTATCACGCCGCCTCGCGCCATCTGTACGGCTCGCAAGCGGAACCGGCAGCACACGAAGCGATCAGCGGCTTCGAGCATTTCGACAAGGTGATCTCCGTCGATCAGGCACCTATCGGGCGCACGCCACGCTCGAATCCCGCAACCTACACCGGCTTGTTCACACCGATCCGCGATCTGTTTGCCACCGTACCGACCTCGAAGGAACGCGGTTACTCTGCCGGGCGTTTTTCCTTCAACGTCAAAGGCGGTCGTTGCGAAGCATGCCAGGGCGATGGCGTCATCAAGGTCGAGATGCACTTCCTGCCGGATGTCTATGTGCCATGCGATGTCTGCCACGGCAATCGCTACAACCGCGAGACGATGGAAATTCAATACAAGGGGAAGAACATCACCGAAGTATTGAACATGACGGTCGAAGAAGCGCACGTCTTCTTCAAACCAGTGCCCTTGATCGCACGCAAACTGCAAACCCTGCTGGATGTCGGCCTCGGCTACATCCGTCTCGGACAGAGTGCAACCACGCTGTCGGGCGGTGAAGCGCAGCGCGTCAAACTGTCGCTGGAATTATCCAAACGCGATACGGGTCGCACCTTGTATATCCTGGACGAACCAACCACCGGTCTGCATTTCCACGATATTGATTTGCTGCTGAAAGTGATACATCGCTTGCGCGACCAGGGCAACACGGTCGTCATCATCGAGCACAATCTTGACGTCATCAAGACTGCCGACTGGCTAATCGACATGGGCCCGGAAGGTGGCGCTGGCGGCGGCCAGATCATAGGCAGCGGCACACCGGAAGACCTGGCGAAAAATCCTGCCAGCTTTACCGGCAAGTATCTGGCGCCGTTACTGAAGCAAAAAAAGTAAGCATCATGCAGTACCAATAAAAAATGGCGAACCGTGGTTTGCCATTTTTTATTTCACGTTCCGGATTTACGCCGGCAAGCCCATCCACAAACCGATCGGCACAAACACCAATGCCGCAAGATTCCCCAGCAAGACGATCGAGGCAACCTTGTCCGGCTCCTGCTTGTATTGCTCCGCCACCATGAAACAAAACACCGCAGGCGGCAATGAAGCAAACAGATACATCTGCCCCCGTTGCTCCGCGCTAAGAGTAATCAGGTGATCGAGCAGCCACGCAACGAGCAAACCGGCGACCGGGCATACCACCGCACCAACCAGGCCGATATGCCAGCTCTTCAGGCTGACATCCATCATGCGCACACCAAGCGCAAACAGCATCAGCGGAATACAGGCATCGCCCAGCATCTTCATTGCAATGAACAAAGGTGTGGGCAAAGGTACGTGCACAACTGCAAACGCCATGCCGATGATCATCGCAATCATCATCGGATTGGCGAGAAATTTCCACGGCGAGACACGCACGCCGTTTACATTGCCGCGACCACTTTCAATGATCTTGATGCCGATCGAAAAATAAACCAGATTGCAGGCCATGAACAAGGCGACGGCCGAACCAAGGCTGGAGGCGCCGAATGCCAGTACTGCCAGCGGCAAACCCATGTTGCCGCAATTGTTGTACATCATGGGCGGCACGAAACTGCGCACGTCATACCCGAATAAACGCGCCACCGGCCACGCCAGCAAGCCCGAGCCCAGGGAAATCAGTGCCCCCGCCAGAATCAGCATGCCGTTATCCGCCAAATCGAAATCCTTGGCTGCCAGTGCAGTAAAAACCAGCAACGGACACAGCACATCCATGCTGACGCGATTGACCGCCGTCATGTCCGAGCGCACCGATTCGCCGCGTAAACGGGCATAGCCGTAACCCAGCGCAATGATGATGAAGACCGGCAGAATAATGCCGAGTATGCGTTCAAAAATTTCCATTTATCCAACCATGTTGACCGCAATGAAAAATGCCGAACGAGAGTGCTCCCATTCGGCATCGATATCCCTGACTCACCTTACTATAACAAGCTTATGCGCTGCTTACAGTGCGCCGGGATTTTACGGTTTACGGGCGTGTAATATCGTAACGGTCAAGGAACTGGCAACCGTATAAGGGCAGGAACGATGGAATGCGGTAATAACGATCCGCAATGGTTTGCAAAATACGTTCGCGATATGCCTCGTAGTTGAAGTCCTTCCCATCGGCGTACCAGAACGTGATGCCATCCGCCACCAGCGTATGCACGGTCACCGACGAAAAATACGGCGCCAGATCGGCAGGATTAATCTCCCGGCGATCGAAAATTCGTATCGTCTTTCCCGCATATTGTTTGAAATCGACATTCAAATCATCCTGCCGCGCATGAAATTTTCCGGTGCCGAAGGTAGGCCAGTATTCGCCAGCGTGATACGACAGCAGGGCAGCCGGCGTATAGGCGCGCGCCATGATCGCACCATCCGCTGGCAAACCCCTGCGCAATGTATTGACAATGGTTGGTGCCTGCTTGTGGAACACGATGTCATCGTGCAGTGCGTAATCCTTCCACAGCGTGGTCGGCAACAGAATGATCGCCGCCATGAACAGGAAGTGCGGCACTGAAAACCATGCGGTCCATTTTGCATACTTACGCAAATCGTCTGCGTTACTGGTCGTGCCGATGAATAAAAACAGGAAAGGCATGAAGCCCAGTACCCAGTGCAAACCTATGGTTTTTTCCATCGACAGCAACAGGAACAGGAGGAAAGGCACCACGAACAGCACTACAATGGCGCCACGCTGAATCATCATGCCGCCCGAACGCAGCAGCTTGACGAATACCCACGGCGTAATCAGATAAATCATCATCAATACATATCCGCCGACGGTGTAGAACGAAAATTGCGTGTTCTCGTTGCGATTGATCATGTTGAACATGACATTGGTCCAGCAATTATTCGCATTGAAAACCACGGTAATCGCAAACAAGGGCGCAGAACACGCGGCAATGATGATCAGCTTGAGCCAGCCGCGACGCGAACGACACAGATATACAAAGTAGGCAATCGCCAGCAAACCTGCAAAGTATTTAGACAGCAGTGCAAGGCCGAGGAAGATGCCTGCACCGAAAAACCAGGACAGCTTGTCGGACATCGCGCCGCGAATGAAACAGTAACCGCTCAGGAAGATGAAGAAAATCAGTGGCGTGTCGGTCGTCACCAGATTCAGCAACAGCGTGAAAGGCAACAGCAGAAACAAGGTGCCCAGTCTATAGGCAGCGCCTTCCTGATACGGCACCAGCCGGCGCATCAAATCGACCATACCCAGGGCTATCAGGCTCCACATCAATACGGTGAAGAAGCGCAGCGACAGCGGATGCGCGGAAATACCGTTGAGCACGAACAGCAGCCACCCCACCATCGGTGGATGATCGGAATAACCCCATGCAGGAAACACCCCCCATTGATAGAAAAATGCCTCATCCCCCGTCATCGGGAAATAAGCAGCCAACCACATCTTGATCAGCAGCGTGATCAGAAACGTCCACCAAAAAACCTGACGCGCACGTACCGGATCGGCACCGGCGTACAGCGAACGTGTCGAATTAAAATTCATTCCAATTCCTTAACTCTTTACCGACAGGACGAGCACGCCCGCGATCACCAGCGATACGCCGAGTATCTTGTAGATACTGACCGATTCGCCCAAAATAAATATCCCCGCCAGCGTCGTCAACACGACGCCGAGCGAAATCAATGGATACGCCATGCTGACTTCCAGCTTGCCGAGTACCAGCAGCCACAGGCCCGCACTCGCACCGAAGCAGATCATGCCGCCCCAGATCATCGGACTGGTCAGCGCCAGCCAATAGACTGAACGCATGCCATTCGACATTGCCTGCTGAATCACCGGCGCCGACATGCCCATCTTCAGCAATACCTGTGCCGCAGCAGTCAGGCATACACAAAATAGTGCCAGTCCCAAGGCTGCCATCTGACTCATGGCATCACTCCCAGGGTTGCTGCCAATGCCACGCAGACAACCAGTGCAGCGATGATCCAGCTGATGCGATCGGTAATCGCAAACAGCAAGGGATCGTCGTGAATTTCCATGCGCGAAATTTTCAGCCACAAACGCATGACCCAGAACAGTATCAACGGCAGGATCAGCCACAGTATTTCCGCATACGGATACATGGCACCGCCGACCTGGCTATCGATATACAGCGCCAGCAACATGACCGCGACAAAACCGCTGGCGATGCCCATCGAGATCAGATACGACAAATCGCTGGTGCGATAGCCTCGACCGGCCAGCTCCACCTTGCCGTCACCGCTCATGAATTCCAGTTCGGCACAACGCTTGACCAGTGCCAGACTGAGGAACATGAACAGCGACACCGCCAGCAACCAGTTGGAAATCGCCACCTCGCTGACCAGGCCGCCGGCCAGTATGCGATGTGTATACAGCGATGCGAGAACCAGGACATCGACAATCGCAATCTGTTTCAGGCGCGCCGAATACAGCAGAGTCACCACTACGTACAAGACCATTAAAGCGAAAAACGACAGTGAAATCGATGCCGCCAGCAACAAGGACAGCGGCAGCAATACCAGCACCAGCATGGCGCCGAACGGAATCGTCAGCGTCGCTGCCGCAAACGGTCGCGCCTGCTTGCGCGGGTGCGCCCTGTCCGATGCCAGATCGAACAGATCGTTGATGACATACGTCGCCGATGCGCACATCCCGAACGCGACAAAAGCCAGCAGGGTTGCCAGCCAGTTCTCGCCATCCAGATCGTGCGCCGCCAGCAAAGGCACGAACAGCAAGGCATTCTTGGCCCATTGATGCAGACGCAATGCTTTTATCACCAGTCGCCATTTGAATGGGCGTGGCGGAATGATCAAGACCGGTGCCTGCAGTTTCTGCGCCTGGCTTGTAATGCCGGGTGATGCATTGACGACGATGATTTCAGCCGCGTGCTCCCACACGGCAAGATCTGCCGCAGTATTGCCGGCATAGGCAAAACCGTGCACACCGGCATCTGCTTCAATCGCCCGCAGCTTGGCGGAGGATTTCAAATTGAGCGTCTCATCGCTGCCCAATACTGCATCGAAGATGCCGAGATAATCAGCCACCTGCTGCACCAGCGCACGATCCGATGCGCTCGCCAATACCAGGCGGCGACCGGCAACACGCTGACTCTGCAAATATGCCAGCAGCGCAGCGTTATACGGCAGCAGGGACACATCCAGTTCAATTCGCCGCGCAATCTGCGATTTCAGATTACCGCGTCCACGCAGCAGCCAGATGCAACAAAAGAACAGATAAAACGGATTGCGCTTGATCAGCAACAGGACCGATTCAAATAGCAGGTCGGTATACGTCAGCGTGCCATCGAGATCGACATACAAGGGCCGCAGCGAAGCAGCAGGCGGACTCGTCGCATCGTCGCGCCCGGAAACGGACGACGCATGAGACTGACGAGGAAAACTGCCGGAAGAAACGCTCAAATCACCACCTGAAAACAAGAGAATATTGATATCTCGAAAAGAACGCGCACCGAATCGCATTGATTACGGCTGTTCTACTATGACTTTACTACTGACGATTACTGATCGTGGCAGGCACCTGCATTACAGGTGGGCAATTTTCCGTCTTCATATGACTACCGTCAACCACAACCGCCACTCTTCAGCCTTTTAGCAAGCGATTTTCTGCGTGCGCAAGTTCTTCCACCACCGCCGCAAGCAACAGGAGTGCGAGCTCCAAAGAAGAGAGCATAGTTGCGAACCGCCTGCTTGACGCAGAAATGTGCGTGGAAGAATCAAAACATATTTTTGTTCTGTCTGGCAGGTTTTTTGCTTTGCGAATTCGTTTATACTTTCAGCATGACTGTATCCCAAGCAAAAAATCCACCAGCAGCTTTTGATGCCAAGAGCGCCGCGCGCGCGCTGCAATTTGCGCGCGATACACTGCAAATTGAAGCAGACGCCATTCTTGCGCTGAAACAACGTATCGGCAATGAAGCCGGCGAACAATTCATTCAGGCGGTTTCGCTGCTATTGAACTGCAAAGGCCGCGTGGTGGTGTCCGGTATCGGGAAGTCCGGCCATATCGCCCGTAAAATCGCCTCCACGCTGGCCTCGACCGGCACCCCGGCCCTGTTCGTTCATGCAGCGGAAGCCTCGCACGGCGATCTGGGCATGATCACGGCCGACGATGCGCTGATTGCGATTTCGTATTCCGGCGAAGCGGGCGAACTGGTCGCCATCGTTCCCATCATCAAGCGCATGGGCGCAACCTTGATTACGATCACCGGCAATGACGATTCCACGCTGGCGCAACTGGCTGATGTGCATTTGAACGTCAGGGTCGACAAGGAAGCCTGTCCCTTAAACCTGGCGCCGACTGCCAGCACCACGGCGACGCTGGCCATAGGCGATGCATTGGCAGTCGCCCTGCTTGACGCACGCGGCTTCGGTGAAGAGGATTTTGCACGCTCCCATCCGGGCGGCGCACTGGGTCGCCGTTTGCTGACGCACGTACGTGATGTCATGCGCACCGGCGACGCGATTCCAGCCGTGGGCGAAGATGCCAGCCTGTACACAGCACTGCTGGAAATCAGCAAGAAAGGCATGGCAATGACGGCCGTGGTCGATACCGACGGGCGCGCCATCGGCGTCTTCACCGACGGCGATTTGCGCCGCCTGATCGAGAATCAGCGCGACTTTTCCACGCTGTCGATTGCCGAAGTCATGCATGCAAACCCGCGCAGCGTTCAGCCGGAGCAATTGGCGGTAGATGCGGTCGAGATAATGGAAGAATTCCGTATCAACCAGCTGCTGGTGACGAATGCCGACGGCAAGCTGGTAGGCGCCCTGCACATTCACGATTTGACGCGCGCGAAAGTAATCTGATGACTTCATCTACAGATTCTGCCGTGAATTCTGCAACTGCGGTATCAGCCGCATCAGCCCGCGCCGCGAATGTGCGACTGATGATTTTCGACGTGGACGGCATTCTGACAGATGGCAGCCTGCATTTCGGTGCCGATGGCGAAGTCATCAAAACCTTCAATGTACTCGATGGCCACGGTATCAAGCTGTTGCAGCAATCCGGTGTCGCTACCGCCATCATCAGCGCACGTCAGTCCCCTATCGTGTTGCGCCGCGCCACCGATCTCGGTATTCATCACGTGTTCCAGGGCATACACGACAAGCGCACTGCATTTGAACAATTGCTGACGCAAACCGGAGTAGCGGCTGCGGCATGCGGCTTTATCGGCGACGATGTCATCGATTTGCCGATACTGTCTCGCGTCGGCTTCGCCGCCAGCGTACCGAATGCGCATCCCGAAGTACGTACACGCGTGCATTACGTGACACAAGCCGGCGGCGGACGTGGTGCGGCACGCGAATTATGCGACTTCATCCTGCGCGCACAAGGCAACTACGAGGCGGCACTGGCGCCGTATCTATCTTGAAAAGCGCCACCCCCACCAACAGCGTACGCCTGATAGTATTGATTGCATTCAGCGCGGCTTTGGCACTTGGCAGTTTCTGGCTGCTTGAAGTCATGCAGCGACAAACCGAAGATTCGCTGCCCGAACGCACGCGTACGGAACCGGATTTTTATGTGGAAAAATTCAATTTCGTCCGCATGAGTACAACCGGTGAAGCCCGCTACAACCTGACCGGGTCCGAGATGAAACACTTTCCTCAGGACGATTCCTATCAGATACAGAATCCTGTCATGCACAGCTACAGCATGGACAAGCCGCCCATGGTGAGCCGCTCCCTGCGCGCCACCATTACCAACAACAGCAGCGAAGTTCATATGTACGATAACGTACTTATCAACAGACCGGCATCGGCCACTTCCAGGGATTTTCAGCTCAAGACTTCGTATCTGCTGTTGCTGCCGGATGATGACGTGATGAAAACGCCGAAGCCGGTTGAAATAAAAGTTGGAGAATCGGTATTAACCGGCTCGGACATGTTCGCCAACAATGCGACCGGCGAATTTCGCTTGTCCAGCAATGTAAAAGGCCGGTATCAGTCGCCCATCGTCACTCACTGATAACGTGACCCGGCTTTTAATCGATCGATTTTTTAGAAAATGCGCATGAAACGATTCCTCCCTGCACTGCTGCTTCTCTCAGGCATCTGTACCATGCCTGTCGTGCATGCCGAAAAAGCCGATGCGAGCCAGCCGACCAACGTCGAAGCCGATCAGATGCAGTACGACGATGTCAAGCAGATCAACACCTTCATCGGCAATGTCGTACTGACGCGCGGTTCTATCCTGATGAAAGCCAACAAGATGGTCGTTACGCAAGATCCCGCCGGCTATCAATTTGTCGTCATGTATGCCGCCCCCGGCACGCTTGCCAGCTTTCGTCAGAAACGCGATGGCGGCCCGGATCAATGGATAGACGGCGAGGCTGAGCGCATCGAATACGACGACAAGAACGAAGTCATGAAACTGTTTTCCAAGGCACGCATGCGCCGCCTGGAAAACGGCAAGACCACCGATGAAGTCAACGGCGAATACATTTCCTATGATACTCGTGCCGAATTCTTTACCGTCCACAACACTGCAAGCGGCGACAGCAAATCCGGTGCCGGCCGTATCAAGGCCATCATCCAGCCGCGCGCAACAGATACGACAAAGGCCCCATAAGATGTCGAGCAAGTTGATAGTCAGCGGCCTGCAAAAAAGCTATGGCGCTCGCCAGGTGGTGCGCGATGTCGCGCTGCAGGTTGAGAGCGGTGAAGTAATCGGTTTGCTGGGTCCGAATGGCGCCGGTAAAACCACTTCCTTCTACATGATCGTCGGCCTGGTACCCTCCGATGCCGGCCGCATCGAACTGGATGGCGTCGATATTTCACGCCAGCCTATCCACAAACGCGCCCAGCTCGGCTTGTCCTATCTGCCGCAGGAAGCCTCGGTATTCCGCAAACTCAGCGTGGAAGACAATATTCGCGCAGTGCTGGAACTGCAACGCGTGAATGGCAAGGCCTTGAGTAAAGAGCAACTTGAAGAACGCCTGGACACCTTGCTGGCCGATTTGCAGATTGAAAAATTGCGCGAGAGTCAGGCCTTGTCCTTGTCCGGCGGTGAACGCCGTCGCGTCGAAATCGCCCGTGCACTGGCAACCAATCCGCGCTTTGTTTTGCTGGATGAACCGTTTGCCGGCGTCGATCCGATCGCCGTGATTGAAATTCAACGCATCGTGCGTTTCCTGAAAGAACGCGGTATCGGCGTCCTGATTACCGATCACAACGTGCGCGAAACTCTGGGCATCTGCGACCGCGCCTACATCATCAACCAGGGCGCCGTGCTTGCCAGCGGCCGACCGGACGACATCATTGCCAATGAATCGGTACGCCGCGTCTACCTGGGCGAACACTTCCGCATGTAACGGCGGAAACCAGACCAAGCCCTATGAAGCAATCCCTGCAATTACGCGTTTCGCAACATCTGGCATTGACGCCGCAATTGCAGCAATCGATACGCCTGCTGCAATTATCCACACTCGAACTGCATCAGGAACTCGAACAGATCCTGGCCGACAATCCATTGCTGGAACGCACCGACGATCCGCTAGACCACGCCGTTCGCCTGCTGGCCGATGGTGCGATAGGCGCTGCCGGCACCACTCCGGAAGGCGCCAGCGTCGAAGCGAATGCGCAAACGCCGGAAAGTGACACCAGCTTCGATGCTCCCGAACCGGCAGAAGCATCCAACGGCGATGCCGAATGGAGTTTCGACGATGTGGCACGCACCTCGAAAGCACCGGAAGATGACGACGCACGCCCGCAGCTGGAAGCACATGAAACCACGCTACGCGAATATTTGCTGGAACAAATGCGCGTCACCGTGCGCGAACGACGCGACCGGGCATTGCTTGAACTCATTATCGATGCACTGAACGACAACGGCTATCTGGAAGAAGAGCTGGAAGAAATTCATTCTCGCCTGCCGGAAGAACTTGAAATCGAACAGGAAGAATTACAGATTGCATTGAACCTGCTGCAAAGTTTCGACCCACCCGGCGTCGGCGCACGCAACGCTTCTGAATGTCTGGCGTTGCAAATCAGGCGCATGCCGAAAGTCGCAATGGTCACACGCCGCATGGCACTCGCCATCGTGGAAAACCATCTCGGTCTTTTCGCACAACGCGACTTCAACAAACTGCGCAAGGCGCTCGATTGCGATGACGAAGATCTGCGCGAAGCACAAGTCATCATCAAGCAATGCAATCCACATCCAGGCTCCATTTTCGCCAGCGACACCTCCGATTATGTGGTGCCAGACGTGATCGTCAAACGCACACGTAACGGCTGGCAAGTCATGCTCAATCACGACGTCATGCCACGCCTGCGCGTCAACAGCATGTACGCCAATATTTTGAAGCAAAGCAAAGGGGAAGGCTCCTTAGGTTCGCAGCTGCAGGAAGCCAAGTGGCTGATCAAAAACATGCGCCAGCGCTTCGACACCATCCTGCGTGTATCGCAGGCAATTGTCGAACGTCAACGCAACTTTTTCTCACACGGTGCGGTCGCGATGCGCCCACTTGTGTTGCGCGAAATAGCTGATACACTAGGTCTACACGAGAGCACTATTTCTCGTGTAACGACGCAGAAATACATGCTTACCCCACATGGCATGTTCGAATTGAAATATTTTTTCGGCAGCCATGTTGCAACAGAAACAGGGGGAGAAGCATCGTCAACTGCGATACGCGCACTGATCAAGCAACTGATAGGAGCCGAAAACCAGAAAGCACCATTCTCAGATAGCAAAATTGCAGAAATGCTGGCGGAACAAGGCATGGTGGTGGCACGACGTACCGTTGCAAAATACCGTGAAGCCTTGAAAATCCCCCCAGTCAATTTGCGCAAGTCGTTGTAGAGCTCGTCCTTAGTAGTTTTTGTTATACCTTGCTGTGTTCATGGCCAGGTAAAGGCATGAACCTCCAGTGAATTATCATAGGAGCACTGTATGAATCTCACAATCAGTGGACATCACCTCGAATTAACCCCGGCCATCCGCGAATATGTACAAGGAAAACTGGAGCGCATCAAACG
>DGBN01000006.1:304-21943 GCA_002384815.1 Oxalobacteraceae bacterium UBA4003 | reverse complement strand
GTTGATGTGCTGCCCGCCCGCGCCCGACGCGCGGAACGTATCGATGCGCAGGTCCGCCGGGTTGATCTGAATGTCGGCCAGTGCATCGGCCTCGGGCATGATCGCCACGGTGCAGGCCGACGTATGGATGCGCCCCTGTGCCTCGGTGGCCGGCACGCGCTGCACGCGGTGCCCGCCCGATTCGAACTTCAGCCGCGAGTACGCGCCTTCGCCCACCAGCCGGGCGATCACTTCCTTGTAGCCGCCGAGGTCCGACGGCGATTCGCTTACGATCTCCACCTGCCAGCGCTGGCGTTCGGCAAAGCGCGTGTACATGCGCAGCAGGTCGCCGGCAAATAATGCCGATTCGTCGCCGCCGGTGCCGGCACGGATTTCCAGGAAAATATTCCGTTCGTCGTTCGGATCTTTCGGCAGCAGCATTTTTTGCAGATCGATTTCGAGCTGTTCCATGCGCGTCTTGGCGGCAGCCATTTCTTCCTGTGCAAATTCCTTCATGTCCGGATCGGACAACATGCCCTGTGCATCCTTGATGTCGTTGTCAGCCTGCGTGTAATTGTCGTACAGCGCGACCAGCGGGCCGAGTTCGGCATGCTCGCGCGTCATCTTGCGGTAGTTGTCCATGTTGGATGTGGCGTCTTCCTGCATCAGCAGCACATTCAATTCGGCCAGCCGCTCGGTCAATTGATCGAGCTTGGTGAGCATGGAAGGTTTCATCATGATTTTTCAGTCTGGTATGCGGAGGGTAATTCTGACAGTTTGCGTGTGCGGTGTGAAACAGGCGGCAAACAAAGTATTTGCAAATGACTCTGCAGCAGCGTGCAGAAAGCGCGAACAGCGTCGCTAGCGTTTGGTACGGAACAGCTGCGGCAGCAGCGCAGCGAGGCGTGCGCGTTCGTCGCCCTGGGCATTGTTCAGTGCCTGTTGCGGGCCATGCAGGAATTTGGCGGTCAAGCCTTTCGACAATGCTTCCAGTACAGCGTCTATGTCTTCGCCTTTGGCCAGCAGTTTGCGCGCACGTTCCAGTTCTATCATGCGCATCGATTCGCTGGATTCGTGCAAGTCCTGGATGACCGGTACCACGGCGCGTGCATCGATCCAGTGCATGAATGATTGCACGCGTGTTTCGATGATTGCTTCTGCCTGTGCGACTGCCGCCTGGCGGTTTTCGACGCCACTCTGCACAAAGCTGCCGAGATCGTCGACGGTGTACAGGAAGACGTCATCCAGTCGACCGATTTCGGCTTCGATATCGCGCGGCACGGCCAGATCGACCATGAACATTGGTTTGTGTCGGCGTGTCTTGATGGCACGCTCGACCATGCCGAGTCCGATGATGGGCAGCGATGAAGCGGTTGATGAAATAACGATGTCGTAGCTGGCCAGCTGATCCGGCAAATCGGCGAGGCGAATGGCACGACCATTAAAACGATGCGCCAGCACTTCGCCGCGTTCCAGTGTGCGATTGGCGATGGTCAGCGATTTCGGATTCTGTGCGGCGAAGTGCGTCGCGCATAACTCGATCATTTCGCCGGCACCGATGAACAGTACGTTTTGCTCTTCGATCGTATCGAAGATGCGTTGCGACAAACGTACGGAAGCGGCTGCCATTGAAACGCTGTGGGCACCGATTTCAGTATTGCTGCGTACTTCCTTGGCGACTGCAAATGTACGCTGGAACATTTGATGCAGGTAAGTGCCGAGGCCGCCTGCCGCTTCCGCCTGCCGCACGGCAGCTTTCATCTGCCCCAGAATTTGCGGTTCTCCCAGCACCATCGAATCGAGGCCGGAGGCGACGCGGAATGCATGGCGAACTGCATTGTCTTGCGGCAGCGCGTACAGATAGGGGCGCAGCTCCGCATACGGAAGCTTGTGGTAATTGGCGAGGAAATGTGCGGTGAGATCGATTGCTTCGTTGACGCCTCCCGGCTGGTGGCTGGCGGCGTACAGTTCGGTGCGATTGCAGGTCGAGAGTATCGCGGCTTCGTCAGAATACGTCTTGCTGTCGCTACGACCGTACCACGCGCGCGCGGACGCCACCGCCTGACCAAGCTGGTCAGCGGGAAAGGCTACCTTTTCGCGCAGGGAAACTGGCGCGGTAGTGTGGTTTAGGCCGACGGCGAGCAGTTGCATTTGTGGCACGAATATCCGTAGTGGGCTCTGTGTATTATAGCCTGTTGCACTATGGCACAAGGGCATTGCCGTACGACAGCATTACGGTGTTGAATGGACGGTGAGCGGAAGTGTCAGCGTAAAGGTTGTACCTTTGCCCGTCGTACTGCTGAAGCGAATTTCGCCCTGATGACGCCCGATGACGGTCTTCACGAATACCAGTCCCAGGCCGACGCCATCATGGCGTGGCTGGTTGGGTAAATCGACGCGCTGGAAGCGCTGGAACAGCTTGCCCTGATCGGCTTCGGCAATGCCGTAACCATGATCGCGGATGTTGCACACTACACAGGCCTGTTCGTCGAGTTTCTGTGTCCAGGCCGAGCACTGAATGTTGGTGTGATCCGGGCTGTAATTGATGGCATTGGAAATCAGATTGGTCAGGGCACGCGTCATCAGTACGCGATCCACATTGACCGGATATTCGCCGTCTGCAATGTCCACCTGAAGATCGATGTGCCGGCTTTTTGCCAGTGACCACATTTCATCTGCAGCATCGAACAGCATATCCTGAAAATCGACTTCTTCCAGCCGGTATTCTTGCGATTCCGCACGTGCCAGTTGTACAAAATTGTCCGCCAGACCGAGTGTTTTACGGCAGGCTTTTTCGATGCGGGTAAAAAGTTCTTGTTGTGACAAGGCTGAAGCGCTCTCCTGCTGAAGTTCCAGTAGCGCCAGAATCGAGGCTTGCGGTGTGCGCATGTCGTGCGACAGGAAGCGCAAGGTTTCGTCGCGGCTGCGTTCGGCGGCGCGTATCGTCGAAATATCCAGAATGCTGACGATCCAGCCGGTCAGCAGATTATCAGCCGAATAGCAGGGGGCGCTTTTAACCAGCAGGTCGTGGCCTTTGTGATCCTGTACGGAGACGCCGTTGCTTAGTGCGGCAACATGCTCGAGATCAAGCAGTTGCGGCCAGTCGAAAGACAGATTGGCGGCTTGATCGACCGGTTGCGGCATTTTCAGTTGCTGCAGCAGCGCGACGACGGGCAAGCCGCACACTTCGTCGTAGTCCATGCTCCAGTAATAATTGTTTGCATGCTTGTTGGCCAGCAGGATGCGTCCATCGATGGCAGTGACCAGCGTCGCATCGGGTAAATTGTCCAGATTGCTGGAAACGAACTGGCGTAGATCACGTACGCGCCGCGCGGCATTTTCCATGGCCGAAATACGCTGCTCCAGGACGTCAGTCATTTCCTTGCCGTGTGTCGCTGGCTGCTCCGGCAGCAAATGCGGTTCCTTGTCGAGGCGGTCGAACTCTTGCCCCAGATAGGCGATGGCCACTTCCAGCCGGCGCCAGCTCCATAGCGGATACGAGATGGTGATGGCGATGAGCGTGAGTGATGGCGGTAGCCATATCCCCATGTAACACAAGCCTATATAGCTGGCGGCAACGGTGACCAACAGCCATATGAGCGTCGCAAACAGGGCGCGACGCGGCGACAGCAATAGATAGCCCAGCATGGCCATGAACACCGGCATCATGGTAAACAGCATGGATTCCCAGGCATTTGCCAGGCGTATGCGTTCGCCGTTTAGCAGGCTGCTCAGTATCTGTGCATGGATTTCCACACCGGGCATCGCTCCCGCCGTTCCCGAAACAGGTGTTGGATAAGAATCCGACATGCCCAATGCAGTGGCACCTACCAGCACATATTTATCGGTGAAAAATTCATCCGGGACTTCGCCGCGCAAGACCGACACATAAGGCACTGATCGCACATGGCCGGTGCTGCCGGTAAACGGAATGTGGATTTGATCGGCGCGCTGCCAATTGTCGATGCCGGCGGAGAGGGACTCTTCCTTGTCCGGAGCAGGTATGCGGGCGGCTAGTGTCGGGTTGCCGGTCGCCAGCAATGCAGCGGAAAATTGCGGCCACCATGTACCATGCTGTCCTTCTCGTAAAAAGACGCTGCGTACGACTCCATCGCTGTCGTGCGCCAGATTGATGTGGCCGAGTGCATGCGCTGCGCGTGCCAGTTCGGGAGTTGGCAGACTCACAGTCAGACCGCGACCGGCATTGGTCATCGTGACCGGCAAGACCGTACGGCCGCTTTGCATCAATGCCGCCGCCAGTAGCTGGTCGCCGGAGGAGGTGGAGCCTGGCTGATGAGACTCGGCTTCGGACAGAATGACATCGAAGCCAATGGCGCGCGGCCTGGCCCGGTTCAGCTGTTGAATCAGTTTTGCATGTGTGGCACGCGACCAGGAAGGCCAGCGACCGAGTTCCGACAGACTGTAATCGTCGATTGCCACGATGATAATGTCTTCGTTTGCTACCGCGGTTTTTGTGGATAGGAACAAATCGTATCGTGCCTGATCCAGCCGTCCGAGGCTGTTTTGCCAACCGAGAATGGCGGTAACAGTCAGTAGAATGATGGACAGCACCAGCCATTCGCGTAGTGCAAGACGTCGCCCGAGCGGGAAGAGCCGGCGTTTTTTCATCAAGTGCTTGGGCTGTTTATCGGATAGTGTTACGCGAGACTTCTTTCGGATGTAGCGGATGCCCATCGTTAATGATCCACTGATCCGTCACGATCAATGTTTGCGCGAAAGAAAAGGGATTGGTGCTGCCATCGGCGTTGATGCTTTGCACGCGGGCAAAGTAAGTGCCGAATGAAGGGCGAGGCAGGCGAATTTCATTGCCGGCTACGCTATTGGTAAATAATAACCAGCTGAATTCAGGATCGCGTGCAAGCTGTACATTGTATTTTTGCCCGGCAGATCCGGGCCAGCGCAGCGCCAGTTCCTTGGGACTGCCATTAATGACGGAAGGTGCTGCCTGCGCCGGCGCGGCTTCATTGCGATTGCGGATGTTCGCGGCAAGTATGCGCGGCATGCCTTCCAGGCCGGATTTGTCGATGGCGGCAATGCGTATGAAATATTCGCCTTCCTGAATGTTATTGATCACGACTTCGTTGCCGTTGCTATTTTCTTCTGCCAGCATGTGCAGCATTTCGGCATCCTGTGCAATTTGCACGTGATAGGCGCGCGCGCCGGAGATCGGTGTGATGGCGAATTTTGCCGCAGCTCCCTGTCTGTAAGGCGTGCCGGAAAATTGCGGTGCCGGCAGCAAATCGATGGCCGGCCCGATGGTTTCGCTGGTGATCAGATTGCCTTTGGCCGTCGGCAGCAGTGTTTCCGGCGTGCGTGGTGTGCCGACAGCGACCTCTCCGTCCAGTACTTCGGTCGTGACTTTCTGATTGTTCAGGCTGACGCGGAAGTGTGTGCCGCGTACGCCGGCTACCGACAGCGGTGTCTGCACTTCAAAGAGTCCTCGATTGACATTCAGTGGCGACACGCGCGAGACGACGCGGCCGCGCAAGAGTTTGAGTTCGGTCCGCGGGCTGTGGGTGTACAGGGATTTGCGTAATTTTGCCATCAGTACGCTGCTGTTGGATGGCAGGGAAATGCGTGATGCATCAGCCAGTGACAAGGTCAGAAAACTGTTGATGCCGGTGTCGATTTTCATGCCCTCGGTGATTTTACTGCCGATGTCCAGCGAAAAGGGATTGCCATCTGCCGACGTGGCGGTGATTACACCGTTGCGGGCTATCACGGTTGCTTCGCTTGCTACATCATCCAGCAGTTCGGCCGGAATGAAGATGGCGGTGCCTATCGGAATGCTGATGTCTTTGTTGATCTGATTGATTTTGCCGAGTGTAACCCAGTTGGAACTCTTGGTTGCCAACCTTTGCGCGATCGTCATCAGCGTGTCGCCTGCTTGCGCATAGTAAGTAATGCCGGACGATTGAACGGTAATATTGCCGGGTGTTTGCGCATATGCAAGCGAACCGGCAACAGGCAGGCCACTCAGCATCAGAACCGCAACCAGCATCAATTTGTGAAGGGGAATGCGCATGTCGTTTCTCCGCGCAACCCTTGCTGCGCCTTGCTAACCTGTCATCTGTTCCAGCCGATAGCCGTAGCTATACACTGGCGCGAGCCGAAAACCATGTTCTGGGCGCAATTGTAGCTTGCTCCGAACTCTGGATACATGTGTATCCATCGTGCGCGAGGGAATTTCCACATCGCGTGCCCATACTGCTTCCAGAATGTAGGCACGTGACAACGGACGGCCGAGATTGCGGAAAAACAGCAAGGCAAGATCGAACTCTTTTTGGGTCACTTCAATGGGTGTGCCCGACATCGTCAAACGTCCGGTACGCGCTTCAAAGATGAAGTTGCCGAACTGGATTTGCTCAATCGGATTCTGGCTTGGATAGGCGCGGCGCAACAAGGCCTGTACTCGTGCCAGCAATTCGCCGCGGCGTATCGGCTTGATCATGTAATCGTCGGCGCCGGCTGCCAGTCCCGCCACAATGTCATCCTCTCCCGAACGGCTGGTCATGAACAAAACGGGAAGATTAGGCGATAATTTTTCGCGCGCCCAGCGCAAGACATCGGCGCCGCTCAGGTCGGGCACCTGCCAATCGATAATCAGCATATCGAAACTCTCGCGCCGCAATTGATTCAGCAGTTCCTTGCCACTTTGGAAGGGGTGGCAGAAATGGCCGGCGGCACCAAGTACCTGACAGACTAAATCTGTCTGACTTCGGTCGTCATCGAGTACGGCAATTCGCATATTTTTGGTGCTTGAAAGCAAGTTATGTTACGACGCCCTAATTTAACAAAGTATTCCGGCACTGGGACCTTAACTGTTCTGATGTGACAATATTTCACAAATTACGAGCGGAATGCCAATGATTTATTGTTTTTTTGCATCATGTCGGTGTTTCGCTTACTTGAGGTACCGATTCAATCTACTCCCATAAAGCGGACACTTCAATGAAATACAGCATATGTATCTCATATTCATATGGTTGATCGACCCGGAATGGAAGTGTGAACGTTGATCGAAAGACATTGATTGTTTTGCGCGATTTTCTATACTGAAACAGCAACAACCGAGAAAGTTGGAACTGACCGGAGGCAATCATGAAAATACATCTATTTGATTCCTGGCATCTCCCTCATATCGCACACTCCAAGGCTGAATTAAAGGAGACTGAATTTGATATTCTGACGCTGCTTGCGTTCTCTATCGGTGTCCCGCTTGTTATCCTGGACAACTTACCCCTGTTGCAAATGCTGTTTGGCTGGACTTTGCCCTGAATGAAAGGGCGCTGGATAAGTTTTTAAACCTTGATATGGGAGAGTGCGCACTTTCCCAAATTCATGTGAGCCTATAAAAAATGGCAAGACACACAAAGTGTCTTGCCATTTTTATTAGGGTTTGGCGTGAGTCGCCAACCGGTCTATTTTTTGGATAGGCAGGTTTGCATGAATTTCTTGCGTTCATCGCCTTTCATTGCGCTGGCATCTGCATTGCAGGCTTTCATCTTGGCGCGTTGCGCTTGTTGAGCGGGACTTGCCTTTGGATCGCCGCTGAGACATTCTTTCATGAATGCTTTGCGTTCATCGCCTTTTTTACCTGTCGCCTCCTTATTGCAGGTTGTCATCTTCGTTTGTTGCGCTGATTTTTCCTTTGCCGGAGACGCAGCAGGATCTGCGGCAAACGCACATGTTGCAAATGTTGCGGAAACGAGAAGTGCTAGGAGTTTATTCATTGAAACCTCTCAAGTATGGGTAATCGGAGAACACATCTTTAAAGTACTGAGATGACTGCTGCCGTACTGCGTTGACTACAGCAAGCAGAGACGTCATTTGCTTGACACGTGTCGTGCCAGGCTTGCTGAGAGCAACGGGCAGCTTCCCTTACAATCCAACTAGGCAAAGAATTTGCCTTTCAGCATGCCTAATCCTTGTTCCAATAAATCGCCTTGAGGAACTTGCCCGTTCGGCGTCAGCTGGTTAATAATTTGCGGCAAAAGCTGGGCAAGGCCGGCTGAAGCATGCTCAGGCTCCACGCCTGCCTGTTGCGCAATTTGTTGTATGTTGTCTTCCCCCAGAGCATTCTTGATCTGATCGCCCGAGACCGCCTGATTTTCACCGGTTCCTATCCACGACGCGACCTGCTCCCCCAATCCACTTGCCTGCAATTGCTGCAGTAGCGCTGGAAGACCGCCGGCGCCATTAATCAGAGCCATGATGCTTCCCATTAAATCGCCTTGTGCGACCGAGTCCTGTTTTTGCGCGCCTAGCGAACCCATTACCTGTCCTGCTAATTGATCGAGTAATCCCATCATAACCTCCAAAAATGGCGATAAATATTGCCGTATCGGCACGATATAGAATGCATGCTGCAGCCTATGACAAGCATACTAAATCAAAATGATGTCTTGTTGATCACTTCATTTTTAGGCGTCAAACGATGAGCGCGATGCGAAAATGGCTGTACGTGTGAAGTGCGCGGACAGGAAATGCATACGTGTCCATCACAGCGGTTTGGCGTTGCGTATAGATGGTGCGGATATTGAACGTGGATTTCAAAATGAGTGGTTCGCGAGGAGTGGCCCCGTTCATCATTGGAAGTGACAGAAAATCGTCAGGCAAACAAAAAGCCCACCGGTGAGGGTGGGCTAAGTGCTTGATTTCTTTGGTGGNNTGGTGGCCCGGGGCGGAATCGAACCACCGACACAAGGATTTTCAATCCTCTGCTCTACCGACTGAGCTACCAGGCCAAGGCGCGCAAGTATAGCAAACCTATCGGAATATGCAAGGCTTTCATGCAAAATTTATCGATAGGCTGCCGTTATAATGTGGTGTCACTCAAGCAGGTTTTCCTTTTTTCACGGATAGGCTTTATGCATATACAAAGCGACATTTGCATTATTGGTGATGGCGCTATCGGCAAGGTAGCTGCGCTGGGATTCGCGCAAGCGGGTTTGAAGGTGTCGCTGTTGAGTCCGTCGCGCGTCGGCGCGTCCGTTGCTGCTGCAGGCCCGCAGGCCTGGGATGCGCGCGTTTATGCAGTCAATCATGTCGCGCGCAATTTATTGTCTGGCGTGAAAGTGTGGGAGGCGCTGGACGCATCCCGCGTGGCAGCGGTTGATGCCATGGTGGTCAAAGGCGATACAGCCAGTGTGCTGGCCTTTGATGCTTACGGTGCGCGCGTGGGCGCGCTGGCCTGGATAGTCGAAGATCGCAATTTGAATCAGGCGCTTGATGCAGCATTGAAGTTTGCGTCGAATGTTCGCATGGTCAACGGTCGGGCGCTTAGCATGCAGGCAAATGAAACCGCCGCCAGCGTGCAACTGGATAATGGCGATACGCTCTCCGCTGAATTGCTGGTCGGCGCCGATGGCGGACAATCGTGGGTGCGTACCCAATGCGAGATCGATTTTGATTATCGGCCTTACGGCCAGCGCGCCATTGTCAGTAATTTTTCATGCGAAAAACCGCATCGCGGCGTGGCACATCAATGGTTCTCCCCGTCGGAGGGCATCATTGCTTTGTTGCCCTTGCCCGGCAATCAGGTTTCGCTGGTATGGTCGGCGCCCGATGCGCTGGCTGATATTCTGTCGCAGGAATCGTTGACGCAATTGGCTGCGCGTCTGAGCATATTGGCGGCGGAGCCGCTCGGCAGCCTGGTGCCCTTGCAACCGGAAATGGTAAGGTCCTTCCCGCTCGCGCTGATCCGCCCGCATGCGATTACTGCGCCGCGTGTTGCCCTGATAGGCGATGCAGCGCATGTCGTGCATCCACTCGCCGGGCACGGAATGAATCTGGGGTTTGCCGATGTTGCCGGTTTGATCAAGACGGTAATCGAGCGCGGAGCCGACCACGATTGCGGCGATGCGCGGATGTTGTCGCGTTATGCGCGCTCACGCAAGGAAGATATACTGCTGATGCAATTGGCAACGGATGGTTTGGCGCGTTTGTTCGGTACGGAATTCGAGCCGCTGCGCATCGCACGCAATCTCGGGTTGAACTTGGTGAACCGTTTGCCTGTCCTAAAAAGGCGCTTGATTGGCCATGCTCTGGGTAAGCCTTAATCTGCTGACTTTGACAAGTTTGTGATGTCTGTGCGCTAACCTCTGCTGAAAAATTTAAATGGAAAGTAATATGAACATATTCAAGGCTGCGATCGCAGTAGTGCTGGGTTTGAGTTTTGCCACTGCATTTGCAGAAACTGCACAGGAAGCGGCAGTAAGAAAGGCGATTGAACCGCGTTTGGGCGACGATGCCAAAGTGGTTTCGGTAACCAAAACCCCGTATTCCGGTTTGTTTGAAGTGGAGGTGAATGGCGACGTTATTTATACTGATGTGAAAGCGCAGTATTTATTCATCGGGCGTGTGGTCGATACCAAAACCTACCAGGATTACACCAAGGCGCGTCTGGATGAAATCAACAAGGTGGCATTCAGTGATCTGCCGCTGGAGGCTGCGATGAAACAGGTCAAGGGAAATGGCAAGCGCGTGATTGCCGTGTTTGAGGATCCTAATTGCGGCTATTGCAAACGTTTCCGCCAGACGCTGGAGGGGATCAACGACATCACTGTCTATACTTTCATGTACAACATCCTGTCGCCGGACTCGATCACAAAATCGCGCAATGTCTGGTGTTCTGCGAACCGTAACAAAGCCTGGGATGACTGGATGCTGAACGGCAAGGTGCCGGCAACGGCATCGGATAACTGCGTTGCGCCGCATGAAAAAGTGTTGGCGCTCGGACGTAGTATGAAGGTAACCGGTACGCCGACCATCATTTTTACCGACGGTTCGCGCATTCCTGGTGCAATCGATGCGAAAGCGCTGGAAGAAAAACTGCTTTCTCTTAAATAAATATATGAACATGCTTGAAAAACGGCCACGCTTGCGTGGCCATTTTTTATTGTGCGTGTGAGCGATTGCATCCCGTGCGTTTCTGCGGACACAGCCGGATGCCGCTAAACTAGCACTATTGCACTTCCCCAACGGTATCGAATGAAAAACGCAATTCACTACACCATCGTTCCAAAAGATCTGGCAGCGCACTTGTATGCGGTAACGGTTATTGTCAATCAGCCTGATCCGATTGGGCAGTGTTTCTCTTTGCCGGCATGGATTCCGGGTAGTTACATGATGCGAGAGTTTGCCAGGAACATCGTGCAAATCAGCGCTGAATCCGACGGCAAAAAAATCGGTCTGGGCAAACTCGACAAGCACACCTGGATTGCGGATGAATGTGAAGGCGCGCTGACTGTGCGGTACGAAGTGTATGCGTGGGATTTGTCGGTGCGTGCTGCGCATCTGGACCAAACGCATGGCTTCTTCAACGGCAGCAGCGTTTTCTTGCGGGTCGAAGACCGTGAGGATAGTGTGCACATTGTGGATATCCAGAAGCCGCAAGGTAGTGACTACGACAAATGGCGCGTTGCTACTGCCATGCGACAGTTGGAAGCCAAACGCTACGGTTTCGGCACGTATATCGCGTCGAACTACGATGAGTTGATCGACCATCCGGTTGAGCTGGGAACGTTTTCCCTGGCGACGTTCAAGGCACATGGCGTACAGCACGATGTCGTGTTTACCGGCCGCGTGCCGAATCTCGATTTGCCGCGCCTGACGGCGGATTTGACGAAAATATGCGAGGCTCAGATTGCATTCTTCGAACCCGGGAGCAAACGTGCACCGGTAGATCGCTATGTTTTCATGACGATGGTGGTGGGCGACGGTTACGGTGGACTCGAACATCGTGCATCGACCGCGCTGATCTGTTCGCGCGCCGACCTGCCGGTCAAAGGACAGCCGGAAATGAGCGACGGCTATCGCAGCTTCCTCGGTTTGTGTAGCCATGAATACTTCCATACATGGAACGTCAAGCGTATCAAGCCGGCCGCCTTCGTGCCTTATGACTTGAAGATGGAAGCCTATACCTCCCTGTTATGGTTGTTTGAGGGCTTCACCAGTTATTACGACGATTTGATGCTGGTACGTAGCGGCGTGATCGATGCGCCGGCTTATCTGAAGCTGGTCGCCAAGACAGCCAACAGCGTCTTGCGCGGCAGTGGCCGGCGCAAGCAAAGTGTGGCGGAATCCAGTTTCGATGCGTGGGTCAAGTATTACCGGCAGGATGAAAATGCGAGCAATGCCATCGTCAGTTATTACACCAAGGGATCATTGGTGGCGCTGGCGCTGGATTTAACGATACGCGCCGAAACCAGAGGAAAAAAATCGCTGGACAATGTGATGCTGGCCTTGTGGCAGCAATACGGCCGTGATTTCTATCAGGACGGCAAGGAAGGACGCGGTGTGAGTGACGCCGAAATCGATGCCCTGTTTGATCGCGTCACCGGTTTGAAATTGCAGCGCACGCTGGATCGCTGGGTACGCGGCACTGAAGATATTCCGCTGGCAAGATTGCTGACGTCATTCGGTATCGCACTGAATGACGAGCGTAAAAATGGCAAGCCGGACTTGGGTATGCGCACCGCGCGCGACGGCAATGATTGCAAAATTGCCGCCATTTATGAAAGCAGCGCTGCACACCGTGCCGGTTTGTCGGCCGGAGATGTGTTGGTGGCGATCGATGGCTTGCGTGTAAATGCGAATAATCTGGACGTACTCTTGGGTCGTTATCGGATCGGCGACAAAATCGGCATACATGCTTTTAGGCGGGATGAGTTGTTGAGCTTTGCCGCAACTGTTGCTGCTCCCGATGCGCCTGTTGTGAATCTTGTTATCGAAGACAAGCCGGTGGCTGCAGTGCGCTTGCGTCAGGGATGGTTGACGCAAGTGTAGCGATGGATAGCATCGAACAATAAAAAACGCCGTTAGTACAAGCTAACGGCGTTTTTTATTGTCAGGCACGGATTCAGCGAAACAGACGGCTTAATTCCAGGCCCGGATCGGGCGCACGCATGAAGGTCTCGCCGATCAGGAATGCATGTACGTCCGCGTCGCGCATTGTCTTCACATCGTCCTGCGTGCCGATGGCGGATTCGGTAATCACCAGTTTTTCAGGTGGGATGCGTGCCAATAAATCCAGCGTTGTTTGCAAGGACGTTTCAAAAGTGCGCAGGTTGCGGTTATTCACGCCCAGCAAGGCGGATTTCAGGCGCAAGGCGGCGTTCAATTCTTCACCATTGTGAACTTCCACCAGCACATGCATGCCCAGTTCGTGCGCGCATGCTTCCAGCTCGGCCATCAAGCCGTGATCCAGGCCGGCGACAATCAGCAAGATGCAATCGGCCCCCCATGAACGCGCTTCGTAGATTTGATATGGATCGATGATGAAATCCTTGCGCAGAACCGGCAAGTTGCAAGCGGCACGCGCCTGTTTCAGATAGTCCGGTGAGCCCTGGAAGAATTGCACATCGGTCAGCACCGACAGGCAGGCGGCACCATGTTGTGCATAGCTGGCGGCGATCCGGTCGGGTTGAAAATCCGGACGGATGATGCCTTTGGATGGCGATGCCTTTTTGATTTCTGCAATGATGCCTGCGTTGCCGGCAGCGATTTTCTGCCGCAAGGCGCCCTCAAAATTGCGTATGGCAGCACGCGCATCCTTGTCTGCTTCGACTTCGCTTCGCAAGCTGGCAAGATTGCGGTATTTTTTCGCCGCGGCGATTTCATCGGCTTTGACGGCCAGGATTTTATTCAGAATGTCAGACATGATTTCAACTTCCAGTAATGATGGCGTCTTGCCTTGAGCTGCCTGTTTGCAGCTTGCGCGCCTCAGGCCTTGCTGCCGAGTTCCTGCGTCACGCGTACGAACTGTTCCATCTTGGCGCGTGCGGCACCCGATGCAATCGCTTCACGCGCTTGTTTCAATCCATCCGCGATAGAGCTGGCAACACCAGAAGCATACAGGGCGGTACCGGCATTCAATGCGACGATATCGCGTGCGGGGCCTGCCGTGTTGTCTAGTACTTCGAGTATGCGGACTTTCGATTCTGCGGAATTGGCAACGCGCAAATTGCGGCTGGCGATCATTTGCAGGCCAAAATCTTCCGGATGGATTTCGTATTCGCGGATTTTGCCGTCTGTCAGTTCGCCGACCATGGTTGCCGCGCCCAGCGACACTTCATCCATATTGTCGCGCCCCCAGACCACGATGGCGTGTTGTGCGCCCAAACGCTGCAGTACGCGCACCTGTATGCCAACCAGGTCCGGATGAAATACGCCCATCAGAATATTCGGTGCACCGGCCGGATTGGTCAGTGGCCCGAGCAGATTGAAAATGGTGCGTACACCGAGCTCTTTGCGTACTGCTGCTGCATGTTTCATCGCGGCATGATGGTTGGGCGCAAACATGAAACCAATGCCTGTTTGCGCGATCGACTCGGCGACCAGTTCCGGTTTCAGATTGATATTCGCACCCAGCGCATCCAGCGCATCGGCGCTGCCGGATGTGGACGACACGCTACGTCCGCCATGCTTGGCAATCCGTGCGCCGGCCGCGGCGGCGACGAACATCGAGGCGGTGGAAATGTTGAAGGTGTTGGCGCCATCGCCGCCTGTGCCGACGATGTCGAGCAGATCGGTCGTATCAGCCAGCGGGACTTTGGTGGCAAATTCGCGCATCACTTCTGCCGCAGCGGTGATTTCGCCTATGCTTTCCTTCTTCACGCGCAGGCCTGTGATAATCGCCGCCATCATCACGGGCGACATTTCGCCGCTCATGATGCGGCGGAACAGGGTCAGCATTTCGTCGTGAAAAATTTCGCGATGTTCGATGCAGCGCAGTAGCGCTTCTTGGTCAGTAATCTGCATGAGTAGGCTTTCGGTCTGGTTGCAACACGCGGCTGGCAGTAACTCAGCCGGCCAGGAAATTTTTCAACAGCGCGTGGCCATGTTCGGACAGGATGGATTCAGGATGAAACTGCACACCCTGAATGTCGAAATCCTTGTGTCGCACGCCCATGATCTCGCCATCGTCCGTCCACGCCGTCACTTCCAGGCAGGATGGCAGCGAAGCGCGTTCGATGGCCAGCGAGTGATAGCGGGTGACGATGTAAGGGCTGGGCAAATCCTTGAACACGCCGACACCCGTATGCGTAATCGGTGAAGTCTTGCCGTGCATGACTTGCTGCGCGCGTATCACTTTGCCGCCGAAGGCTGCGCCTATCGCCTGATGTCCAAGGCAAACGCCGAGGATAGGCAATTTGCCCGCGAAGTGCTGCAACACCGGAATCGAGATGCCTGCTTCATGCGGTGTGCAGGGGCCGGGCGAGACGCAGATGCGATCCGCCTTCAATGCCTCGATCTCTTTCAGATTTATGTCATCATTGCGCACGGTGACGACTTCTTCGCCGAGTTCGCCGAAATACTGCACCAGGTTATAGGTGAAGGAGTCGTAGTTGTCGATCATCAGTAACATTTAAATCTCCCCATCCAGACCGTCTTGCACTTGTTCCGCTGCGCGTAATACAGCGCGCAGAAAGTTTTGGCTACGGCCGCTACGCTTAACTTGCGCTTCGCACAAGTTAGCCTTCGCCGAAACTATCCTCGCTTGTAGAAAATTCATCATCTCAGATTTCTCCATCCAAGCCATCTTGCACCTGTTCGGCGGCTCTAAGTACAGCGCGAGCCTTGTTTTCGGTTTCCTGCCATTCCATCTCGGGCACCGAGTCGGCGACAATGCCGGCTGCCGCTTGTACGTACAGCATGCCATCCTTGATGACGCCGGTGCGGATCGCGATTGCCAGATCCATTTCGCCGCCGAAGGACAGATAACCGCATGCGCCGCCGTAAATGCCGCGCTTGGTCGGCTCCAGTTCGTCGATGATTTCCATCGCACGTACTTTCGGCGCGCCAGACAATGTGCCGGCCGGGAAAGTTGCTTTCAATACGTCGAGATTCGACAGTCCGTCTTTCAGCGTGCCCTCAACGTTGGAAACGATGTGCTGCACGTGCGAATATTTTTCGATCACCAGTTTGTCGGTGACAAGCACGCTGCCGGTTTCTGCGATGCGGCCGATATCGTTGCGTGCGAGGTCAATCAGCATCACGTGTTCGGCGATTTCTTTTGGATCGGCCAGCAATTCTTTTGCGAGAATCACGTCTTTTTCCGGTGTTTCGCCACGTGGGCGTGTGCCGGCCAAAGGACGTATCGTGATTTTTTTCTTGCCGTCGGCTATCGCTTCATTGCGCACCAGGATTTCCGGCGATGCGCCGACGATTTGCATGTCGCCGAAATTGTAGAAGTACATGTACGGTGAAGGATTCAAGGATCGCAGTGCACGGTATAGCGTCAGCGGCGCATCGACATACGGCTTCTTAATGCGCTGGCCGATCTGTACCTGCATCAGGTCGCCGGCCATCACGTATTCCTTGGCTTGAGCGACGGCGGCCAGATAATCTTTCTTGTCGAATTCGCGGATCGTATCGGTGCGGACGGATGCGCTCGTGACCGGCGCTTCGACGGCTCTATGTAATTTGCTGCGCAAGTCTCTCAGCTTCTGACGCGCGTTGGCGTAGGCTTCCGGCTGCGTCGGATCTGCATACACAATCAGATAGAGCTTACCCGAAAGATTGTCAATGACGGCGAGTTCTTCTGTCAGTAATAATTGAATTTCCGGTAGGCCAAGATCATCTTTGGGCGTCGTATGCGCCAGGCGTTTTTCAACGTGACGCACGGTGTCGTAGCCGAAATAGCCGGCGAGGCCGCCGCAAAAGCGGGGCATGCCAGGCAGAATCGCGACTTTATAGCGTGCCTGGAACTCCGCGATGAAATCGAGCGGATTGCCTTCGAAGGTTTCCACGATGGCGCCGTTGCGCACGACTTCAACGCGCGTGCCGAAACTGCGCATCAAGGTGTTGGCAGGCAGACCGATGAAGGAATAGCGGCCAAAACGTTCGCCACCGACGACGGATTCCAGTAAAAAGGTGTTTTTGCCGCCATCCTGAGTTTGCGCCAGTTTGAGGTAGAGCGAAAGCGGTGTTTCCAGATCGGCGAATGCTTCGGCGACCAGTGGGATACGGTTGTAGCCTTGCGTGGCCAGCGATTTGAATTCGAGTTCAGTCATGGGTTCTCTCCGGACCGCTATTGTAGACGAGCGGTTTGGTACTTTAGTAAGTACTTCAAAAAACGTTGCTGATCGCGCGGAAATGCAGGGGGGCAAACGTGCGGACGATCAGCGGCAAGTGGCATTCAACGCCAGATTTGCCAGCCTCGCCATAGCCAGGCCTCATGCGCGCCTGGTGTCGTGAGTCGTTTTTTGTCGAGAGACATGATGATTTATGTTGGTGAGATAAGATGTGCCGCGTCTAGCAGCGAAGAAACTATACCATCGCTATCGACGTCTTGTATAGACTGCCCGTGGTTGTAGCCGTACGGAACGTTGAGAACCTTGCAACCTGCGGCGCGTGCGGCTTGCGAGTCGTTGATGGAGTCGCCTATCGCGACGACTTCCGACGGACTCAGTCCAAAATCTTTGCAGACGTGCAGCAACTGCACAGGATCGGGTTTCCTTTTCGCGAAAGAATCCCCGCCGTAAACGATTTCAAAATAATCGCGCAAGCCGGTTTTTTTCAGTAGTGGCAAGGTGAAGGCTATCGGTTTGTTGGTCACGCATGCCAGACGCAAGCCTTTTGCCTGCATTTCTCGCAAGCCTTCGTGCACACCCGGATAGGCGGTGGCGAACTCGCCATTGATGTCGAAATAATGTTTTTCAAACAGCGCCATCGCTTCCTGAAAACGCAACTCGACTTCGCCGGCGGAAAAATCCACGCCTATGCTTTTGCGCACCAGATTTTCTGCGCCCTTGCCGACGAAGCTGATCGCGGTGTCTAGCGTAAGCGGGCCCAGGCCCAGGTCGGCGCGCATGCGATTAATCGTGATGTGCAAATCCTGAGCGGTATGCAACATGGTGCCGTCGAGATCGACGATGACACCGCGTATGCCGTGCAACACTTGGTTTTCAACTGCGCTGGAAGACAAATTTAGACCTTCGCCAGTTCGCTGCGCATAGCGTCTATGACCGCTTTGTAGTCAGGCTTGCCGAAAATGGCGGAGCCGGCGACAAAGGTATCTGCGCCGGCGCGCGCGGCGGCTTCGATATTGTCGACTTTGATGCCGCCATCGACTTCCAGCATGATGTCGCGGCCGGATTCATCGATCAGTTTGCGCACGGCGGCGATTTTTTTCAGCGTGTGTGGAATGAAGGATTGACCGCCAAAGCCGGGATTGACCGACATCAGCAGGATGATGTCCAGCTTGTCCATTACATGTTCCAGATAATGCAAAGGCGTGGCGGGATTGAATACCAAGCCGGCTTTGCAACCGTTGTCGCGTATCAATTGCAGCGTGCGATCGACGTGATCGGAGGCTTCCGGATGGAAGGTGATGATATTGGCGCCGGCCTTCGCAAAATCGGGAACAATGCGATCCGCCGGCCTGACCATCAGATGCACATCGATAGGCACTTGTACATGCGGGCGTATTGCTTCACAGACTAGCGGACCTATCGTCAGGTTGGGAACGTAATGGTTGTCCATCACGTCGAAGTGGATGATGTCGGCGCCGGCGGCGACGACATTGCGCACTTCTTCCCCAAGACGGGCGAAATCGGCGGACAGAATGCTGGGGGCGATACGATAGTTGGCCATGGCAGTGACTTTGTAAATGAAGCCGCTATTTTACCCTGTGGCTTTCAGTGCGCGCTCTGCCGACATTTAATTTTCCGCTAGAGGTTTGCTCTATCTATATATAGAGTTCGTGGACGCGTTATGATGTGAAAGAATTAACTGCGCACATTGAATAAACGCAGCAGGCACAAGAGGAATCAAATGGCATCTTACGAATTTACCGTGACCGTCAATACGCAGTACCTGGAAGAGCAGTCCGATCCGGCGCACTCCAATTATGTATTCGCGTACGCAATCACGATCAAGAATACCGGGCAGGTGGCGGCGCAACTTATTTCGCGTCATTGGGTCATTACTGATGCTAATAACCATATTGAAGAAGTGCGCGGTCTGGGCGTAGTCGGCAATCAGCCTTTGCTGCAGCCGGGCGAACAGTTTGAATATACCAGCGGCGCGTCGATGGCTACGCCGCAAGGTTCGATGACGGGCGAGTATTTCTGCGTGGCGGAAGACGGTGAGCAATTCGAGGTAAAAATTCCTGAGTTCGTCCTCTCCTTGCCGCGCACTTTGCACTAAAAACACTTACTCAATCGCGTCGTCCTTGGGTGGTAAAACTTTCTGTGTCGGTGGATGTTTGGGTTTCTGGCCCGAAAACATGGTCCACCAGACGATGAAAACCAACAGGCCCAGTGCGATTCCTGCTTCAACAAATAATAGCCACATTACCAATTACTCCCATGTCTTTCATACGCCTTAGTTTACTCGCATCCATACTGCTCGGCCTGGTTTCCTGTTCTACCGCTCCCAAGCAGCAACCGGCGCTGCCGTCAGAGCCGGTCGTCCCGATTGAGCCCGCCAAGCCGGTTACGCCGCCAGTCGACTTGCCTGGCTTGCCAAGAACTGAAATCAATTCCGCCTTGCGCCCGGTCACCTTTGCCGCCTTGCCGGGTTGGAATGCAGATGAGCAGCGCGAAGCCTTGCCGGCTTTTTTGTCGTCCTGTGTGGTATTGATCCGGCGCCCCGACTGGAAGGAGGCGTGCGCGGCTGGTGCAAATGTCGACGCGACAGACGACAATGCGGCGCGCCAATTTTTTGAAAATTATTTTGTGCCGTATCGCGTAGCGAATCCGGATGGCTCCTTGAGCGGTACAGTCACCGGCTATTACGAACCCTTGCTGCAGGGTTCGCGCAAACGTGGTGGCAAGTATCAAACACCCTTGCACAGCACCCCAGACGATATCCTGACTATTGAGCTGGCAAGTGTTTTTCCTGAGCTGAAAGGCCAGCGCGTGCGCGGTCGCCTGGTCGGTAAAAAGGTGGTGGCCTATCCATCGCGTGCCGAGTTGAGCAGGTCGAATGCACTGGCCGGCAAGGAAATCCTGTGGGTGGATGATGCAATTGACGCATTTTTCTTGCAGGTGCAGGGTTCGGGGCGGGTGCAACTGGATGGCGGCAAGGAAATCGTGCGACTGGCCTACGCCGACCAGAATGGCCAGCCATACAAATCAATAGGCCGTTATCTGATCGATAAAGGTGAATTGACGCTGAATCGGGCATCTGCACAGGGAATCAAGGCCTGGGTGAGAGCCAATCCGAAGCGGCAGCAGGAATTGCTGAATGCCAATCCCAGTTATGTTTTTTTTCGTGAAGAAAAGGTGACGGACCCTAATGTCGGTCCGAAGGGGGCGCTGGGTGTGCCCTTGACGCCCCAGCGTTCGATCGCTGTTGATCCGCAATACATTCCATTGGGTGCGCCCGTGTTTCTTGCGACCACGCAGCCCAACAGCAATGTTCTGTTGCAGCGTCTGGTATTGGCGCAGGATACGGGCAGCGCTATCAAGAATGCCGTTCGTGCCGATTACTTCTGGGGTTTTGGTGCTCAGGCAGGAGAACAGGCGGGTCGCATGAAGCAGCGTGGCGCGATGTGGGTATTGTTGCCAAAATAATTCCAGCCCATGCAGTTGTCTATCAATGTCCGTATATAGGAGTCAGTCATGCAATATGAAAACATCCTGATCGAAATTCACGGCAAGGTCGGCCTCATTACCCTTAACCGGCCGGCGGCATTGAATGCGCTCAATGACAAATTAATGGATGAACTAGGGCATGCTTTGCTGTCGTTTGACGCAAATGACGATATCGGCTGCATGATCATTACGGGCAGCGAGAGGGCCTTTGCTGCGGGTGCCGATATCGGCGCAATGGCGACGTACTCTTATATGGATGTATATAAGGGCGACTACATTACGCGCAACTGGGAGCAAATCCGCAGTGTACGTAAACCGGTCATCGCAGCAGTGGCTGGTTATGCACTGGGTGGCGGCTGCGAATTGGCAATGATGTGCGACTTCATTATTGCGGCGGATACGGCCAAATTCGGCCAGCCTGAAATCAAGCTCGGGATTATTCCTGGTGCCGGCGGTACGCAGCGTTTGCCGCGATCTGTTTCAAAATCCAAGGCGATGGATATGTGCCTGACGGCGCGCATGATGGATGCGGCTGAGGCTGAGCGCGCCGGCTTGGTGTCGCGGGTAGTGGCAGCGGACAAGTTGCTGGAAGAGGTATTGGCTGCGGCAACCGTTATCGCCGGCATGTCGCTGCCTATGGCCATGATGATCAAGGAATCCATCAATCGCGCTTATGAAACAACGCTTGCTGAAGGCGTGCAGTTCGAGCGCAGACTCTTTCACAGCACCTTCGCAACAGAAGATCAGAAAGAAGGAATGCTTGCATTTGTCGAGAAGCGCGCAGCTAAATTCAGGAATGTTTGAGTCTTGATCAAGAAGAATTCGAGATGTATTTCAAAAGAAATAAACTATTTATCCAAAAGGGGTTGCCAATGGGAAGGGTGCTTGCTATAGTTCGGCTCCCGTCGCAGAACAAGCAGCGAAACGCAGAGTGTAGCGAGCTGAGATTTGGCTGTGATGGTGGTGAAGATGAGGTAGTTTTGGTCAAGGCGTTTTGAAGGAATTTGAAGCGAATCTTTTTAAGGAGTTGTTTAAAAAGATGTTGACGAGAACTGAAAGATGCCACATAATCTCATCTCTCTGCTGCTGACGA
>DGBN01000006.1:0-262 GCA_002384815.1 Oxalobacteraceae bacterium UBA4003 | reverse complement strand
AAGTACCTGTCAGTATTTTGAGTGAGCGACCGGTTCGCAAGAACCATGTCAGCAATGACATAAAACAGAGATTGAACTGAAGAGTTTGATCCTGGCTCAGATTGAACGCTGGCGGCATGCCTTACACATGCAAGTCGAACGGCAGCACGAGAGCTTGCTCTTGGTGGCGAGTGGCGAACGGGTGAGTAATATATCGGAACGTACCCTAGAGTGGGGGATAACGCAGCGAAAGTTGCGCTATACCGCATACGATCTACGGATG
>DGBN01000038.1 GCA_002384815.1 Oxalobacteraceae bacterium UBA4003 | reverse complement strand
AGATGTGTATAAGAGACAGTGCTCGAAGATTTCCTTCTGCATGTAATGGCGATACGGGCCGAGTTCGACTGCGCCGGTGTGTGCGTGCACGGTTTTGACTTCGCGTTGCACCTGCTTGCCATCGGCATCGACTATCCATACGCGTTGCAATTGCAGGTCGACGACGTCGCCTTCTTCCAGGTAAATGATTTGATCGGTGGTGCCGGCCAAGGCCAGCGCGTCGGAGGCGACAAAGTTTTCGCCATTGCCGATGCCGACGATCAGCGGCGAGCCGCGACGTGCGCCGACTACGCGGTGCGGTTCGTCGCGACTGAAGACGGCAATCGCAAAGGCACCGGTCAGACGTTTGGTAGCGAGTTGCACTGTTTCAAACAAATCGCCGGTGTATAAATGATCGACCAGATGGGCGATGACTTCGGTATCGGTCTGGCTTTCGAAGACGTAACCGAGTGCTTTTAATTCATCGCGCAGTTCATCGTGGTTTTCGATGATACCGTTATGCACGAGGGCGATGCGGTCGCGTGAAAAATGCGGATGCGCATTGTGCGATGCCGGCGCACCATGTGTGGCCCAACGGGTGTGTGCGATGCCGGTAAAACCTGCTAGATGTTCCTTGGCGACCTGTTTTTCCAGTTCGGCGACGCGCGCGGTACTGCGTGCGCGCTCCAGCTTGCCGTCTACATGCAGTGCAACGCCGCAGGAATCATAACCGCGATATTCAAGCCGTTTGAGGCCTTCAACCAGGATGGGGGTGATATTGCGTTGCGCGACTGCGCCGACGATACCGCACATAAGAACCTCGTGGTGATTTGTATAAGTGACACAGTCTAGATTAGGGTTTATGAAATAAGTTTTCTAAATATTGGAATAAATGGCTTATTATTTCTTGGATGATGAAAAGTGAAATTTAATTTCAAATTAATTGATTTATTTTCTATATGATCGATGAAAAAATAGTGCTGGATGAACTCGACCGCCGCATTTTGAACGCGCTGCAGGCCGATTCATCACAAACTAACAACGATCTAGCGCTGGCCGTGCATGCGTCTGCACCGACTTGCCTGCGTCGCGTCAAGCGGCTGGTCGATGCCGGTGTGATTGAGCGGCAGGTCGCCATCGTCTCGCCGCAAAAGATAGGCGCGGGGCTGACGGCTATCGTCGAAATCACTTTGGACAATCAGGCAGCTGAACAGCAGGTGGAATTTGAAGTTCTGGTCGCGGCTGAAAGCGCAGTCTTGCAATGCTATCGCGTGTCGCCCGGGCCGGATTTTGTATTGGTGATTCAGGTCGCCGATATGCCGGCTTATAACGCGCTGGTGCACAGGCTGTTTGCTTCACATGCGAATGTGCGCAACGTGAAAAGTTTTTTCTCCATTCATCGCAGCAAGTTTGAAACGCGGATTGCTGTGTGAGATTTGTCTGTTTAAAACATTTCCAGAAACTGTTTCGCTGCTGCTGACAAGCGCTGGCCTTTAAGCCACGTAATCGCTACCGCCGATTCCAGCTTGCAGCCGGTGATTTCAGCAATGTGTAGCGTATCGCTAGCCTTGAGTGCGGCAGCCGAGCGCGGCACGATGGCTACGCCCAAGCCCAATTCCACCAGTGTCAGCAGCGCCATCACGTTGTCGCTTTCACAGAACACGGTCGGCTCGACCTTGGCTGTGCGTAGCTCATCCCACACCATGTCGTGACAGAAAATGCCTTGCTGGCGTTGCATCAACAGCAGCGGTTCGCGTGCGACTTGCGGCAAGGTGATTTTCGCAGGACGCGATTGCCCAGGATTCTTGCGCAGCACGGCAACCCAGGGTTCTGTCACTAGCGGCTTGATTTCATAGGTATTGTCGTCGATGGGTAGTCGCACGATGCCGACTTCAATCACGTGCGAATTCAGCAATTCCAACACGCGATAGGTATTTCCTTCGCGCCATTGAAAAGTCACTTCCGGATATTTCGCATGGAATTCAGCCAGGCGCGGCGGTATATACAAATGACCGATGCCGGGCGGACTGCCGATACCCAATGTGCCGCGCAAGCCTTGATCGAATTCGCGGATTTCCTTGGTCGTGGTGTCGACTAGCCCGAGGATTTGTTCGGCGCGTTGATACAGCGCATGGCCGGCTTCGGTCAGGCGCAGGCTTTTGGTGTTGCGCTCTATCAGTTGCACGCCGAGATTTTCTTCCAGCATTTTCAATTGCAGGCTGAGCGGCGGCTGCGCCATGTGCAGACGTTTGGCCGCGCGGCTGATCTGGCCTTCCTCAACGATGGCCATGAAATATTTGAGCTGTCGGATATCCATAGGCTGCTTTTCTGAATTGGTCTATTTATATTTTATAGGTATGACTGGTTAATAAATACAGTATTTTCCTTATGAGTGGCGTGCGCCTAGACTAAACCCCAGTTAAAGAGTCTGGAGAAGTTATTTTGCGCAAATCGACGGTGTGGATCATGGCGATCACGGGTGGCGTAGTTGTCGCCAACAATTATTACAACCAGCCCTTGCTGGTGGAATTTGCGCACTCGTTTGGCGTGACTGAGAAATCAGCCGGGCCGGTTGCGGCACTGACGCAGTTCGGCTATGCCCTCGGCATGCTGCTGTTTTTGCCGCTGAGCGACATGCTGGAAAGACGCATGATGATCCGCCTGATGCTGCTGGCATCAACCTGCGCGTTGGTCGCGACCGCGCTGGCGCCGTCTATGCACTGGCTGATCGTGGCAGGTTTTACGGTGGGATTCACAAGCATCGTGCCACAGCTACTCACGCCGTTCGCCGCACAACTGGCGGAACCGAAAGATCGCGGTGCAGTGGTCGGTATCGTAATGGGAGGTTTGCTGACCGGGATTTTGTTGTCGCGCACGATTGCAGGTTTTGTTGGTGCATACTTCAGTTGGCAAGCCATGTACTGGATTGCTGCGGCCTTAATGATTGTGTTGTTCTTTGTACTTGGACGTGCTTTGCCGAAAGGCCCGCCGACCTTTCACGGTAACTACAAGTCGTTGATGCACTCGATGCTCGAGTTGATCCGTACGCAACCGGTATTACGTGAAACTTCACTAGTGGCAGCGCTGCAGTTCGCCGCCTTTAGTGCGTTCTGGACCACGCTGGTGTTCCATGTGCACAGCCTGCCGCAAGCATATGGCAGCGATGTCGCCGGCATGTTTGGCCTCGTCGGCGTGATTGGTGCGATCGCAGCGCCTTATGCTGGCAAATTGTCCGATCGCAAAAGTCCTCGACTGACTGTGATGTTGAGCAGCATTGCGTTCGTGGTTGCGTATGTGGCGTTCGGTACCATCGGCTACGGTTTGATCGGCCTGGCGATCGGCGTGGTGTTACTGGATCTAGGTATGCAATCCGGGCATGTGTCCAACATGACACGTAACTTTGCATTGAAAAGTGAGGCGCTGGGTCGTTTGAATACCGTGTACAACGTCACGCGCTTTCTCGGTGGCGGCATCGGTTCGGTAATCGGCAATGTCGCGTGGAGTCACTGGCACTGGAGCGGCGTGTGCGTGATGGGAGGTGTATTGTCGCTGCTGGCGATCGCGGTGCAGCTATATTTCGGCCGGCGTATGCCGTCATGCGGATAGCGCATTGAAATAAAAAATCGGGCTTGCGGCCCGATTTTTTAAAATTACTTTTAATCTATTACTTCTTGATTTTGACCGGTCGCTGCCAGCCTTCAACCGTAATCTGCTTGGCGCGCGACACGGTTAGCTTGTCAGCCGGCGCGTCCTTGGTCAAGGTTGTCCCCGCACCTAAAGTCGCGCCTTTACCAACGCGTATAGGCGCAATCAATTGCGTCGCGCTGCCGACGAAGACATCGTCTTCGATGATGGTGCGCGATTTGTTTACGCCGTCGTAATTGCAGGTAATCGTGCCGGCGCCGATATTGACGCGCGAACCCACGGTCGAGTCGCCGATATAGGTCAGATGGTTGGCCTTGCTGTGCGCGGCGATCTCGCTGTTTTTGACTTCGACGAAATTGCCGATGTGCACATTTTTCGCCAGCACAGTGCCGGGACGCAGGCGCGCATACGGTCCGATGATGCAGGCTTCACCGACGACTGCATTTTCAAAATGGCTGTAAGGGCGAATGTAAGTTTGCGCACCGATGCTTGTATTGTGGATGACGCAATATGCATCAACACGCACGCCGTCTGCCAGTGTGACATTGCCTTCAAATACGCAGCCGACATCGATGCTCACATCGCGTCCGCAAGTCAGTGTGCCACGTACATCGATGCGCGCCGGATCGGCCAGCGTGACGCCTTGTTCCAGTAATGCGTTGGCGATGTTGTGCTGATGCACGCGTTCCAGTTCAGCCAGTTGCACCTTGCTGTTGACGCCGTGGGTTTCCCACGCGTGATCGGGTTGGGCGGACACGACTTCCACACCATCGGCCACTGCGCTGGCAACAATATCGGTCAGGTAGTACTCGCCTTGCGCATTTTTGTTGGAAAGATTGGCCAGCCATTTTTTCATTTTGGCGGTAGGCGCAACGATGATGCCGGTATTGACTTCGCGGATCGTGCGTTCCTGCTCACTGGCATCTTTTTGTTCGACGATGCGTGTAATGACAGAATCTTTCGCGCCATTTTCACGGACGATGCGGCCGTAGCCGGTCGGGTTGTCCAGGTCCACCGTCAAGATGCCTAACTTATCGGCACCAGCGATGTCCAACAAACGTTGCAGCGATGCAGCAGTTGTTAAAGGCACGTCGCCGTACAGAATCAGCGTAGGCGCATGATCATCGAGTTGCGGCACCGCCTGCATGACGGCGTGGCCGGTACCCAGTTGCGGTTCCTGTTTGGCAAACGATAAATCTCTGGTTTGCAGCAGTTGCGGCACCTGTTCGCCGCCGTGACCGTAAATCACGCACAGCGTCGATGGCGAGAGTTGTCGAGCCGTATCAATGACATGGGACAGCAAGGGCTTACCCGCCAGGGGATGCAAGACTTTCGGCAGCGCAGATTGCATGCGCTTTCCCATACCTGCAGCAAGAATGACGATATTCATAGGAAGCCAGTAAAAAGAATACAAAATTTTATCACGCGTCCTCTTGGTTATTTTGTAAAAAAGATATCTATTCTTTGCATGGCGATCCTTTGCTTGGTTGCCGCGACGTGTGGCTGGGTTACAGCAATGGTGAAATGATTTCTTATTCGTGGTTCGATAGCTATGTCGACTTTGATGATGCGCAGAAACCGTGGGTCAAAAGCCATATCGATCAGGTATTTTTTGATGCGTTGATTACTGCCTAATCTTTTCATCAGCGACGAGGCAAGACGCTAGAATAGGGTGCCAATATCGGTTACTTTTCAGGAGGTCGAGAATAATGAAACGTCTGACGATGACTTTATTTCTGTCTTTGTTTACAACGGCACTCCTTGCCCAGTCGGCAATGCAGCCTGACAATCCGTGCCTGGTGAAACGGCAAGATATACAACAGCAGATTGTTCAGGCGAAGGTGCACGGTAATGAGCGCAGACTGGCTGGCTTGAACAAGGCGCTGCAGGAAAACGAGGCGAACTGTACGCCGGAATCACTGCGCCGCGAGCGTGAGCGCGATGTCAGTCAGGCACGGGAAAAAGTTGTCGAGCGTGAGCGCGAGTTGAGCCAGGCAAAGGCAAAAGACGAAGACAGGGGGAAAATTGCCAGGCGCGAACGGAAGTTGGAAGAAGCAAGTGCTGAACTGCATCGTGCACAAAAAATCGCGGGTGAGCGGTAATCGGGGCACAGCCATTCCCGCTTGAAGGGAATGGCAAATCGCAGCTTCAGTCGTCAGTGCGCAGCGGTATCACGCTGGAGATGGTGTTGCCGCTCGAACATGGTTCTTCGTCAAAAGCGATATCGCCATTTGCGCTGGCTTCGCCAGTGGCTTTCAAATCTGCAAAGCCGAACAACTCCTTATCCATCAGATGCGAAGGCACCACGGTCGAGAGCGACGAAAAAATATTGTCGACGCGGCCTGGGTGTTTTTTCTCCCATTCACGCAGCATGTTCTTGATTTGCTTGCGTTGCAGGTTTTCCTGGCTGCCGCACAGATCGCATGGAATGATGGGGAAATTCTTGACCTGCGCATAACGCTCGGTATCCGCCTCCTTCACATACGCCAGCGGACGGATCACGATATGTTTGCCATCGTCCGATTGCAGTTTAGGCGGCATACCCTTGATTTTCGCGCCGAAGAACATGTTCAGGAAAAAGGTTTCCATGATGTCGTCGCGATGATGGCCGAGCGCGATCTTGGTCGCACCCAATTCATCTGCCACTCGATACAAAATGCCGCGCCGCAGGCGTGAGCACAGCGAACAGGTGGTTTTTCCTTCCGGGATCAGGCGCTTGACGATGCTGTAGGTATCCTGGTTTTCGATGTGGAAGGGAATGTCCAGTTGCTTCAAATATGCAGGCAGAATGTGATCGGGGAAGTTCGGTTGCTTCTGATCCAGATTGACTGCAACGATGTCGAACTTGATTGGTGCGCGTTCGCGCAGCGTCATCAGAATATCCAGCAGCGCGTAGCTATCCTTGCCGCCTGACAGGCAGACCATGATCTTGTCGCCGTCTTCTATCATGTTGAAATCGCCGATTGCCTGGCCGACCTGGCGGCACAGGCGTTTGTGCAGCTTGTTGTTTTCGTAGACGATTTTTTCGCCCTGCTTGAAGCTCAGTGCGGCAGTGGTTTCTGCCGGTGCGGATAGGACGGTTTCATTAATCATGGATTGCAACACCTTAATTCCCCTTGATACGGAATACTTCGACGCCTACCGATTCGCAATCAGGATAGACATCGGGTTTTTCAGTTGAAACGCGTACGGCGCGTACCTTGGGATGCGCCAGCATGGCCTTGACCACGTCGTCGCACAAGGTTTCCTGCAAATGAATGTGTCCTTGTGCCATGCGTTTGGCGATTGTGCTGCGCATGAAATCGTAATCGACCACTTCATCCAGCGTGTCGGCAGTCGGCGTCGATTCGGCCAGCGGGATGAACAGATCGACGTTGACCAGCACACGCTGTTCGCCTTTCTTTTCAAATTCGTGCACGCCGATGTTGATCTGTACTTCGTAATTGTTCAAAAACAAACGGCGACAATCGGCGAGCTGTGGATGGAAAAGGAAGGAATTCATATCTATGTTTAAACCAGTCGTATTGCAAGAAATCTTGCGGGTGAAGAATCTTAAAATCAGGAAGCGACAAACATGACGTCGCGCTGCAAGGGAAGCAGGTGCTGGCCGCCATCGACGATGATCGTGGTGCCGGTAATGGATTGCGATTCGGCGACGAAGCAGACGGCTGCCGCGATATCTTCCGGTGTGCTGGAGCGGCACAGTGGCGTGACTTTATGAGCGCGTTCGAATTCCGCTTCGCTTTGATCACCGGAAACCAGCGTAATGCCGGGTGCAACGCCGACCACGCGCACTTTGGGAGCGAGTGCCTGCGCCAGCATCGTCGTGGCGCTGTGCAAAGCAGCCTTCGATAAGGTGTAGGACAGAAAATCAGGATTCAGATTGAACAGTTTTTGATCAAGCAGATTGACGACGACTGCTTGTCCGCGCTCGGGTGTGGCCTCGTAAAGAGCTTGTGCCAGCAATACCGGTGCCACCAGATTTACATGCATGTGCGCATCCAGCGAGGCGCTGGAAAAGTCGGCGGCGCTGTCGTAATCGAACAGCGAAGCGTTGTTGACCAGACAGGAAATCGGCCCTAATTGTGCCGAAGCGCGACGCAGTAGCGATTTGACTGCGGTTTCATCGTTCAAATCGCAAGACAGCGCAATCGCACGCTGCCCGAGCGCCTGTATTTCGGCAGCGGTGGTGCACGCGTCATCGGCCGAGCGGGCGTAATGCACGACCACGTCCCAGCCGCGTTGCGCGAGCGCGAGCGCGATTGTGCGTCCGATGCGGCGGGCGCCGCCGGTAACGAGGGCGGTTCTTCTCGTAGCTGTCTGTTTGTCTGTGGACATGGTGCTTGTGTGTTCCGCTGATTTCTCTACAATAACGCCATGCAACTGCAACTGCCTCAACCTATTCCGGACGCGCTGGCCGCGTCGCATACGCTCCAGAACCTGATCGCTGAAGAAATTCGCCGGCATGATGGCTGGATTTCCTTCGCCCGTTACATGGAGCTGGCGCTGTATGCGCCAGATTTCGGTTATTACAGTGGCGGTGCGGCAAAACTGGGCAAAGACGGTGATTTTACAACCGCACCGGAAATCACGTCGCTTTTTGGTGAAACGCTGGCACACGCGGTTGGCGATCTGATGACGCAGAGTTCGCCGCAGATTCTGGAATTCGGCGCCGGCACCGGCAAGCTGGCATTCGATATTCTGACTGAATGCGCGGCTGCCGGCATTCATCTTGAGCATTATGCAATTGTCGAATTGTCCGGCGAATTGCGCGCGCGGCAGCAACAGATGCTGGCTGGATTCCCGCAGGTAAGCTGGCTGGACGATTTTCCACCGGCGTTTTCCGGCGTGGTGCTGGGCAATGAAGTACTGGATGCGATGCCGGTTTCGCTGGTAGTTAAAGGCGAGCACGCGTGGCTGGAACGCGGCATTGCTTTCGAAGACGGTAATTTTATATACGCAGATCGGCCTTGCGATGCCGCGCTGGTGGCGCAAATCCCGGGCGAGGCGGATTTACCGGCTGGCTATTTGACGGAAGTGCATCCGGTGGCGGCCGGTTTCATGGGCACGCTGGCCGAGATGTTTGTGGCCGGGCTGGAACAGTCGGGCAAGGGTGGGGCGGCGATATTATTCGATTATGGTTTTCCAGCCAGCGAATACTATCTGGATCAGCGCAGCGCAGGCACGCTGATGTGCCACTATCGCCATCATGCACATCCCGATCCGTTTTATCTGCCGGGTTTGCAGGACATTACCGCGCACGTCGATTTCACAGCCATGGCTTATGCGGCAGTGCGAAGTGGACTGGAAATGGTCGGTTACATGAGTCAGGCGGCGTTTTTGCTGACGGCAGGACTGGGCGACCGCTTGCTGCAGACTTCGCCTGAGGATGTACGTGCCTATCTACCGCAGGCCAATGCTGTGCAGAAGCTGACTTCGCCGGCAGAAATGGGCGAGTTGTTCAAGGTACTGATCGTTGGTCTGGGTGTGCAATTGTCGGATCAGTTCAATCACATGGACCAAAGTCACCGGCTTTAAAATGCAGGACGCCGGCATGCGCTGCGGCGGTAACAGCCTCTTGAAAGCTGCCCATGTTGCGCTGGTTTATTGTTATCTTTCTTGCCGTTATCGTGTTTTCCGCTGCCTTGCCGTGGCTGGAAAAATTCGGCGTCGGCAAATTGCCGGGCGATGTACGTTTTACCGTGTTCGGCAAAAAGATATTCCTGCCATTTGCTTCAACGGTATTGCTTTCCATGCTGATTTTTTTGCTGGCGCACCTGCTGTGAATGGTGCGGGTAGCGATTTTTTTCACACTGCGGAGGAGGCACAATGATACGCTGGGTCGCAGTAATTTTCCTCGGGCTGACGGTTTTTTACGCGCTGTTGCCGTGGATGCTCGCAAAAGCGGGCGTAGGCCGCATCATAGGCGACGTCAAATTTAAACTTCTAGATCGCATTTTCGTTTTGCCCTTCGGCTCGACCGTGTTGTGGTCGGCGCTTGCCTTCCTGATTGCCGAAGTGGTCAAGCGTACCTGTGCGTTTTGCTGACTTGGCTGAAAATCCCTGCCGTTAGCTAAGAAATCCGCCATTTTGGCGTAGTGACCCGCGTTAATGTTATGATTCCGTGCTTATCAACAGCAGGGCTTGTGGGCATAACCGTGAGTTCCCTTAGTAGTGGACATATTAATTATCCTGGGTTTGATTCTGGTCAATGGTGTTTTTGCCATGTCCGAAATTGCGGTCGTTACCTCCAAACGCATTCGTCTCCAAAAGTTATCTGAAAACGGCAGTCGCGGCGCCAAGGCCGCACTTGATCTGTCCGAAAATCCCAGCCGTTTTCTTTCCACCATTCAGGTTGGTATCACACTGATAGGCATTTTCAACGGTGCATTCGGTGAAGCGTCGCTGGTCGCACGCCTGACGCCGGAAATCGCCCTGATCCCGATTCTATCCATGTATGCGCGTGAAATTGCGCTTGGTATCGTCGTGGTCGGCATTACCTTCGGCTCGCTGATTCTGGGTGAGTTGGTGCCTAAGCGCATCGCGATGCAATATCCGGAAGCTGTGGCTTCTATCGTCGCCGCGCCGATGTTGTGGCTGTCGCGCCTGATGGGGCCGTTCGTCAAGATCCTGACCGGCACCACGGAATTCATCCTGCGCATACTCGGCATGCATCACAAGAAAGACGATGCGGTTACCGAAGAAGAAATCGCCGGCATGATCCGTGAAGGCACCGATGCCGGTCTGTTTGAAAAAACCGAACATGACATCGTGTCGCGCGCCTTGCGTCTGGATGATCAGCGCGTGGCCGCACTGATGACACCGCGTCTGGACGTGCACTTTATCGATATCGAAGATTCGATTGAAGTCAATTTGACCAAGATTGCCGATAGTTCCTACACCCGTTTTCCGGTGTGTAAAGGAGATATCTCGCATGTGATTGGTATCGTCCACGCAGGAAATTTGTTTGATCAGGCGATACGTGGCAAAGCTGTTACTGCTGTGGATATCGAGGCTGCCACACGTCCGCCGCTGTTCGTGCCTGAAACCATCAGCGCGATGCAGTTGCTGGAAACCTTGAAGAAAAATCGTGCCGAACTGGCGCTGGTCATCGATGAATATGGCGAGATCGAAGGCATTGTGACGCTCAGTGACGTGCTGGGCGCGCTGGTGGGCGATGTGTCCGTGATCGATGAACATCATGAAGTTGATGGCGTGCGTCGCGATGACGGTTCATGGCTGATCGACGGTGGTGTATCGTTCGACCGCTTCCGTGAACTGCTGGAAACCGAGGTGCGTTTCCCGGAAGAGGCGTCCGGCACGTATCACACGCTGGCTGGTTTCGTGATGACCTTCCTTGGTCATATTCCAAAAATGTCGGATGCCTTTGAATGGGAAGGTTACCGGATCGAAGTGGTTGACATGGATCGCAACCGTATCGATCGTTTGCTGATTACCAAACTTGATCCTCCACCGGAAGCAGAGCCGTCAGAAGAGGAAAGCTGATTCCTGTTCTGCGAGCAGCAGATGTAAAAAAGACCGGATACACTCCGGTCTTTTTTTTGAAGACTCAAACCGTGCGGCATTGCTGACGGAACTGCAGGCAAAAACCGCAATCCATCTTCAGCAGGGTGTTTCTGCGGATAAACGGCAGACGAATACACTTATACTGAATTTCTAGTCGCCTTCAACCATAAATTGTCATGCCAATAATGACTCTGGAAGCCCTGCGCACGCGCTACGGCGAGCATTACAAATGGCTGGTCCTGCTGACCTGCATGATAGGCAATGTCGCCGCGATTCTTTCCTCGACCATCGTCAACGTCGCGATTCCCGATTTAAGTCACTACTTCATGCTCGGGCAAGAGCGGGCGCAATGGGTCACTACCAGTTTCATGCTGGCGATGACGCTTTCCATGCTGACCACGCCCTGGTTATTGCAGCGCTTCGGTTTGCGTCGCACGTTTACCGGTGCCGTCACGCTTTTGCTGGTGGGTGGGGTGGCAGGCGGTTTCAGTATCAATTACCCCATGCTTATATCGATGCGTGTGCTGGAAGGGGTGGCCGCTGGCGTGATGCAGCCGATACCGGCGATCGTGATCTTGCGCGCATTTGCACCCGATGAGCAGGGTAGGGCGATGGGGATTTTTGGTTTCGGCGTCGTGCTGACGCCTGCGATAGGGCCGAGTGTCGGCGGTTTTCTTGTGGAATTGTTCGGCTGGCGTTCGATTTTCTTTGTGGTGGTACCGCCCTGTCTGCTGGTGTTTTATATGATCCGGCGCTTTTTGCCGCTGTATAGCCAGATTGTGGAGCAGGCTAGGCCACTGGACTGGAAAGGCTTGCTGTTAATCGGCGTCAGTATCATCAGTTTGCTAAACGGTCTGGTGGAGTTACGTGCGGATCTGCGCCAGGCCTTGCTGCTCCTGCTGCTGGGGCTGGGCAGTTTCATTGTTTTCATTGTCTATCAGTTGCGCACCCGGAACGAGCCTCTGGTGAACATGGCTTTGTTCGGTTATCGGCAATTCGCTATGGGTGCGCTGGTGGCTTTTATTTACGGCATGGGTTTGTATGGCTCAACTTATCTGCTACCCATTTATCTGCAAATAGCGTTGCATTACGCGCCGTCGCAAGCCGGCCTGATGCTGCTGCCTGCAGGAATAGTGCTGGCGCTGACGATCCCGCTGGCCGGGCGACTGGCAGATCATTATCCGCCGAACGTGTTGGTGGTGATCGGTTTGGGCTTGCTTACGGCGTCCTTTGCATTGATGGCCATTGACTCGCTTGCCACCAATTACCTGTTGTTGATGGTGTGGGCCGTGCTCGGACGTATCGGCCTGGGCTTTGTGTTGCCGGCATTGAGTCTGGGCGCGATGCGCGGACTGGACATCAAGCTGATAGCACAGGGAGTGAGCGCGATCAATTTTGCACGCCAACTGGGTGGCGCCATAGGCGTCAGCCTGGTCGGCATAGGGCTGGAGTGGCGCATTGCGGTCCATGAGGCACTAGGTGCAGGCCATCAGCGCAATGCCTTCAATGAAACCTTCTTTCTGGTTGCTGTCCTGTGTGCCATTGCGGTGGGCGCTGCATGGTATATGCGCGCAAAGCCGCCGCCGGTTGGATAAGCGTGTAGTGCTGTCGTGCGCGGTGATGGTGATTTATGCCGGAAAACAATTAAAAATTGCGGGATTTACTGCAAGATGCGATATGGTTACTATTGAGAAACTTATCAATGGGACTTGCTTGTTACAACGGGATACGGGTAAATTTTTTGGCGGGTTTACATGCGACAAACTGGCGATCACAACGCAGTTCCCGGCACGGGCTCCTTGCCTTTGCAGGAGGCTGCACGCTGCTCCGACCCGCATCAGCAGCAAAATACCCAGACCGATATTCATCCGATAAAAATTCACGTAGTGCAGGCACGCCGCCATTCGACTTCCGATCGCGATGAGCGTCAGTTCATACGCATCCGTCGTCTGATGCTGGCAGGTGTACTGGCTTCGTTGTACATGCTGACGCTGGGTGGTTTTTATCTGCAGCATTTGATCAAATTGCACACACTGCACATTGCAGTTGTGCTGGTCTGCACATCTTTTTTGCTGTTTCGCCTCTGCTTTGCACTTGATTGGAATCTGAAGGTAAAAGAAAAAAATCTGCGCATGCCGATCACCTTGTGCGCCATCGGCATCATGCTGTTCGTGGGGTATCTGGAGCCGGTGACGCAACTGGTGTTCGTGCCGTTTCTGTTTCTGATCATGGCTTTTGTCATGCATCGTTTCTTGCCGCGTACGATATTGCTGCTGGCGCTTATTACTTTGGCCGGTTATGCCAGCGTGGTGGTGGCGCATTACACACGGCATGGCAGTAATGCCATATTCGTGCTGGAAAGTGCGCAATTGCTGGTGCTGGCAGTGACGCTGCCGGGTTTTGCGCTGTTGGCCAATCGCGTGCAGAGGCTGCACAATGCCTTGTTCAGGGCGAACCGGAAAATCAGGAATATCGAGGAAGACGCGCAGCGCGATGTGTTGCTCGGCTGCTTCAACCGTCGCTATATTGTGGCCGCTCTGGAGCAGCAGAAACGGCTTGCTGATGATGCAGGCACGCCGCTTTGCCTGGCGGTGATCGATCTCGATCATTTCAAGCGTATCAACGATGAAGCCGGTCATCTGGGCGGCGATGAAGTCTTGCGCACGTTTGCACGCATCGCACAGGATAATGTGCGGACAGGCGATATATTCGGCCGTTACGGCGGGGAAGAATTTCTGCTGGTTTTGCCGGATACTTCGCTGCTCGCCGCCCTGAATGTGGCGGAACGCATACGCGAGCAGGTCGAACATTTTGCGTGGAATGAAAAATTACGCAATCGCGTCACGGTATCGATAGGCCTCACGCAGCAGATACCGGGCGAATCCGTGCTGGACCTGTTTTCGCGCACCGATACCGCAATGTATATGGCCAAGCAGGGCGGACGTAATCAGGTGGTTGTCGAGGAACCGGCTGCAGATGTCGCCTTTATCTGATTCGTTTGCTCCCCGTTCATGCTCGCGATGTATCCGCTGCCAGTTCAGCATGTGCAAATCATGCGCAGCAAATGCAATAATACTCTGCAGCATTTGTCTCTCTGACGTCTTTTTTACAGCTTTTAAACATCATGCAAGAACTTGCCGGACTGACCGCACTGATTATCGAACCACACGCAGGCATGCGGGCCAGCCTTCACAATATGCTGAGCCTGGGCGGCGTCAGCAAAATCGAATATGCGAATAACTCCGGTACGGCAATTCGTCCCCTCAAGCAAAAGACGTTCGATCTGGTGATCTGTGAATACGATCTGGGTGAAGGGCAGCAGGATGGGCAGCAGTTACTGGAAGATTTGCGGCACAACAAGCTGATTCCGTCCTCGACGATATTTTTCATGGCGACGGCCGAGCGTACGCACGGCAAGGTGGTGAGTGCGGCCGAGCTGGCTCTCAATGATTATGTGTTGAAGCCATTTACTGCCGATACCTTGATGGAGCGGATTTCCCGGGCAATTGAAAAACGTAATGTGCTGATGCCGGTATATCGTCAGGCGGAACTGGGTAACCTGGGTCGGGCGATTGAAATTTGCCAGGATGGCGAAAGCAGGCAAACCGGTTACCGCACTGATTTTCTGCGCCTGCGCGCAGAGATGCACATGACGCTGGGTGAGGTGAGCGCGGCAGAAGAAATTTATACCGAATTATTGGCCAGGCGCTCGATTGCCTGGGCTCATCTTGGTCTTGCCAGTACACTCTTCATGCAAGAGCGCTACGAAGAAGCGGAAGAAAAACTGACCGCATTGATAGACGATAAAAAAGAATTTCTTGAAGCCTATGACTGGCTTGCCAAAACACAGGAAGCCAGAGGCAATCTGCCGCAGATGCAGGCTACGCTGGAAAGCGCGGTAACGCGCTCACCCTATGCGTTGCGACGGTTGCGCAAGCTGGGCAAGGTGGCCTTGCAAACTGGCGATACCGATACCGCACACAAGGTTTTTCAGCAGGTGGTCAGTAAAGCCAGGTTCTCTGAATTTCGTGAGCCGGAAGACCATGTACATCTGGTGCAAACCTCGCTGGCCAAGGGCGAAGCCAAACTGGTGCCCGCCATTATTCGCGATCTTGCCAAATCCCTGGCCGGTTTCAAAAAAACCGCCGCCTGCCGCGCGATAGCAAGCGCCTTGCTGCACAAGCATAACGGCGACAAGGTGCAGGCCGACGAAGAGCTGGAAGTGGCATTGCTGGCTTGCAAGGAGGCTATCCAGTTGAGCAACGATACCAAGCTGACGCTGGCGAAAAATTGTCTGGAGAGTGGTATGGATCAGGGCGTCGTTGATGTCATGACTTCCGTCGTCGGTAATGCGCCGACGGCCGTTGCGATGAGTAGTGCAATGCGTTTATTGCAAGAGGGTGGACGTGAAGATCTGGTCAAGCGTGTTACGCGCGCCAGCAAGAGCCAGGTGGTGGACATGGTGGCCGCCGGTGCTGAAAAAGCGCGCCTCGGTGATTTCCAGGGTGCGGTGGTATTGATGTCGGAAGCGGCGGAGAGATTGCCGCACAATTCGCAGGTCGTGTTCAATGCAGCGGTGGCGGTATTGAAATGCCTGGACAATACGGGTTGGGACATGCAACTGGGCGAAAAGGCGCGTACCTATGTTGCCGAGGCGCGCCATCTGGATCCGCGCAATCCGCGACTTTCCCTGTTGAGCGGCATGTATCGCGACATCCTGAAAAAATACAGCATCAATGATGTGAGTGCGACTCCCATCGCACCCGCCGCCGTGGCGATCAACAAGGCCGCAGGCGGGCCGGAAACGAAATTCGAAGCCACGCCAGAATCTGCAAGCACTCAGGAAATCGGCGAGAAATAATTGCTGCTGATTTGTCTGTCCTCGTGTTGAGGGCTGTTGGCTCAGTTCACGGCATCTGCAAAAACTGGCGAGTAATTCAGGCGGACGCGCAATCAGCGCGTGATTGTTGAGGCGCACGCTGGGGCGTTGCAATAACTGCGGGTGTGTGGCGAGTGCCGACAATGAAAATGACGGGAGTGGATGAAAGAACATGTCGCTCTCTGCACTATGCCTTTCTCCTGCCGTCGGATCGCCGCTGGCGTAAGCAGAAATTGTTGTCTGTGATAAAAGAAAGGCATAATTTGAGATGGCGGTTGAGGGCCGCATTCAATTCACCAGCGTTTTGCGTTTTTTCTATTTTTTGACAAATATGCTGCGAAGACGGATAAATTGGCGCCTTCCGCTGTCTACTTGTTCTTGATTTTAAAGTGATGCCATGTCCGACAATTCCGATCGCAATTTACCACCCGCCGCACCCATTCAACCAGAAGCGCCGCTGCCAGACCATAATCCGCCGCCAGTAGCATCCGCCGCAGAGCCGCAAACTACGCGCGCGCCTACCGAGCCTGATGTGCCGACGGCCAACATGGAATTCGGCAAAAGCAGTGCGCCGGCCTGGCAGTTGCCTGATGATGCGCCGTGGAAACAAATCTGGCGTGTTTTTTCCGCGCGCCTGCAAAGTTTGTCGGATCAGGCTGGTCGTCGTTTGACACAGCGCACGCTGAAGATAGGCGTTTCGGCACGTATTTTTCATCCGGAAGCCGGGGCCAAGGGTTTGCAGGGAAAAACGCTGCAATATCTGGAAGAGTCGATCGCGCAATGGGTGATGTCGCGCGATGTGCTGGTGCTGATGATTCCGACTGTCAATACGAACGGAATGTTGCACCCAAGCAAAATTCGCTTGCGCGACTATGCCAGACATCTGGATGGTCTGGTCTTGCAGGGTGGTGCAGACGTTGCGCCACAGACATATTCGCAAACTGCCACGCGCCCGGAATGGGGCGGTGATAGCGCTCGTGACATGTATGAGCTGGAGTTGTTGCATGAATTCGTCGAGGCAGGGAAGCCGGTGCTTGGTATTTGCCGTGGTTGTCAATTGATCAATGTGGCATTCGGCGGCACGCTGTATCAGGATATTGCCTCGGATTTGCCGGAAGCGCAGTCGCATGTGAATGATTTGTACGATAGTCATCGCCACACGATCCAATTCCCGCCCGGCTCGTCTCTGGCGTCGATGTTTCCTGCGCAAGCGACGCCGCTGGTCAATTCGATTCATCATCAGGCAGTGCGCGATCTGGGGCGCGACTTGAGGGTAGAGGCTGTATCGCAGGACGATAATATCGTCGAAGCAGTGCGCCATACCAAGTCGCGTTTTGTGATGGGTGTGCAATGGCATCCGGAGTTCCATCGTGCAGGCGGCGCCGAACTGCTGGATTGCACGCCTATTCTCGATAGTTTTCTGCGAGCGGCAAGGGAAACGCGTTTTTAGTCGTTGTCGGCAGCGCACGCCGCCGCGCAAAAATCTCATCTGAAAAATATTGCGTCTCAACCCCTTCCAGTTGTTGACAAAGGGTGTCGACTCCCCTATAGTTTGGGGT
>DGBN01000024.1 GCA_002384815.1 Oxalobacteraceae bacterium UBA4003 | reverse complement strand
ATTGATGCGACGCACCACTTCGGCTGAAGGAATGACTTCATCCATTTTCCAGCCGTTCGATGCGCCTACATCCATGTATTCGATGAAGCGTAGGATATAGGGCGTATCCCTGAAATGGCGCGCCATCGGCAGGATTTCCTGATCGTTCATGCCGCCTTTGACTACCATATTGATCTTGATCGGGCCGAGGCCGACGCGATGCGCAGCTTCTATGCCTTCCAGTACGTCGGATACTGCAAAATCGACGTCGTTCATCTGTCTGAAAATCGTGTCATCGAGTGCATCCAGCGAAACGGTGACGCGCTTCAGGCCGGCATCTTTCAGCGCTTGCGCCTTGCGCGCGAGCAGCGAACCGTTGGTGGTCAGCGTCAGATCAAGTTCGCGCCCGTCCGGCGTACGCAACGCGGCCAGCATTGCTATCAATTTCTCGACATTCTTGCGCAGCAGGGGTTCGCCACCGGTCAGACGGATTTTCTCGACGCCATGGGCAACGAACAAGGACGCGATGCGGGTGATTTCTTCAAAAGACAGCAGCGATGATTGCGGCAGAAAAGCATAGTCCTTGTCGAACACTTCCTTCGGCATGCAGTAGACGCAGCGAAAATTGCAGCGATCTGTGATCGAGATGCGCAAATCCTGCAGCGGTCGCGCAAGCGTATCCGCCAGCAAGCCTCCAGGTGTTTCCAGGAGTGCCGGGATGAGCGGTATCTTGTTCTGATAACGCAGGTCTGCGAGCGGGATAATTTTTTCAGTCATGGTGAAAGTCGTATAAGTATCTGCATTGTAAGGGTTTCACGTCCGGGCTGTCGAATTGAAGCTGGCGATTTACACGGCTATATGCTCTGCATAGATGGTGCGCGAACGTCATTTCCACAAGAAGAAATATGAGGGATATGACAATGTTTGCATGCAAGTCATTAGCGAGCGGCATCCAATTGGTTTAGACTTACGCTAACCATTCAGGAGAAACAATGAGTATCACGATTGAAGCAGTCAAGGCGGCATTATCCACAGTAATTGACCCTAATACAGGAAAGGATTTAGTCAGCAGCCGTTCCGCAAAAAACATCCAGATCAACGGCAGCAACGTGATTTTCGACGTTGAACTGGGCTATCCAGCCAAGAGCCAGATCGACGGCATCCGCAAGGCATCGATTGCGGCTGTGCGGACTATCGAAGGCATGGGCAGCGTGACTGCTAACGTGCACTCCAATATCGTGGCACACTCGGCGCAACGCGGGGTGAAGTTGCTGTCCAACGTCAAGAACATTATAGCGGTGGCGTCCGGCAAGGGCGGCGTCGGCAAATCCACGACTTCGGTGAACCTGGCGCTGGCATTGGCGGCAGAGGGTGCGCAAGTCGGCATACTCGACGCGGACATCTACGGCCCATCACAACCGATGATGATGGGTATTTCCGGTCGTCCGGAAAGTGCCGATGGCAAAACCATGGAGCCGATGGAAAACTACGGTTTGCAGGTTTCCAGTATCGGTTTCATGATCGATCCGGATGAGCCTATGGTGTGGCGCGGCCCTATCGTGACGCAGGCATTGACACAATTGCTGGAACAAACCAACTGGCGCGATCTCGATTATTTGATCGTCGATATGCCGCCAGGTACTGGCGATATCCAATTGACGATGTCGCAAAAAGTGCCGGTCACCGGTGCCGTGATCGTGACGACACCACAGGACATCGCGCTGCTGGATGCGCGCAAGGGCTTGAAAATGTTTGAGAAAGTCGGCATTCCAATACTCGGCATCGTGGAAAACATGAGTACGCATATCTGTTCGAATTGCGGTCACGCCGAAGCGATTTTTGGCGCCGGCGGCGGCGAGAAGATGTGTGGCGAATACGGCGTGGATTTCCTCGGCGCCTTGCCGCTGACGATGTCGATACGTCAGCAGGCGGATTCCGGCAAGCCGACGGTCGTGGCTGATCCGGATGGCCTGATTGCCGTCATCTACAAACAGATCGCCCGCAAGATTGCCATCAAGGTGGCGGAAAAAGCCAAGGACATGTCGTCCAAGTTTCCGACCATTGTGGTCAAGAACGACTGATGTTGCTTGCTTGATGTATCCGGCATTGTCGGGTATGGTTGTTTTAAAGTATTAGTGTTTTCTAGCAAGTAAGGTTGGGCGTGTTAAGGCGTGAGCAGAAACTGCTCACGCAGTTTATTCATGATTTTCCTTCATCGTTTGCAAACGCGATTTTCAGAGACGAAATCCGGTTGCAGTTTCGGCGCACAATAGTCACAGCGTCGCTATCGTTATAACGACAGGCAGAATTTGCCGAAATGAGGAAACATGGAAACAGAAGCAATCAGTATCGGCGTCATCATGCAATGCACGCCCTTATCAAGTCGCTGGCAACCGTTCCAATGGTTGCCGATTGAAATCGTTGGACAAGTCGGGCCTGCGGGCGCACCGCATTGTCTGCGCAATGATCCTGCCGATACACGCTGGCTGTTCACTGGTATCGACGTCACCCTGTGCAGTGTCGAGGCGGAAGGATATTTCCTCAATGTCAGTGCGCCTGCGCCGTGCTGGTTTGTCATGTGGCGCATGGAAGAAGTGAACGGTGCAGAACTTGCGGTTCCCAAGGTGGTTACCTTGTCGTACAACGAAGCGGCACGTCTGATGGATGGAGGAGAACGCGTTGATACCTTGCCGGTTTCCGACGAAATACTCGAACGCCTGACGGCTTTCACGCACGACTACTATCATCCCGAACCCAAGCGTAAAAACAAGAAGCCATCGTTTGAAGGCGGTGAGGGTGTTGACAAGATGGCGCGCGCCGAAGGTGTGAATAATGGCAGCTGAAGATTTCTTTGCTCGCTGGTCGAAAAAGAAAAGCGATGTATCCAGCGCGGCTGACGAACCGCAACAGGATAGTGCGGCCGAACCCTTGCC
>DGBN01000021.1 GCA_002384815.1 Oxalobacteraceae bacterium UBA4003 | reverse complement strand
GGTAAAGTTGGTCTGTTCGGTGGTGCGGGTGTTGGTAAAACCGTGAACATGATGGAACTGATTAACAACATCGCCAAGGCACACAGCGGCTTGTCCGTGTTTGCTGGTGTTGGTGAACGTACTCGTGAAGGTAATGACTTTTACCACGAGATGGCTGACGCTAAAGTGGTTGATCTGGAAAATCCAGCCAACTCCAAGGTAGCGATGGTCTACGGTCAAATGAATGAACCACCAGGTAACCGTCTGCGCGTTGCGTTGACCGGTTTGACGATGGCTGAAGCCTTCCGTGANNTTGCTGGGTCGTATGCCTTCGGCTGTGGGTTATCAACCTACGCTGGCTGAAGAAATGGGCCGTTTGCAAGAACGTATTACATCGACAAAAACCGGTTCGATCACATCGATCCAGGCCGTCTACGTTCCAGCGGATGATTTGACCGATCCATCGCCGGCAACCACGTTTGCTCACTTGGATTCCACCGTTGTTCTGTCGCGTGACATCGCATCGCTTGGTATTTACCCAGCGGTTGATCCACTCGATTCGACCTCGCGTCAATTGGATCCGCTCGTCGTTGGCCAAGATCACTACGACACAGCTCGCGCTGTTCAAGGTACCTTGCAACGCTACAAGGAATTGCGCGACATTATCGCGATTCTGGGTATGGACGAGCTGGCGCCGGAAGACAAACTGCTGGTCGCACGTGCACGTAAGATGCAACGTTTCCTGTCGCAACCGTTCCACGTTGCTGAAGTATTTACCGGCGCACCAGGTAAATACGTTTCGCTCAAAGATACGATCAATGGTTTCAAAATGATCGCATCCGGCGAACTCGATCACCTGCCAGAACAAGCGTTCTACATGGTAGGCACTATCGAAGAAGCAATCGAAAAAGCGAAAAAACTCAACTAATCATTGAGCAGCTTGCGCAGCTTCAAACTGCGCAAGCAAACGTTTTCCGGTCTTAGCACGAAGAAATAAGGTTCTAACATGGCACATACAATGCGCGTAGAGGTGGTCTCCGCCGAAGAAGAAATCTTCTCCGGTGAAGCAGAGTTTGTCGCGCTGCCAGGCGAATCAGGCGAACTCGGCATCTTGCCGGGTCACACGCCACTGATCACACGCATCCGACCAGGTGCGGTTCGCATCAAGATTGCCGGCCAGGCTGAAGACGAATTTGTCTTTGTAGCGGGCGGTATTCTCGAAGTGCAACCGGATGGCGTGACGGTTCTGGCCGACACCGCGATCCGTGGTGGTGATCTGGACGAAGCCAAGGCAGCAGAAGCAAAACGATTGGCCGAAGAAGCACTGGTCAATAAAGAATCGAAAATCGACTACGCACAAGCACAGGCCGAGTTGGCCTCCGCGATTGCACAGTTGGCGGCGATTCAAAGATTGCGCCACAAGCGTTAATCGGGAATTCCCGCATACAATGAAGGGCAGCTCAGGCTGCCCTTCTTGTTTTTGGAAAAGGAATCATGAATCAGAATCCGCAAACCATCGTCAAGCTGCTGGCCGAATCACGCGTGATCGCGATAGTCGGTTTGTCACCCAAATCGGATAGGCCCAGCCATGGAGTTGCTGCCTACCTGCAACGCCATGGTTATCGAATTATTCCAGTCAATCCTGTGTGTGCCGGCACTCACTTTCTCGGTGAGCATTGTTATGCGACGTTGACCTTGGCAGCCGCAGCGTTGGAGGAGCAGCAAACGCGTATCGATCTGGTGGATATCTTCCGCAAATCCGAATTGGTGGGGCCGATTGTTGATGAAGCCATTGCGGTCCGTGCCCGCGGGGTATGGCTGCAAATCGGCGTTATCAATGAAGCGGCAACCGACAAGGCGCGTGCTGCCGGCCTGAATGTGGTGGCAGATCGTTGTACAAAAATCGACCATGCCATCTGGCATGCCGAACAAGGTGAGCGGAGATAAACATGAGCAGCATCGAGCAACAGTTCCGGGCGACTAAAAAGCAGAAGGTAGTGGATGCGGATGCCGGCGATAAGCCGCTTTCCAGCGGTGACAAGGCCGAAGATAAATTGCAGGTCGATGCGCTTGCACAACGGATTGCCGAACTGCAGGACGTGCTGTACGCGCAGCGCAAGCACAAGATACTGATCGTATTGCAAGGGATGGATACCTCGGGCAAGGACGGTACGGTGCGCGGTGTGTTCGGCAAGATCGACCCTTTGGGTGTCAGCAGTGTTGCATTCAAGGCGCCGACAGTAGAAGAGAAGGCGCACGATTTTCTATGGCGTGTACATCAGAAAGTGCCGGGCAATGGCGAGGTTACCATCTTCAACCGCAGTCATTACGAGGACGTATTGATCACGCGTGTGCATGACTGGATAGATGACAAGGAATGCACGCGGCGTTATGAGCACATTCGCTCATTTGAAAAGATGCTGGCTGAAACCGGCACGATCATTCTCAAGTTCTTTTTGCATATCTCCAGCGACGAGCAAAAGCAGCGACTGGAAGAACGTATTGCCGACCCTGACAAACATTGGAAGTTTGATCCCAATGACCTGGAAGAGCGCAAGTACTGGGACGATTACCAACGCTTGTACGCAAAGGCAATAGCTGAAACCGATGCCGATTACGCGCCGTGGTACGTGATCCCTGCCGATTCAAAAACCCATCGCAATCTGGCGATCGCATCCATCGTGCTGGAAACGCTGGAGAAGTTGAAACTGGCGTATCCTGCCGGCAATCCGGCGTATGCCGGGCTCAAGGTAGTTTGACAACAAGCGACAGAATAGCGAGTTTAATAAATTAATTTCGCCGGACCTGACGCTCTCGGTTGGGCAAACAAACACGTCGCATAAATGCGACAGTCATCGACGGATGCGTTGACCATTCAAATGAGAATAATTATCATACGTATTCTCATCGATATCAATCGATCAATGCCAGCCATCTGAATCATACCTCCCGTAAGGGCCGTTGCAGACTAGCCAGCCTATGTCTACACCACCTTGGAGGAAACACAGATGGCTCATATCAAAAGCCGCAAGCACCCAGTCGGCCGCCGGTTGAATTGCTCGGCAGCAGTTGCGTTGGCAGTCTTGGCATTGCCGGCCTATGCGCAACAAGCAGGCGATTTTGCCAAGCAATCGGGCACATTGCCCCAAATCACTGTGCAAGGTGCCGCTGAAACATACAAGGCGGAAAAGGTTTCTTCGCCTAAATTCACGCAAGCACTGGTCAATACCCCGCAGACGATTACGGTTATCAAGAAAGAATTGTTGCAAGACCAGGGTGCGACGACGCTGACCGAGGCATTGCGCAATACGCCCGGTGTCACGATGACGATGGGCGAGAACGGGAATACCGCCACCGGCGATTCCATTTTCCTGCGCGGTTTCGATACGTCGGGCAGCATTTTCATCGACGGTATTCGTGATTTGGGAACGGTCACGCGTGACGTATTCAATATCGAGCAAGTCGAGATTGTAAAAGGCCCGTCCGGTTCGGATAACGGTCGCGGTGCTCCGTCCGGCTACGTGAACCTGGAAAGCAAGAAAGCAAAAGCGGAGGATTTCAACAATGCTTCCATTGGTGCTCGTACTGCCGGCAGCGTTCGTGCAGCGGCAGACGTGAACCGCCAGTTCGGCGACAATTCAGCTTTCCGTCTGAATCTTCTTTCCGACACCGGTGGCGTCGAGGATCGTGACTGGGTCAAGAACAAATCGCTGGGTATCGCCCCGTCGATTTCGTTTGGTCTGAATACGCCAACGCGCGTCACGCTGAACTTCCTGCATGTGGAACAGCGCAATCGTCCGGACGGCGGAATTCCGGCGATTGGCATTCCGGGTTTTCAAGTTCCTTCCCAATCGGGAGGAGCCGCATTCCCATATCCGGATAATTTACGTAAGGTAGACCGCAGCAATTACTATGGTTCACCTAGTGATTTCAATGATGTCGACGCGAATATGTTTACGGCATTCATCGAGCATGACATCACGCCAAACGTCACGATTCGCAATACGACACGCTATGGCATCACCGATCAAGAATACAACCTGACCGGTATTAATGCCATTACAGCACCTTCAGCAGATCCAAGTACATGGACGGTCAGCCGTTCTCGTCAAGGCAAAGATCAGCGCAACGAGATCCTGACTAACCAGACAAATGTCACTGCAGAATTGGAAGCGGGCGGCATCAAGCATTCGTTGAGCGGCGGTGTGGAATTTATCCACGAAAAACAGCGTAACAGTCTCTACGCATCAGTGACGGGTCAGCAAGCTGCGAATCTATACAATCCGAGCGTGAGTGACGTATTCCAGCCGTTGGTAAAAAATGGTCAGAAGACTGAGGGCGACACTACAACGGTAGCAGCCTATCTGTTCGACACGATCAAGCTCAATGAGGCGTTTCAGGTGAATGGCGGTGTACGTTATGAACATTACAGCACCGATTTCACCAATACGGCAACGCCGCTGAATCTGGACGCCAGCGACAATCTGTTGACCTGGAAAGTCGGTGCTTTGTATAAACCGGCTGAGAATGGCAGTGTCTATGTAGCCTATGCCAGTTCCCAAAAACCACCTGGTAGTGATAACTTCACGCTGAGCACTTCGACGAGTGGCGGTCAGGCCATCAATAATCCAAACCTCGATCCGCAGAAATCCAAGAATGTCGAAGTGGGCACCAAGTGGGACTTGATGGATAATCGTCTGGCATTTACGGCAGCCATCTTCCGTACGGAAAACGAAAATGCCGCCGTGCAAAGCGATCCAGTGACGAACGAAGTGACCGCATTCGGCAAACAGCGCGTCAAGGGCATAGAGTTGGGCCTGGTCGGGCAGATTACGTCGGCATGGCAGATCAGTGGAGGCATCACGCGTCAGGATACCGAGACGGTAGAGGGAAGCACTACGCAAACCGGCGGCAGTCTGAACTGGTCACCGAAGCTGACGGCAACGGCGTGGACGACGTATCGATTCCCGTTCGGCTTGACGCTCGGAGGTGGCGCGCGTTATGTGGATTCTCAGCTCCGTTCGGCAAATGCTGCGGCTCCGACGACCAACGTTGCCCAACTGCCTTCGTACACTGTCTTCGATGCGATGGCTTCCTACGAAGTCAGCAAGAACCTGTCGTTGCAATTGAACGTGTATAACCTTGCGGACAAGTTCTATGTTCAATCAGTAAATAATGGCGGCAGCCGTTACACGCTGGGTCAACCACGCTCGGCATTCCTGTCGGCAAATCTCAAGTTCTAAGTAGCAAAGTCACTCCAACGTAACGTTATACTTGACGGGCCTCTCCTCGCGGAGAGGCTCTTTTTTATTGAAGGACGACATCATGATGCTGCATATACCGGAAGTGTTGACGCCTGAGCAGGTCGCGGAAATGCGCCGTCGACTGGACGCCAGTGACTGGGTGGATGGCAAGGAAACGGTGGGTGTGCAAGGGGCGAAGGTCAAGAACAATCGCCAGCTGCCGGAGCTTTCGCCATTGGGAAGAGAGTTGGGCGAAGTCATCCTGACGGCACTGGTCAAGCATCCCTTGTTCGTTTCTGCAGCGCTGCCGTATCGCTATGTTCCTCCGCTCTTTAATTGTTATGAGGGCGGTGAGCACTACGGATTTCACATCGACGGTTCCATACGCACGATCCCCGGAACAAACCTGAATCTGCGCACGGATCTGTCGTGCACCTTGTTTCTGTGCGAACCGGAAGACTACGAAGGTGGAGAGTTGATTGTCGCTGACACCTACGGCGAACATGAAGTAAAGCTTCCAGCCGGCGACCTTATTTTGTATCCGTCGAGTAGCCTGCACAAGGTCGAGCCGGTCACGTGCGGTGCACGCGTATGTTCATTCTTCTGGGTGCAGAGTATGGTGGCGGACGATGGCCGGCGCAGCCTGCTGTTCGAGCTGGACCGGAATATCCAGGCGCTGCGCGAAAAAGTCGGCGACAGCAGCGAGATTGTTGGTTTAACCGGTCACTATCACAACCTGCTGCGGCAATGGGCGTCGGTGTAAGGCGTCGCTCCCGGTATTTGTCTGCCATACCCTGTACGCGGGAGGGACTGTTCATATGGCATGCGTTCAATACACATCGCGCCGATAGCGACCTTGCGCTATCAGTTGTTCCACACCTGCGGCACCGATGATATCGGTTAGTGCGGCTTCGACGCCGCCAGCCATTCCTTCCAGGCTGCCGCACACATAAATGGCGGCATCTGCTGCCAGCCATGCGCGGATGGTTTCGGCCTGTTCACGCAACCTGTCCTGTACGTAAATGCGTTTCGTCTGGTCGCGTGAAAACACGATATCGACGCGTTCCAATACTCCTTGCGTTTGCCATGCCTTGATTTCATCGCGGTAATAAAAATCATGTGCGGCATGGCGTTCGCCGAATAGCAGCCAGTTGCGTTGCCTGCCGTTTGCTGCGCGCGCTTTCACATGGCTGCGCAAGCCGGCGAGACCGGTACCGTTGCCGATTAATACCAATGGGCGATGCAGATTGTCGCCCAGTCGGAAATTGCTGTGCGCACGCAGACGTACATCGATAGTTGCACCCAGTGCTGCCTGTTCGGTCAGCCAGCCGGAGGCGATGCCGAGGCTGCCGTCTGCATGGCGCTCCTGACGAACCAGCAAGTGCACGCGGCCATCGGCGGGAATCGAGGCGACAGAATATTCACGCGTACGTTGCTGATCCGCGGGAGCGAGCACTTGAAGCAGGTCGCCGGCCTCCCAGGTGGCCTGTTCGCCTGGCGCTTTAAGTTCAATATGAAAGGTCGGGTTGCCTGCACTGCCAGGATTGAGGTGTCGGCGTGCCACCAGCTGCCATTGTTGATAAGTCGGTGCCTGCCAGTCTGGCGCATCGCTGGTGCCGGCGATGCGGCTCAGATGGTGCTGCCAATCGTGCAGCGCTTTCGCATCCGCATTGTCGACAGTCACGCTGTCAAACAGCGGGTGTGCGCCGCGTTCCTGCAACCAGGCGGTGAGTGTATGACCGAAGCCGCAAAAATGCGCATACTCGCTATCACCCAGCATCAGCATGCCAAAGTGAAGATGTGGCAAAGCCAGTTTTGCGTTCATCAATTTGCTGGCGAATAATGAGGCATTGTCCGGTGGATCGCCTTCACCGTAAGTGCTGACGATGAAGAGTGCGCGCTCGGCCTGCATCAGGTCGTCAGCACTGATGGCGGACAGGCTCGCCACGCGGGTGGGAACACCGGCCGTGTGCAGCAGACGCGCGGTGTTCCAGGCGAGTTCTTCGGCAAAGCCGGTCTGACTGGCATAGCCAATCAACCAGGGTTGTGCGCCGTCGGCAGCGGGAATGAGTGCCGCTGCGTTGCGTACTGCCCATTGCTGCTTGCGTCGCTGTACGCAGTAAATGCTGATGCACATGACGAGATATATGACGACCAGCAGGGTCGCCACAATCGCGCGGGTTTGATCGCTCCAGTTCATTGCAGCAAGGTCGTCATTGATTTACTCAGATGTTCTTCAAAGCCTTCCTTGCCGCGTTGAATAAACAGCGCAGCCAGATTGTGTTGCTCGGCATATTTCAGACCCTGTTCGGCACCCATTACACCAAGTGCGGTTGACCACGCATCGGCTGCCATGCAATCACGGTGCAGTACCGTCACGGAAGCAAGGCCATGCACGATGGGGGCGCCGCTGCGCGGATCGATGGTGTGCGAAAAGCGTGTGTCGCCATTTTCAAAATAGCGGCGGTAGTCGCCGGATGTGGCAACAGACAGATTGTAGAGCGCGGCTATGGTTGCTATGGTCGATTCGCTTGCATGGTCTGAAGCATTCGCGGCAGCAAATGATGTCGACACAGGATGCTCGAGTGCTACCCACCACGGCTGCCCATCCGGCTTGACGCCTGTACCGCGCAATTCGCCGCCGACCTCTATCAGGAAGCTGTCTATGCCTCGCTGCAGCAGCGCGCGTGCGATCTGGTCGACACTGAAACCCTTGGCAATCGCAGACAGGTCAATGTATGCATTGCCAGGTTGCAGGACGCGATGCGTGGTCTTGTCGAGTTGTACGCGTTGCCAGCCGCATTGCGCACGCGCAAAATCCAGCGCGGTACTGGTTGGTGCAACAAAGCCCTTTTCGTTATAACGCCGTGTCGGACCGAAACCCCACGCATTGACCAATGCCCCTGCCGTAGGGTCGTAAGCACCGTTGCTTGCCTGTGCGACATCTAGCGCATATTCAAGTACGCAGAAAAATTCATCCGGTAAATGGTGCCATGAACCGGCCGCCGCCTGGTTGTAGCGACTCAGGTCGGAGTCTGTTTCCCACGTACTCATTTGTGCAACGACGCTATCTAGTTGATCCTGGACCAATGCTTGCAAAGTTTGCAGGTCACGCGCAGCATCGGCTACCAGTTTGACTGACCAGCTGGTGCCCATCGTCTTGCCCTGCAAGGTATGCACAATGCTGCCCAAGGCAGGCGGCAGGGGTGGCGTATCGATAACAGGAACCAGTGTACGTCGCATGTGCATATCAGTAGTCAGAATGAAAAACGCCCGTTGCCGCGAACGGTCAACGGGCGCAGTGCCGATCCTTGCTTAAGGTTGCAGTACTTCCAGCGTTGCCGTGTAGCTGACGCGGCGTATCGGTTTGGCGAGTGTGCCTACCGGTTGTGGTTCGCGTGGAGCGGCGTTTGCATCGCCCGCGGCAGGTGGCGCCATGCGTGCGCGACCGTTATTCGCGCTCATCCAGTACATGCCGGCGCTTGGCCATTTCACGCTGAACTTGCCGTCCTTGTCGGTCTTGACCTTGATCTCGCCCAGTTGATCACGATAGCGGATGCCGCCCGGGATCAGCGTGACTTCAATGTCGGCGGCCGGTTTGCCATCGAGCATGAAACGGAAACTGCTGGTGTCGCCGGCGAACAGGTCGTTAGGGTGCGTGATCGGTACCAGTTCGAGGCCGTTGCCGGTTGGCTTCAGGACGGTGTCGCTCGGTTTTCCGGAGCTGATGAATACTTCCATCCGGCTTTGCATGCGGCTGACGTTCACATCCCTGGCTTCGGCGGGAATGTCCCTGGCGAAGTTTTCTGCCGTACCGCGCCAGCGTTTGTTTTCGTTGCCCAGTTTGTAGCTTGCGTTCAAGCCATCATTCACCATGGTCAGTTTGTACGTCCCTTTTTGCACCAGCTTGACGTCGAAGGTGCTGCGATATTTTCCTGTGCTTTTGTTTTCCGCCTCTACCGTTTTGCCATCCGGTGCGATGACGGACAGATTGTCCAGGCGCAGAGGATTATGCTCAAAGTAAAACAGATCGTTGGAAACTGCGGCATCGACGGTGACCCAGGGTTCATTGCCAGACAATACGGTTGCGGATGGCAGCATCCACGCACGGTGTGCATGTGCGGCCATAGGCAAAGCGACGGAGAGGGAAACAGCCAGCGCAGCAACGCGCCACATGGAAGCTTTTTTCATTTCAGTGTCCTTGAGTTTATGGTTTTAATTCTAGAGTGACGGCGCCGAGTTCATGTTCGCCTTTACCTTGAGCGGTTTGTGCCGACTTTGGCGGCCATTGAAATGGCACGCGGATCAATTCGCGCCCGCCGACTTCGCGCGCGGCTTCCACCACGAGTGAGTATTCGCCGGCCGGCAATTTATCGAGGCCTGATTTGGCCGCATTGAAATTCAATTGCTGTTCGCCGGGCGCACGTGTGGCACCACTCAGGCCATCGACCGGCATCTGCAAATCGCGACCGCTTTTGCGCCACCATTGGCGCATGTCCTTGAGCCATTTGGTGCCTTCGTTATTCTTCATTTTCAGGTCGTACCAGACGGCCAGATTGCGCACGAAGGTCTGGTCTGTGCCTTCGATCCAGAATGCGACGTAAGGCTTGTGATATTCGGCTACGGTCAGGCGCGGGATTTCAACTTTCACATTCAAATCGGCTGCAAAGCTTGGCGCCGTTAGCGCCGCGCCCAGCATGAAGGAATAACGAATCTGCATAAGAAAGACCTTTGATTAATCAGTGAATAAATAAAATAGCCAGCAAAAATGGGATCAGAGCGCCGAGGCCGACAATAGGCCAGGTGCCCGGGCGGTTGCTTGCATGCATCTTCAGGATGAACAAGCCTGTAATCGAAAAAACCAGACAGGCGGCGGCAAAGATGTCGATGAACCAGCTCCATGCGTCGCCCGTATTGCGGCCCTTGTGCAAATCGTTCAGGTAGGAAATCCAGCCGCGATTGGTAGACTCGGACTCGACCGCCCCACTGGTGCGATCGATACGTACCCATGCATCGCCTCCCGGTCTTGGCAATGCAACATAAATTTCTTCCGGCGACCATTCCACATCGCGTCCGTTGATATCCAGCGACATGCTGTCCTTCATCCAGCGCTGCAATTCCTGTGGCAGCGGCACTTTATCCTTGCCGCTTTCTTCCACGTTCATCTTTGCCAGTTGCGCTTGCAAGGCGGCAGGTAATTGCGTTTCCTGCGTAGCAACCTGCGGTTTCGCTTCGATCTGCGAAGAATGGTTGAGCGTGATGCCGGTAACGCTGAACAGCAACATGCCGAGCAGGCACAGTGCCGAACTGATCCAGTGCCATTGATGCAGGGTTTTCAACCAGTAAGCACGTTGAGGGCTTTTTGCGCGTGCTTCCATTAAGGGTTTGTTTTCATGTTGTTCGGTAAGGCTACGGCATCACAAATAGCAATAATTCTCATTTAGATTTTCGTTGATTCCGTAATCAATTGCAAGGTTTTTCGTGTAAAGAAGTTTGAAGCAGGGGCCGGAGCGAGATGAGTTCCGATGCCGGTGAAGAGAGAAAAACAGCGGAAAAATGGGCTGTCATAGGGGCGGCAATGCTGATTTTCAAGGCCTTGAATATCATCTTTGAGCACTAATATCTGTTTCGACAGATGCTCAATCGAGGTCTGTCGCCAACCCCTTATCGCTTGAACTTTAAAAGGATATTCATCATGCGTACCTATGATTTTTCACCGCTGTACCGTTCCGCTATCGGTTTCGATCGCCTGGCCCAATTGTTTGACGACGCGCAACGTGCCGACACGCAACCCGGCTATCCGCCATACAACATAGAACTGGTCAGTGAAGACAAATACCGGATCACAATGGCCGTCGCCGGCTTCGATCGTTCCGAGATCGAGGTCGAAACAGAGCGCGACACGCTTAAAATCACCGGCCGCAAGGCGCGTGAAGAAACATCGCGCAACTTCCTGCATCGCGGCATTGCCTCGCGTAACTTTGAACACGGCTTCCAGTTAGCCGATCACGTGCGCGTGGTGGGTGCCAAACTAGATAATGGTTTGCTGAATATCGAACTGGCGAGAGAGATTCCGGAAGCGTTGAAGCTGCGGAAAATTGTGATTGATGCGGTGAATGACAACGCGCAGGTGTTAGAGAAAAAGGCCGCCTAACAGCTTGCAAGAGGACAGATTGTTACTGCGTATTTGATCTGCCGGATGGATGCTCAGGCCGGACGACGGCCCCAGAACTTGCTATGTGATCTCTGGGGCTGTCGTTGCTGATCAAGTGGTTTTGTTTTTGATAACGGTAGAGGCGCCGTTGGTCTGGACGGAAACGATGCCGGCATCGCGTGCCTGTTCGCTTGCATACATCTGACTGGTGCCTATGATTTGATGGTTGCCTGCCTTCAGATTGAAGTAGGGTTTGCCGTTTGTTGCCGTTTTCTTTTCGTAGCGCTCATTGAGAGGGGCATTTTTTTGTACGGATTCAATACCGTTTTCTGCAGCAGCCTTGGTGACGTAGGTCTCGCTTGTTAGTATGGTTTCAGCATTGCCCGCCTTGAGAGCAAAACGAAACTGGCCGTTGCTGCTGTTATCTAGTTCGAACCATCCTGTCATTTTTTACCCCTTTAATTAAAAAGTTAGTGGCAGCACATTGCCGCCAGGAAATGCCGCAAACCCGTCCTCATTATAATCAGCAAAGGCGATAGATTGGTGATGCAGTATGGTGACACATGCAACTCGTATGATTTTTTCTAATGTGCCAGGCCTAATTTGGATCGGCGCCACAGGATATCTTCATCGCAGGTAGCCCATTCATATCTCTGCAAATAATCCACTTCTGCAGCAAACAATCCGGGCGCAACCTGTTTTCCCATATCGGCCATGCATGAACGATTTTCCAGCAGCACCTTGATCCGCGTTCCATACGCCTTCGCGTAGCGTGCAACCAGTGCCGCCGGTAACCATGTGTATTGCTGTTGCATTTCGCGTATGAACTGGCCGAATTCAAGCACTGCGCGATTGTTCGGTTTGGTTCCGAAAATGTCGCCGCCAGGCAAACACGCATCTGCAGTCCATGCGCCGTGATGATTGCCGAGTGCCGGCGCGATCAGGTCGAGCGCTTCTTCGGCCAGTTTGCGGAAGGTGGTGATTTTCCCGCCGAAGACGGTCAGCAGCGGCGCGGCATCGGTATCGAATGCGAGTTTGTAATCGCGAGTGACTTCGGATGCGCTTTCGCTCGCATCATCCTTGTCGTCTTCCACCAGCGGCCGCACGCCGGAGTACGAGCAGACGACGTCGGCGGATGTAATCGGCTTGGCAAAATAGTGATTGACCAGTTCGCACAGATAATCAACTTCCTCCGCATCGATGGCAACCGTGTTGGTATCGCCGTGGTAGTCGATGTCGGTGGTACCGATTAGCGTGTAGTCGTGTTCGTAGGGAATCGCAAAGACGATGCGGCCGTCGGGGTGCTGGAAGATGTAGGCGCAGGGATGGTCGAACAATTTTTTGACGACGATGTGGCTGCCCTTGATCAGGCGCAGTTTTTTGCCGGTACGTCCGTGCACGGTGTCGTGCAGGAATTCCGCCGCCCACGGGCCGGTGGCGTTGACCAGCAGTTTGGCATTTACTGCCATGGTTTCGTTGCCGGTATTGCGTAGCGTGGCATTCCAGTGATCGCTGCTGCGCTTGACGGCGATACAGGCTGTGCGCGTGAGAATGGTGGCGCCGTTTTCTCTGGCAGCGATCGCATTCAGCACAACCAGACGCGCATCGTCGACCCAGCCATCGGAATAAGCAAAGCCTTTGGTAAAGATGCCCTTCAATGGCGTGCCGACTGCATGTTTGCGCAGATCTATTCCGTGCGAACCCGGCAGCAGTTTACGCCTGGCCAGATGGTCGTAGATGAACATGCCGGCGCGTATCATCCATGCCGGCCGCTGGCCTTTGTCGTGCGGCATGACGAAACGCAGGGGGCGGATGATGTGCGGCGCAGAACGCAGCAGGATTTCGCGCTCGATCAGCGCCTTGCGCACGAGACCAAAATCGTATTGCTCCAGATAGCGCAGGCCGCCGTGGATCAGTTTGGTGGAAGCGGAGGAGGTATGCGAGGCGAGGTCGTCCTTTTCGCACAGCACGACGGACAGTCCGCGCCCGGCAGCGTCGCGCGCAATGCCGGCGCCGTTGATGCCGCCGCCTACGATGAGGATGTCGCAATGTAGTTGCTGATGCATCGTTAGTCTGCCTTGATATGCCTTTCAGCTATTGTAAGCGGTGAATTTGCGGATGGCAGCACATGCCTGCTGCCAAACCGATATTTGCGGTGCGCTCGCGGTACACTGGGTCATCTTCTTTTTTCTGCGTAACCATGAGCTTTCTTTTCGACCCCGGATTCTGGGAGCTGGCCAGCTTTGTTGTGACGGCGCTGGCCTTGCCGTTTGCGATCTTCCTGTTCCTGTTCGAGCAGCGCAAGGAGCGCGATGCCGAGGATGAGGAGGCCTATCAGCTGCTGCAGGATGCGTACAACGATTTCCTCAAAATCGTGCTCGACAATCCCGATCTGCAATTGCGCAGCGCACTTGCGCGCAATGACCTGAATGAGGAACAGAGGGAACGGGCGCTGATTATTTTCGAGATGCTGATTGCCCTGTTCGAGCGCGCTTACATCGTGTCGTATGTGCCGGAGATGCGCGGTGTGGCCTTGCGGCGCTGGCATTCCTGGGACGATTACATGCGTGAATGGTGCCGCCGCGAAGATTTTTATTACCTGCTACCGCAACTGCTGCGAGGCGAAGATGAAGACTTCGCCAACTACATTCGCGCCATCGCCGAAGAGGAGCGTGCAGACAAGCTGCTCAACATCGGCCATCGAGAATAACCCCCGATTTGACGGCAGGGCGGCATGGAAGGTCCGGTAGCTTCCTCTTTAGGCGATAATAGCGGCTCATTTCAATGCCGTGAATCAATACCGAGATATCAGCCTGATGCCTACACCATTTGCTCCGCTCAAGAACGACACCTTTCTACGCGCATTGCTGCGCCAGCCAACCGAATACACCCCGATGTGGATGATGCGTCAAGCCGGTCGCTATCTGCCTGAATATCGCGCCACGCGTGCACGCGCGGGTTCCTTCCTCGGCCTGGCTAAAAATCCCGATTATGCGACCGAAGTGACCTTGCAACCGCTGGATCGCTACGATCTGGATGCGGCAATTCTGTTTTCCGATATTCTGACGGTGCCGGATGCAATGGGTTTGGGTTTGTACTTTATCGAGGGAGAAGGACCGAAGTTCGAGCGTCCATTGCGCGATGAAAAAGCGGTGCAGGCGCTGAAGGTGCCGGAACTGGGTTCGCTGCAATACGTATTCGATGCAGTTACGCAAATTCGTACCGAGCTGCAAGGTCGCGTACCCTTGATCGGTTTTTCCGGCAGCCCCTGGACACTGGCCTGCTATATGGTCGAGGGCGGCGGTTCGGACGATTTCCGTACCGTCAAGGCGATGCTTTATAACCGCCCGGATCTGATGCATCACATTCTGCAGACCAATGCGATCACTGTTGCCGCTTATTTAAATGCGCAAATCGATGCCGGCGCCCAAGCTGTGATGATGTTCGATACCTGGGGTGGCGCGCTGGCCGACGGCGTGTATCAGCAGTTCTCGCTGCATTACATGCGCGAAGTCATGAAGCATGTGAAGAGGGAAAAAGATGGCGTACGGATTCCCAGTATCGTGTTTACCAAGGGCGGCGGTTTGTGGCTGAAGGAAATTGCGGGTATCGGCGCCGATGCGGTGGGTCTGGACTGGACCGTGAATCTGGGTGCCGCGCGTGCCAAGGTTGGCGATCGCGTTGCACTGCAAGGCAATCTCGACCCGAGCATTCTGTTTGCACAACCGGAACAGATACGTGCCGAGGTTGAAAAAGTCCTGACTTCGTTTGGCAGGCACACGCCGGGTTCCGGCCATGTCTTTAACCTAGGACACGGTATTTCGCAGTTTACGCCGCCAGAAGCGGTCTCGGTGCTGGTTGATGCGGTGCACGAATTCAGCCGGCCTCTGCACGCATAAGGGGCGGCCTTGCAAGAGCCGTGTATCGGCTACACGGCTAATCAGCCGACGGTGCCCGAAATCGGCGGGAAAAAGGTCGGTTTTGGCGCAGCGTGATGCATCTTATGCACAGAAGAGACTATCGATCAGCGGCTTGTGATTTTATCTTGCCTCTAACGTTTCTTGGCAGAGCGTGATTTATAAGTAATTGATTTTAAAGGTTAAATATTTTGCTTTTTGTTTTGGCATTTTATTGAAACCCGCATGAAATCTAGGCTTGGCTGCCAATCGGACGGCTTATCCACAAAGTTATCCACATAATTTGTGGATAGAAAAAAAAGAGCTTAAGAAACGCGGAGTTAGCGCATTTGGTGATATTTCACATTAGCTTTGTGCGCACGACTTCACTGAGCGAATTTCTTGCTCTAAGCAAACAGGATGCTTTAAGTAAGTGCAGGAGAGCAATGTCTTGCCTGCCATCCTGCCATCATGAGGTGTGCTAGCTTATTCACAAAATAGTGTGCGGACTTAACGAGAATAATTGTTATCCCTGTTTGTGCCGTTATGAACGGAATTGATTTAAGTATTTGATTTTAAAAGTTTTATTTTTTAGCGCAACAATGGATGCTTACTGACACCTTGGTCGCGCACCGGGATAGGCGCGGCGCAGGTTTGATTATCCACAAAGTTATCCACAGACGTTGTGGATAGCCTGGAAAAGCTTTATGAAACCGAGGTTTAGCAAATTTTCTTCTGCATAAGTTCAGGTCTTTGTGCATATGCAATAAAATTCGGGTTTTAAACCCTGTCTTTTTGAGCAAGATATTTGCGCCAAATGTTTGCAGAGCATGCACAAAAAAGGCGTTTAGTGACAGTTTCTGGACAATCGGAAAAAACTTATGCACAAAAACGGGCTTGTGCGTAGCAACATCATTTATTTAACAGTTTTATTAATAACGAAATTTGCGTATTTGTAAGCAGTTGATTTTAAACGATTAAATTTATGCTTTGGTTTTAGGCATTCTATTGGAACCCGCATAAATACTGGCCCCTCCGGCTGTCAAGAGGCTGTTATCCACAAAGTTATCCACAAACACTGTGGATAGATAAAAAAGCGCTTATGAAACGGGTAGTTAGCTCACTTCCTCAGGAATTACATTAACTCTGTGGAAACTTGCATCCTTAAAGTCGCGCTCGACACACCGCTTGATTTCTGCTTCGACTATATCTGGGCGGTCGAGGAGGCTGGAGTTTGGCCGCTGGTCGGACAGCTGGTGCTGGTGCCCTTCGGTCGGCGCGAAGTGGTCGGCCTGATCGTGGCCGTGCACGAGAGCACTGACGTCCCGCTGGACAAGCTGAAACAGGCGATTGCAGTGCGCACGCAATTAAGGCCGCTGTCCGCCGAATGGATTGCGCTGTGCTCCTTTGCGGCCGACTATTATCAGCGTCCTTTGGGTGAAGTCGCGCTTCCCGGTTTGCCGAAAAATCTGCGCGCGCTGAAAACCACGTCGCTGGACAAGGCCATCAAGCAGCTGGACAAGACAGTTGTCGTGCACGATGCGACGCCGATTGCGATGCCGCAGTTGAACCCGGCGCAACAGGAAGCGGCCGATGCGATCGCCGGTGCGACCGGCTTTGCTCCCACCTTGTTATATGGCGTGACAGGCAGCGGCAAGACGGAAGTCTATTTGCAGGCGGCGGCACAGATTCTCGAGCACAGCATTGATGAACACAATCCGGCGCAAATCCTGATTCTGGTACCTGAGATCAATCTGACGCCGCAACTGGAAGCGAATGTGCGGGCGCGCTTTCCCGATGTTGCGATTGCGACCTTGCACAGCGGTTTGGCCGAAGGCGAACGCATGAGGCACTGGCTGGCTGCCCATCTGGGGCGGGCGCGCATCATACTCGGTACGCGTCTGGCGATTCTGTCTTCGCTGCCGCATCTGAAGTTGATCATTGTCGATGAAGAACACGATCCATCCTACAAGCAGCAGGAAGGCTTGCGCTATTCGGCGCGCGATCTGGCGGTGTGGCGTGCACATCAACTGAATATCCCGATTGTGCTCGGCTCTGCCACGCCATCGCTGGAAACATGGCATCACGCGCAATCCGGCCGCTATCGCAAACTTGAATTGCGCGAACGCGCGGTCAGGGATGCGGTGCTGCCGAAAGTCGGCCTGATCGATCTGGAGCGCAAGGCGCCGCGGGAACAAATGACTGAGGGCGTCAGTGCGACCCTGATCGCCGCACTGAAGTTGCGCATGGAACGTGGCGAGCAATCGTTGCTGTTCCTGAACCGACGAGGTTATGCGCCTGTGATTGCCTGCGACTCTTGCGGCTGGATCAGCAACTGTACGCGCTGCAGCGCCTTTCTCGTACTGCACAAACTGGACAAGCGGCTGCGTTGCCATCATTGCGGCTACGAGCAACGGATACCGCGCTCCTGCCCGACTTGCGGCAACGTCGACCTGCAACCCTTGGGACGCGGTACGCAGCGCGCCGAGGAAAACCTGCAGGCGATTTTTCCGCAAGCGCGCATTTTGCGCATCGATGCCGATTCGACGCGGCGCAAGGGTAGTGCGCAGGCAGCCTTCGACACCGTACATCGCGGCGAAGTCGATATCCTGATCGGTACGCAAATGGTGGCCAAGGGACACGATTTCCAGAATCTGACGCTGGTCGGCGTGCTGAATCCGGACACGGCCCTGTTTTCGCATGATTACCGCGCCAGCGAACGATTGTTCGCGCAATTGATGCAGGTTGCCGGTCGCGCCGGTCGCGTCGCGCAGAAGGAGGGAGGCAGCGCGAGCGAAGTATTGATACAGACGCGCTATCCGCAACATCCGCTGTATGCCGCAGTCCGTTCACATGATTACGATACCTTTGCCAGTGAATTGCTGGAGGAACGGCAGCAGGCATGTTTTCCGCCTTTCATGTATCAGGCTCTGTTGCGCGCTGAAGCGAAGGAACTCAAGATTGCACTGGATTTTCTGCATCAGGCCATAGATTGCGTGGAACATGGCGGCATCACGATGAACGATCCGATACCGATGACGATGACGCGCGTCGCCAATGTCGACCGTGCACAGTTGCTGGTTGAGTGCGCATCGCGGCCGGCTCTGCAGGCATTCCTGAAAGTCTGGATTGCCGCCCTGCGCGGGATGAAGTCGCGGGTACGCTGGTCGCTCGAAGTCGATCCGGTCGATATCTGAAACATTGCATCAAGTCTCATCACAACTTATTTGAGTTTCATCATGACGATCAAACTGAATCCCGAAACCGAAGAGCGCCTGGTCGGTTCCATCCAGCGCTACTTCACCGCCAGCATGGATGAAAGCATAGGCGAACTGAAAGCCAGATTGCTGCTGGATTTCTGCGTGAAGGAATTGGGCCCGAGTATTTACAATCAGGCAATAGTTGATGCGCAGTCGGTGTTGCAGGAGAAGGTCGCCGAACTGGACGTCAGTTGCTATGAAGCGGAATTTACTTACTGGAATAAAAAATGAAAATTTGCCATTTCATCGCGTGTGCCTTGCTTGCTGCGAGTGCCTTCGCCATCGCGCAAGATCCGACCATCATGCAAGAGTCGCTGAAGGATTGTGACAAAACGCAGCAGGCCATGAATATGTGCGCACGCCATCGTCACGATATTGCCGATCAAGAATTGAATCGGCAATACAGACAAAACATGAAGATACTGCAGGAGGCGGGCGACAAGCAGCGCTTGCGTGATGCGCAACGCGCGTGGCTTGTTTTTCGTGACAAGGATTGCCTGGCGGCGGCCGGGCCGCGTGAGGAATCCGGCTCGATCTGGCCAGTGCTGCATTTTTCCTGCCTGGAAAAACATACGGTGCGCCGCACCGAAGATTTGAACGCGCAGGCTTGCGGCATGGAAGGCTGCGCAAAATAATGTCCATGCTTAACTGGCAGTGGGCTGCCTTGCATGAGCTTGATGGCGCTGCATTGTATGCGGTGCTGGCAGCACGGCAGCAGGTATTCGTGCTGGAACAGCAATGCCTGTACGCGGATATCGATAACGAGGATCAATATGCGCGCCATCTGCTGGGCTGGAGCAATGATGGCGGCTCGCGTCAATTGCTGGCCTATCTTCGCTGCTTTGCGCCTGGCGACAAATATCCGGAAGCGGTACTCGGCCGCGTGCTGACAGTGGAATCCGCGCGTGGCAAGGGTTTGGGGCGGCAGTTGATGGCGGAGGGCATACGGCGCGTCGGGCAGAATTTTCCCGGTAGCGCGATACGTATTTCAGCGCAGTGGCATCTGGAACGTTTTTATGGCGAATTCGGCTTTATCAAGGTTTCGGACAGCTATCTGGAAGACGGTATTCCGCACATAGCAATGCTGCGGAAATAATTTGCCAAGATATCATTCGAATACGAATGAATTGACATCAAAGCATGGCGCGACTATAATGGCTGCTCGTTAATCAAGCAACCGGGGTATCAAAAACAGGAAAATGTGAGCTTGTTGTGATGCGGCGCGACAGAATGAAAAGATATCGCTAAACTCGCGGTCATGAATAACATCACCCAACTTGTTGCCGTAAATGATTCGATTCGCATTTTGCAAAGCGTTCGGCGCATTGCGCAATGTGTAGAGCACCATTCAAAGCGTTTAGCTGTCACACACAACATCACATCGCCACAGCTTGTGGCGCTTCTTGCAATTGCCGAAATGGGGCCCAGCACGCTCAAATCCATCGGGCGTGCGATCCAGCTCAGTCCAAGTACCGTGGTCGGCATCGTCGACCGGCTGGAAGAAAAAGGTCTGGTAAAGCGCGAGCGCGATACGCGCGACAGGCGCAATGTATTTGTCGCAGTGACAGTGGCGGGCCAGTTGGTCCTTGCCAATGCGCCATCGGCATTGCCGAACGGCTTCGGTAGCGCACTCGGTGCCTTGCCGGAAATCGATCGTCAGGCGCTGGTCATTACGCTGGAACAATTCGCCTCTTTGCTGGAAGCAAAAATACCTGCCGAACCTGCGTAGAACCAGAACGTTGATCGTTCCTGCGCAAACCTGATTCCCTTTATCGATGAGTGACACTGCTGCCGATATGGCTGCAGCGATCGCTTTTCGCAAAAAGGAGAGAGCATGAACGTACGAACACATGCGTCCGCAGCCAGCGATCAAATCGTGTTGCGCCTGCCGGAACGCGGTGACGGTGCCGATCTGCATGAATTGATTGCACACTGCCCCCCGCTGGATCTGAATTCCCGTTATGCCTATCTGCTGTTGTGCGAGCACCATGCTGCAACCAGCGTCGTGGCACGGATCAAGGGTCGGCTGGTGGGTGCCATTACTGCCTATGTTCCACCCATGCAGCCGGATACGTTGTTCGTCTGGCAGGTTGCCGTAGCACCGAATATGCAGGGTCAGCATCTGGGCTCGCGCATGCTGGATCACCTGATCGAGCGTTGTGTGCGTACCTGCGGCGTGCATCAAATTGTAGCCACCATCAGCCCGAGCAATACAGGCTCGCAGAATTTATTCAAAAGCTACGCGCGGCGTCATCATACCGACATTCAGGCGCAACCATATCTGACGGCTGTCGATTTCGGCGACGGCCAGCATGAAGAAGAATGGCTATATCAAATCGGTCCGGTTCGCGCGCAATCCGATTGCGTCGTTGCGGCCACTCCATCAACCATCCATCAGGAGAAGCATGATGCGTATATTTAATCGACTTGAATCGGAAGTGCGCGGTTACATCCGCTCGTTTCCAACCATATTTTCCAAGGCCCAGAATGCGGTGCTGACCGACGAAGGCGGCAACACGTATATCGATTTTCTGGCCGGTGCGGGTACTTTGAATTACGGTCACAACAATCCGGTAATGAAGCAAGCCGTCGTCGACTATCTGGCAGAAGACGGCATCGTGCATGGCCTCGACATGGCAACCAGCGCGAAGAAAGCGTTTTTGCAAACGTTTGAAAGTCATGTGCTGAAGCCGCGCAGCATGCAATACAAACTGCAATTCACCGGTCCGACCGGCACCAATGCGGTGGAAGCGGCGATCAAACTTGCGCGCAATGTGACCGGTCGCCAAATGGTGATTTCATTTACCAATGGCTTTCATGGCGTCTCGCTGGGTTCGCTGGCACTGACCGGCAATCGCAAGTTCCGCGATGCGGCGGGCGTCTCGCTAACGGATGTTCATCGTGCGCCATACTCCGGTTACTTCGGCATGAATATCGACACCATTGCGATGCTCGACAAGCTGATTGCCGATCCGAGCAGTGGCGTCGATCTGCCGGCGGCCATCATCGTCGAATGCGTACAAGGCGAGGGCGGTTTGAATGTGGCCGGCATGAACTGGTTGAAAAAACTGGAACAACTGTGCCAGCGCCACGAAATCCTGTTGATTGTCGATGACATTCAGGCCGGTTGCGGTCGCACGGGTACCTTCTTCAGCTTCGAGCCGGCAGGTATCAAGCCTGACATCATCACCTTGTCAAAATCATTGTCCGGTTTCGGCCTGCCTATGGCATTGCTGTTGATGAAGCCGGAACTCGATGTATGGAAACCGGGCCAGCATAACGGCACTTTCCGCGGCAACAACATGGCTTTCGTCACCGCGACGGCAGCCTTGGAACACTACTGGCGCGATAACAAATTCCAGGCAGCGATACAAAAGAAAGCGCTGACGATAGAGGCCTTTCTCGACAAGCTGGTTGCCAGTTACCCTGCTGCCAAACTCACGCGCCGCGGTCGCGGCATGATGCAAGGGATCGCGTGTGCAGATCCGGCTTTGGCCGATCGCATTACCTCGATCGCATTCCAGCACGGCTTGATCATTGAAACATCGGGCGGTGAAGATGAAGTCGTCAAATTGCTGATGCCATTGACGATCGAACAGGAAACCCTGCTGGCAGGTCTGGATATTCTGGAGCACGCAGTGGCCGAAGCCGTCAGTGAGAAAACCGAATCGCGTGTCGAATCGAATACCGAGGTGGCAGCATGATCGTACGTACACTGAAAGAAATCCTCGATACGCCGCGCGACGTCAAGGCGCAGAACTGGTGCAGCCGTCGTCTTCTGCTGGAAGAGGACGGCATGGGTTTTTCCATGCATCACACGGTGATTTACGCTGGTACGCAAACCCGTATCTGGTATCAGCATCATCTGGAAGGCGTGTATTGCGTCGAAGGCGTTGGTTCGGTCGAACTGATTCCTTCCGGCGAAACCTTCCGTATCGAACCCGGCACGCTGTATGCCCTCAACAAGAACGATGAGCACTGGTTGCGTGCAGAGACTGATCTGCATCTGATCTGTACTTTCAATCCGCCACTGGTGGGCAATGAGACGCACGATGAAAACGGTGTGTACGCCCGCGCCCCCGGCATTGCAGCTACGCAAGTGGCCAAGGCCGCGGTGGAAAGCTGAGAAGGAGATGATCATGCTATCGCAAGACCCTTATCCAAGTCGCACGCAAAACAATGCAGGCATCCTGGCGCGCCACGATCCGGTGCTGTATGCCGATGCTGAAGTGCCGCTGCAACAGGTGTCGCCACTCGATGCAGCACAACGCGCGTCGTATCAGCAAAACGGCTTTTTGCTGATGCCGGATTTGTTCAAGCCGGATGAAGTTGCCTATCTGTTCGGGGCCATGCAAACCATGCGCGAGGAATTTACGCATGCAGGACGCAAGGAAGTGATTGCCGAACCTGGCAGCGGCGAAGTGCGGTCGATTTTCAATGTGCATAGATTGAATGAAATCTTCGCCAATCTGGTGTGTGATCCGCGTGTGCTGAATGTGGCGCGCGAGATCCTTGGCAGTGAAGTCTACATTCACCAATCGCGCATCAATTACAAACCGGGGTTTACCGGCAAGGAGTTTTACTGGCACTCCGACTTTGAAACCTGGCATAGTGAAGACGGCATGCCGGCGATGCGCGCGTTGAGCTGTTCGATCCTGTTGACTGACAACAGCGACTGCAACGGACCGCTGATGCTGATTCCCGGCTCGCATCATCACTATGTTTCGTGCCTGGGCGAGACGCCGGATGAAAATTACAAGACTTCATTGAAGAAACAGGATGTCGGCGTGCCGGATCAGATTCTGTTGCGCTATCTGGCCGATATGGGTGGCATCAAGTCGTGCGCCGGCAAGGCCGGCTCGGTGGTTTTCTTCGACTGCAACACGATGCACGGCTCCAACGGCAATATCACGCCTTATCCGCGCAGCAATGTGTTCTTCGTCTATAACAGCATCGCCAATCAACTGGAAGCACCGAAAGGCGGCTTGATACCGCGGCCGGAATTCGTCGCCGCGCGGGAAGGAATTGTTGCCCTTTCACCGCAGGCGCTGGCATTGGCTTGACCATTTCCCGGAGCTATCGCAAGACCATACGGTCTGACTGAAGGACATCATGGACGAAACATATCTGCGTTCATTTGCCCTGTTCTTTGCGCTGTTCAATCCTTTTTTGATGAGCATTTACCTGCTCGATCTGATCCGGGGTTTGCCAACACCTGTCTTTGCACGCGTACTGATACGCGGCAGTCTGATCAGCGCGGCGGTGTTCACACTGTTTGCCTGGGGTGGCGAAGCATTCTTTCGCGATTATCTGCAGGTGCGTTTCGCATCCTTCCAGATTTTCGGCGGGATTGTGTTCTTGCTGATTGGTTTGCGTTACGTTTTCTCCGGTGCGTATGCGATTGAAAGCATGCGCGACAATCCGACTGCGATGGCGGGTAGTATCGCCATGCCCATCATGATAGGCCCCGGCACCGTGAGTGCTGCGGTGGTGATAGGCACGCGCTTGCCGCTGGCCGGTGCCGCTGTCGTCATTGTGGGAACTCTGGTGTTGACGGTAAGTATTCTGGTGGCGATGAAAATCGCGCACGATAAATTGAAGGAAAGGCATGCGGCGATCACTGACCGGTATATCGATCTGGTTGGCCGCATGTCGGCATTGCTGATAGGCACGATCGCCATCGACATGATCGTGACGGGGCTGCAAAGCAGCGGGATGATTGATTGACGATTTAAATATTGGCTAGACAAACTGCGGTATGGATAGCGGATCAAAATCGATCCAGTCACCATTGACGATCTGTCCTTCAGAGCGTTCCATGCAGCTTGCATTTGCTGTTCGCAAGGTCGTGATCGCACGTTCTTCTTCATTAGCGCCGGATACGGCGACTGCCACCAGCATGCCGGATTTTCGCAGCGGCGGAATGTCTGTACTGTCATCCGTTCGGGATAATGAGCCGACCAGCGAGCCGACATGTGCACCCACCAATGCGCCTGTGACGACACCTAGCGGTCCAGCGATGCTGCCGGCGGTACCACCCAGCACACCACCGACCCCCAGTCCGGCCGCCGCGCCTTTGTCGCTATCTTCCGCGCCCGGCGACTCATCGCGGTCGCCACCGATCGGATAAAGATCATGTTGCCCCGGAGGATTCACGTAAAACGAAGTGATTTGCGCACGCGGTGCACCAGCTCGTTGCAATGCAACGATCGCCAGTTCTGCCTGATCCTGCTGCGCAAAACGTCCGGAAATAATCGTTGTCATGGCCATCCTCTTGTCAAGTTGTACGAGTCATGAGTGCTTGACCATTAAAAAGTACAACTGGTTCAAAAAGCCCGGTTTGTATACAGTTGAGGAGCTTGTTGTCGGGCGAATCTGACGGTTGATGCCTGGCTGTCGGCAGGCGGTGTTGCTGACAAGCTACACAAGCAGCGATAGACGCTGATCAAGGTCAATTTCGGCAAAAAAAATAGCCTGGGCGGCTCCCTTTTTCACAAGGGCTGTGGCTATACTAATTTCGGAAGCAGTTCTGGCTTTCAACACTATGGCTGTAAAAAAACCAATAAATACTAAAACAAATATAGAGGAGCACACTATGAAACAGATTCACAGCGCTTTGGCACTGCTTGTTTTTTCCGCAGTTCTGGCCGGTTGTGCAACGACGGAAGCGCAAGCTCCGAAAACCGCCGCACCAGCAGCGGCGCCAGCAGCAGCCGATCCGGCCTTGACCAAGGCTGTCACTACGGCTCTGGGTAAAGAAGCGCAACTGAGCGGTACGCAAATCACTACCGCAGCGACTACCGATGGTGCAGTGACCTTGTCCGGTACCGTCAAGAACGACTGGCAGAAATATCTGGCAGGCGACATCGCCAAAAAAACTGCTGGCATCAAATCCGTCAAGAATTCAATCAAGGTACCTTGATTAATTTTTACGCATGAAAAACAAAACGCCGGGCTTGCCCGGCGTTTTTTATTGTGGGTCCGCGCATGCTTACACCGGTAATTCCAGCCGTCCTTCTTCCGCCATTTGCCGAATGATGCGTATCGTGTCGATATCGGCTTCCTGATAGGCCGAGCGACGGAATTCGTCATAGAAGGCATCCGTGTCGTCATCTGTTTGGCCGCTATCGTATTCAAAGCGGACAAACAGTGCATCCGGTTGCGGTTCTTCTATTGTTACCAGCAGGCTCGACGCTGGAATGTCGCCCTGGGCCGGCACTTCATAATGTACGGTTTCCTGCGGCGTAAAGGTGACGCGATCATGGATCAGCAGCGCGTTATAGCGCAGAGTGCGTGACAGTACGGCACCATCACGCTTCCCCAGATCGCACTCATCCAGCCATGGCACGAAGAGCTTGGGCGCCTCTGCGCGCAGCACCAGCCCGCGCCATAGTTGGGCGCGCGTCAGCGTATCGATCAGGGGATTGAGAGGGTCGTTGATTTCAATCAGATGCTGAAATTGCATGGCGTACGGTTTCTTGAATGAAGGATGGAACGGCGGGTCGTGCAGAACGCCTGAAGTGTTCGGAGGCAGTTCTCATTGTACTGCGCAGATGGCGCAACCGGACATGAACTACCGAACATTCTGCATGATATTGGACGATTTTTCGCGTGCAATTATGTTTTAATGGCGCATCATCTTTCCTGCTTGCGCTTGCATGGCGCATCAAATGTTGCTCATGAAACGCACTTTTACCATTATCGGATTGGGCGCCTTCGGTTCTACCGTTGCGCGCGAACTGGCCCGCCTGGGCAATGACGTGCTTGGCATCGATCTTGATTCGACGCATGTCAACGCGATTGCGGATGACATCACACAGGCAGTGGTGGCCGATGCGCGCGATGAAGATACGCTGCGCGACCTTGGGGTGCAGGATTGCGATGCGGTGGTGGTGGCGATAGGCGAGGATCTGGAAGCCAATATCCTGGTGACGCTGACCGTCAAGAACATGCCTAAACCGGAAGTGTGGGCCAAGGCACTGAATCACAATCATCATCGCATTCTGCACAAGCTGGGTGCCGATCACATCGTGCATCCGGAACATGAAATGGGCCTGCGACTGGCGCACGCGATGATGTATCCGGAAGTGGTCGATTATATCAGTCTGGGTCACGATCTTTTTACGGTGGAAGTGCGGGCGTCGGAAAAACTGACCGGACAACCTGTCGCGGTGCTGCAACTGGGCGAACGCGGCGTGCAACTGTTGCTGGTCAAGCATCAGCGTGAACTTCTGACTTCACCGCCGGGCGACTATATCTTCCGGCCCGGTGATCAACTTGTGATGGCGGGAACGCTCGACAATCTGCGCGGTATTTCGGCCTTGTTATGAGGCGCGGGTTTCAGCCGCCGATTCTGTACCGGCAAGTCAAACGGCAGGTCAGGCGACGTGTACTGCATCTGACGCCGCCGCAGGCATTGATCCTGTCGTTTGTCGGCCTGTCGCTGCTGGGCGCGGCATTGCTGAAATTGCCGATGGCGAGTCATGTGCCGACGTCGTGGATGCAGGCCTTGTTCACGGCTGTCTCGGCGGCTACCATCACCGGCCTGACGGTGCTCGATGTTGGCAGTCATTTCACGCTGTTCGGGCAGTGGATAGTGCTGGGCCTGATACAGCTGGGCGGTATCGGTTTGCTGAGTTTCGGGGTGCTGATCATTCATTTGACCAGTGGCCGCCTGACTTTGCGCAACCGTGCAGCGATGCAGGATGCGTTCAATCAAAGCGGCAGTATCGACTTGCAGAAGCTGCTGCGCGTACTGTTCGGCTTTATCGTGTTGATGGAACTGCTCGGCACCATGCTGCTTGCCACGCAGTGGGTGCCGGAAATGGGTTGGGCGGATGGTTTGTTTTACAGTTTTTTTCATGCGGTGTCGGCGTTTAACAATGCCGGTTTTGGTTTGGCATCGCACAGCCTGGCGGCCTATGTAGGTAACCCGCTGATCAATCTGGTCATTTCATTTTTATTCATTTCAGGCGGTATCGGTTTTGCCGTGATTGCCGATTTGCGTGCCAAAAACCGCTTCCATGAGCTGACGCTGAATACCCGGTTGATGCTGATCGGTACCCTTGCCATCAATCTGATCGCCATGCTGGTATTGCTGCTGCTGGAGTACGGCAATCCCGATACGCTGGGTGCCCTGCATGGCTGGGGCGCTAAATTGTGGGCCAGCTGGTTCCAGGCGGTGGCGCCGCGTTCATCCGGTTTTACCACCATGGATACGGCCGCCTTGCGGCCTGTCAGCGCATTTTTCATCATGCTGCTGATGTTCATCGGTGCCGGCAGTGGTTCTACCGGCGGCGGAATCAAACTCACCACCTTCATTATCCTGCTGGTGGCGACGCGGGCCTTCCTGCGTCAGCAAAAGGTGCCGGTCGTATTGGGCCGCAGCATAGAAACGGGTACGATCGTGCGCGCACTGGCGATTACACTCATTGCAGTGCTGTGCGTCGTGGCCGGCACTTTTATTCTGATGCTGACGGAAGACGGTCATTTCATCGATCTGGCATTTGAAGTCATTTCGGCGGTGTCGACTACCGGCCTGTCGCGTGGCGTCACGCCGGAGCTGTCGATTGCCGGTCAATGCACGATTATGGTGCTGATGCTGATAGGCCGGGTCGGGCCGCTGACGCTGGCATTCATGCTGGCCCATCCGCGTGGTCGCGCGATCGAATATCCGGTGGGGCGCGTCAATATCGGGTGAGTTGCCTGTACGGCAAGTATCGCTGTGCAAAGACAAGGCCTGCCGGAATGATGCCGGCGGCGCGGTCTGCGCTGATACAATGGGTCGCTTTCTGTTCCCGTTTTTTCTGATGTCCTCGTCTCCCCACTCATCCTCGCACGGCCTCAACGCGCCCCAGCGCGAAGCCATCAAGTACATGGACGGTCCCTGTCTGGTGCTGGCCGGTGCGGGCTCGGGCAAGACGCGCGTCATCACGCAAAAGATTGCGCACCTGATAGAGGATTGTGGATACGAGGCCAGGCATGTTGCGGCACTGACTTTTACCAACAAGGCGGCGCTGGAGATGCAGGAACGTATCGCCAAGCTGCTGAAAGAACCCAGGCAGGCCAAGCAGCTGACGGTTAGCACCTTCCATTCACTCGGCGTGAAAATCCTGCGTCAGGAAGCGAAGGAACTGGGGCTGAAAGATCGTTTCTCCATCATGGACAGCGACGACTGTTTTTCGCTGGTGCAGGATATGGCCATCACGACCGACAAGCAGCTGGTGCGTCGTATCCAGACTGCGATATCACTGTGGAAAAACGGCTTGATCGATCCCGACACCGCGCTGAATCAGGCCAAGGATGAGGACGAGGCGCAAGCTGCGCGCATCTATCGCAGTTATGTTGCGACGCTGTCGGCGTATCAGGCTGTCGATTTCGATGATCTGATCCGGCTGCCGGTCGAACTGTTTCGCGGTAATGAATCGGTGCGCGACAAATGGCAGCGCAAACTGCGTTACCTGCTGGTCGATGAATATCAGGATACCAATACCTGCCAATACGAACTGGTCAAGCTGCTGGTCACCGGCATCGGCAAGAAGCCGATGTTCACTGCCGTGGGCGACGATGATCAGGCAATCTATGCCTGGCGTGGCGCGACGATAGAAAACCTGAAGCAGTTGCAGGTCGATTTCCCCGATCTGAAAGTCGTCAAGCTGGAACAGAATTACCGTTCCAGCACGCGCATCCTGCAAGCGGCCAACTCGGTGATTGCCAACAATCCCAAGCTGTTTGAAAAGTCCCTGTGGTCCGAACACGGCCTTGGCGATCCGGTCAAGGTGCTCGGCATGCAGGACGACGATCAGGAAGCCGAGCAGATTGCGATCATGTTATCTGCGCATCGCTTTGACCGTCGCGCCAGGTTTTCCGATTACGCGATCCTGTATCGCGGCAATCACCAGTCGCGCGTGATCGAGCAGGCGCTGCGCAAGGAGCGTATTCCGTACACAATCTCCGGCGGCCAGAGCTTTTTCGATAGAGCCGAGATTAAGGACATCATCAGCTATCTGCGTTTGGTCGCCAATCAGGACGACGATCCTGCATTCATTCGTGCAGTGACGACACCCAAGCGCGGGGTCGGCCAGTCGACGCTGGAGACGTTGGGCGCCTTGGCCGGACAATGGCAATGCTCATTGTTTGAAGCAGTGTTCAAGGGCGGGCTGGAATCAAAACTGGCCGATAGGCAGTTGACGCCCTTGCGTGAATTCGGCAACTTCATCAACCAGCTGGAAGCGCATGCGCACCGCGAAGGTCAGGCGGCATCGCTGCTGGATGACATGATGAAGGAAATCAATTACGAAGCGTATTTGTACGATAATTTCGACGACAGGCAGGCACAGTCGAAGTGGCAGAACGTGATCGACTTCACGACCTGGCTGAAAGAAAAAGGCAGCGGTGGCAAGGATGGCAGCGACCCTGAAAAGAGTCTGCTCGATCTGACGCAGATGGTCGCCCTGATGACCATGCTGGAAGGCAAGGATGAAGAACCGGACGCCGTGCGCATGTCCACGCTGCACGCCTCCAAAGGTCTGGAATTTCCACATGTATTTCTGGTCGGCGTCGAAGAGGGCATCCTGCCGCACAAGGGCGATCCTGATGCGCCCATCGAGACGCTGGGCGCACGCATAGAGGAAGAACGCCGTCTGATGTACGTCGGCATCACGCGCGCGCAACGATCCTTGCATGTAAGCTGGTGCAAGAAGCGCAAGCGCGCACGCGAACACGTGCATTGCGATATCTCGCGTTTCATCAAGGAAATGAAGCTGGATGAGGGCGATGCCGTGCCGACCGAAGATGAAATCATCACGCCGCAAAACCGGCTGGCGAATCTGAAGGCCTTATTGCAGAAACCGAAAGTGGCTTGAGCCTTTGCCGCATCAGTGAATGGAAAAATCATGAATGAAGACCGTATCGTCGATATCGAAATCAAGCTGACGCGCCAGGAGGATCTGGTCGATACCTTGAACAAGATCGTGTACGAACAGCAAAAGAAAATCGCCGAACTGGAAGCCTTGTGCATTGCGCTGGCCGGACGCTTGAAGGAAGCTGCCAGCGGCGGCAATGAACCAGGCCCCGCGCATGAACGACCGCCTCACTACTGACGCGTAAAGCTTATTGCGCAACGCAAGCGCTCTCCCGAACTTTAAATTTCATACAGATTGAATTGATGATGACTACTCAAGGCCCGCCGGACCAGGAACAAGAACTCCTGCATGCCAGACTCAATATGGAAACCTCGCAAATTGCGTGGTCAGAATTGCTGCGTTATTTCGCCGGTGGTTTGGTCATTGTAGTGAATAACGAACTTGATCTGGTCGATGTCGCTGCGCGCTTTTCGATTGATGACAAAGCGACCGTGGAGCAATGGCTGAATGAGGGCAAGCTTGCGAAGGCGACTGATGAGCAGGCGACCGCATGGCTGGAAGCTGATATCTTGCTGTGGGCGGTTGTCGCGCGGCCGTGGGTGTTGGTGCAGGAAAACAAGCAGGTCTGAGCGGGAAACCATGATGAGCGATCAGCAACACAACAAGCCGCAAACCGGCGATCCATTACATGGGCAGAGTCTGGAAAAAATCCTGCTGGCGCTGGTGGATCGTTATGGCTGGGAAGAGTTGGGCAGTCGCATCGACATCAAGTGCTTCAACGTTGACCCGAGCATCAAATCGAGTCTGACGTTCTTGCGCAAAACGCCGTGGGCCAGAAGCAAGGTCGAGGAACTGTTTGTGAACATGCCCGACTGAGTACTCGGGCATGTGGGCAGGGAAAATTACGGTTTCGATTTACAGTTTTGATTGATGATGGATCGCGACAAACAACGTTGCCAGCGTCGATAACACGACGGTAAAATGCGCTTCCGGTTCGGTGTTGTCCCAGATGTAATGCGCCATCACTGCTTCAAATTCCTTGCTGCGTTTCTTTGCCGTCACCGAGTGCGCGCGTGTAATCGCTTTCAGGAACTGGCGCCGCATGTTCGGAATGACCGGAATGTGTTCGCTGTCATCGAGAAATTCAAAACCGCCCGGCAGGGGGCCGCTCTTCATCTGAAATTCCAGTCGTTCAAACACAGCCGGCGGCAGATTTTTTGTCAGTTCACAGGCGCTTTCATTGAGCTTCAATACCATGCTGAAGCCGGCCGGATAAATTACATTTTCATCTTCGCGTTCGGATAAAAATACTGCCAGGCGCAGTGAGTATTCAGCATTGAATGCATCGTCGTGTGTGCTGTTCTTGCTGGTACGGGTGGCGGGCCAGAAGATCAGGGTGCCGGGTGTGCTCTCGTCGTCCGGATCAGGGAAAAATTCGACCGAGATATCGTTGGCGGAATCGCCGGCAACCGATAGCATCTCCAACACCGGTGCGGCGAGATCGCCCAGAATGGAAGCGGCAATCGCGCCGGTGGTGGCGATGTCGGCGTTGCTCAGGTCTTCTACGATGTAGCCATCGAGTGGTTTGAGTAAGGCATTGGGGTCGAGCATAAGCGGTGTAGTCATTTTCAAATTGATGTGATTTGCTGCCGCGAACCGTGCGGAAGCAGGAGTCGTTGCAATATAACTTAAAATTCGGCGACCATGAAATGGAAATGCCGGGAAATGCAGTAAATGTATCGGCAATATGGAATTTGTCATGCAAGATCGACTCTGAGCGATCAGCAATGGCGGTGTATAAACGCAGGGCTGTATTGTTGCGACCAAGCACGCCATATTATTTATTCAGGCAAGGAATCCACATGTATTCATGGCTACTACCAGCCGTCAAGGCCATATTGCCGCACGTAGGCACCATCATTGACGCCGCTTTGCCGGTATTCAAGAAGCGCAAGATCGATGCAAATGCTGCGACGCAGGAGGCACTGTTGCAGCAACAGATTAACGAGTTGCAGGAAGTGGCATCGCAAAATGCCGTCCGCATCAAGGATCTGGCCGAGCAGCTGCAACAAATGGTGATGACGCTGGAGCAGGGCGTGATCGCGAATGAGCGGCGTTACCGACGCATATCGGCCTTGTCCGGGTGTGCGCTGCTTGCTGCATTGGCATCCATCGTGTTGTGGTGTTTTGCCGGCAATTAATGTGACGACCGCTAGCTGTTGCGCCATGTCTATTATTGCCGCACGGCAGCGCGGGAATAATCAAGATGAACTTCTGTTAACAACGCATGTCAGTAATAAGGCTTGCAGTGCCAATCAATTTGCTTGCTGTCATCAATTTCCGTGCGAGTACTTCGTATCGGTTTCTTATTATTGAACAAGGAGTTGCCATGATAAAACTACGTACAATTCTCGCTGGCACGGCAGTGGCCATGTTTTCGCAATTTGCAGCTGCCCAGTCAAGCCCTCAGGCATGCCCAGTCCTTATCGTGGTGCCCGCTTCGGAGGCGCCATCCGATACCAACGACCCAAGGTATATCGATCAATCGCGCTTGAATTACGTCGCTGATCCCCTGGTTAAACGACGTATTGAAGCGAGTGGAAGAACATCATCCTGCGCGATGCCGGCGACAGGTTCGAGCATGCCTGGCAAATAATTTTCTGATTGACCGGCGATTTATCAGGCGAGAGCGCGCAGGTGCTCTCGCCTGATTTTATTTGCGGCGGGTATTTTCATGCGGTTTTTACTTTGTGCCTCTCGTCGCTGCAGTTTTTTGAGTAAAACGGCCTGGTCCTTGATGCGGAAATTGCCAACAATTTTTACTGGCAATTTACTGTGCATTTGTACAGTAAATGATATGCTGCCCGATATCTTGTTTCGTCCGTCGAATGTTCATGAGTAGTCAGAAAAACCATATCGCTCATCTTGATATGGATGCCTTTTACGCTTCCGTCGAGTTGCTGCATTATCCCGAATTGCGTGGCCAGGCAGTAGTGATAGGCGCGGGTGCAGCGCACCAACCGGTGGTTCAGGCTGACGGTACGCGCAGTTATTCACGCTTGCGCGATTATGCAGGGCGTGGGGTAGTGACGACCTCGACGTATGAAGCGCGTGCACTAGGCGTATTTTCCGGCATGGGTTTGATGAAGGTCGCCAAGCTGGCGCCAGATGCAATCTTGTTGCCGACCGATTTCGCCGCGTATCGCCATTATTCAAAATTGTTCAAGGCCGCTGTCAGTGCGATTGCACCGAAAATGGAAGATAGAGGCATTGATGAGATTTATCTCGATCTTAATGAGCAGACTGACGATATTGCGATCGTCGCGCAGCGCATCAAGGACGCGGTGCTTGCTGCAACGGGTTTGTCCTGTTCGATAGGTGTTGCACCCAACAAGCTGCTGGCGAAGATATGTTCGGATCTGGAAAAGCCGGATGGCTTGACGATACTTTCGGAAGCTGATATTCCATCGCGTATCTGGCCACTGTCAGTGAAGAAAATTAATGGCATCGGCCCCAAGTCGGCAGAGAAATTGGCGATCCTCGGCATACTGACGATAGAACAACTGGCGATGTGTGATCCTGCTGTGCTGCAGGTGAATTTCGGTCGTATCTATAGTGCATGGCTGATGCGTGTTGCGCAGGGCATCGATGAACGAGAAGTTGCTACGCGCTCCGAGCCGAAGTCCTTCAGTCGTGAATCGACATTGGAGCGTGATCTGCACGCCAAACTGGATCGCAAGGAATTGAGCGTGTTGTTTACGTATTTGTGCGAGCGTGTGGCGGATGATCTGGTGCGCAAGGAGTACCTTGGTCGCACTGTCGGCATCAAGTTGCGCTATGCCGATTTCAGCACGGTGACGCGCGATCTGACGCTGCCCGACCCAACGAATAGTGCACAAGCGATACGCCAGGCAGCTGGTGAGTGTCTGCGTCGTGTGTCGCTGGACAAGCGCTTGCGTTTGCTTGGTGTGCGTATTACTTCTTTATCGAAACCAGGTGAAGTATTGCCCACCATTGCGGAGCAGGGCGAATTGTTTGCTGCGGAATCGGTTTGATTCGTAGTTTGATCTCTTCCTGAGAAGACGATAGTGGCCAGGCTGAAATTACTTGTCGGTTTTTTCGGTGGCATCCTGCTTGCCGTAAAATTGCACTCCCATCGCAATTCGCTCACGGCCGCTTTCACGGCGGTGCTTGTTGGTGTCGCGCAGTGAATACACGCAGCCGCAATATTCCTGCTGATAAAAATTCTCGCGCTTGGAAATTTCGATCATGCGTGCAGAGCCGCCTTTTTTGCGCCAGTTGTATTCCCAGTACAGCATGTCCGGATATTTCGCCGCCGCGCGTACACCGCAATCGTTGATCTGGTTCATGTCCTTCCAGCGCGAAATCCCGAGTGAACTCGAAATCACGGGGAAACCGTGTTCATGTGCATACAGGGCCGTGCGCTCGAAACGCATGTCGAAGCACATCGTGCAGCGTATGCCGCGTTCGGGTGCGTCTTCCATGCCTTTGGCACGTTCAAACCAGTTGTCGGTGTCGTAATCGGCATCGATGAAGTCGATGTTGTGCTTTTCGGCAAAACGAATGTTTTCGTCCTTGCGTAACAGATATTCTTTTTCCGGATGGATATTCGGATTGTAGAAAAAGATCGTGTAGTCGATGCCGGATGCCAGCATCGCCTCCATTACTTCGCCGGAGCATGGCGCGCAGCAGGAATGCAGCAAGACCTTGCCGGGTTTGCTCGGCAATGGAATGGGTTCGCGTTTGAAGTCAGGGGTGGAGTCAGTCATGGTGCTTTCTCGTTTCATGACTGCAAGGGCTGAGCTTGCAGTCATGAAACGAACTTGAAATTGCTTAGGAGTGTATGGTACCAGAAGCAAAAGCATCTATCACTTGAGTGCCATGAGTAACGGGAGCGTAAAAAGCTCGTGGGGCATGGGACTAGCCTACGTTCCGCAGGCCGCCGATTCGCTTGCAAGCGAATCGCTTCGAGTCCCGCCGTGAGCCGCGAAGGCGGCTCACCCCACGCCGCAAAACAAAAATGCCCGCTTGCGCGGGCATTTTCTTATTTTGGCGGAGTGGACGGGACTCGAACCCGCGACCCCCGGCGTGACAGGCCGGTATTCTAACC
>DGBN01000040.1 GCA_002384815.1 Oxalobacteraceae bacterium UBA4003 | reverse complement strand
CCAGATCAGCCGGATTGTGTTCGGTAATCAGTTGTGCGCATGCATTTGCCAGCGCCAGGAATTCATCATTCTTGGTGACGAAATCGGTTTCGCAATTGACTTCAACCAGCGCGCCGACATTGCCGGCCACATAAGAAGCGACTACACCTTCAGCGGTCACGCGGGAAGCGGCTTTCGATGCCTTGCTACCCAGTTTTACGCGCAGAATTTCTTCCGCCTTGACCGGATCGCCTTCGGCTTCCGTCAATGCTTTTTTGCATTCCATCATAGGCGCATCGGTAAGCGCGCGCAGTTCACCAACCATTGCTGCAGTAATAACGGCCATTACAATCTCCTAACAATTCCCGACAAGCAGGCGTCATTCTGACGCCTCCCATCTTATTACGTTCAAAATACGTTCGAAAAAAAGGGGCTAACCGCTGTTGCCCCTTTCATTCTGACGCTCTCTATCCATCAGAGCCGGGGGATTAAGCCTGCTCGTTGACCTCAACGAAGTCGTCGCCGCCCTTGATAGCTTCAATCAGATCGTTAGTCGCGGTAGCGCGGCCTTCGAGGATCGCATCAGCCACGCCACGTGCGTACAACATGATCGCTTTGGACGAATCGTCGTTGCCTGGGATGATGTAAGTCACGCCTTCTGGCGAGTGGTTGGTATCGACCACGCCGATGACCGGAATACCCAGTTTTGCAGCTTCGGTGATTGCACCTTTATGGTAACCGACGTCAACCACGAAAATTGCATCAGGAATACCGCCCATGTCCTTGATGCCGCCTATGGATTTTTCCAGCTTGATTTTTTCGCGTTCAAACATCAGCGCTTCTTTTTTGCTGAGTTTTTGCACGGAACCGTCTTCGATCAGCGCTTCCAGTTCTTTCAAACGCTTGATCGATGTCTTGATCGTTTTGAAGTTGGTGAGCATGCCGCCCAACCAGCGTTGATCAACGTAAGGCATGCCGGCGCGCGCTGCTTCAGCGGCGATGGTTTCACGCGCTTGACGCTTGGTGCCGACGAATAGAACGGTGCCGCGATTGGAAGACAATTGCTTGATGTATTTCATCGCCTCCTGGTACATGCCCAGGGTTTTTTCCAGATTGACGATATGAATTCTGTTGCGATGGCCGAAAATGTAAGGAGCCATCTTTGGGTTCCAGAAGCGGGTTTGGTGACCGAAGTGGACACCGGCTTCCAGCATTTCACGCATAGTTACTGACATAATATCTCCAGGGTTGGGTCTGGAATCTGCTCAGTCACCGGAATCATTTTGAAGCTGATTCGGGCACCCTTTTCGAGCGGATTCGCGATTTACAAAAATTTTGCTTGATGTTCAATCCAGGCAAGCCCGAGATTCTACCTCAAAACACCTGCTTGTTTCAAGCTCTGCACCACTTTGCCCGGCGAATAAGTGTGCGCTCGTCTATAATTCTGCATCTACCACTTTTTTCACGCTGTCTTTTCAGCCACTTCCAGCTTCCCATGAGCAATATTTCAATTAAAACAGCAGAAGATATCGCCGGCATGCGCATTGCCGGCAAACTGGCTTCTGAAGTACTCGATTACATCACTCCTTTTGTCAAAGTCGGCGTCACCACAGGCGAACTCGACCGGCTGTGCCATGAATACATGATCAATGTGCAGGACACGATACCGGCGCCGCTGAATTACTGCCCGCCCGGCTATACGCCTTACCCGAAAGCGATTTGCACATCTGTCAACGATGTGATCTGCCACGGCATCCCCGGCGACAAGGTTTTGAAGAGCGGCGATTCGGTCAATCTGGACATTACCGTCATCAAGGATGGTTATCACGGCGACAACAGCCGTATGTTCCTGCTCGGCGAACCGTCCATCATGAGCAAGCGTCTGAGCGAAATCACCTATGAGTGCATGTGGCTGGGCATCTCGAAAATCAAACCGGGCGCGCATCTGGGCGACATCGGTTTCGTGATTCAACAACATGCGGAAAAAGCCGGTTACAGCGTGGTGCGCGAATTCTGCGGCCACGGCATCGGCAAGGTGTTCCATGAAGAACCGCAAGTGCTGCACTACGGCCGTCCCGGCACGCTGGAAAAACTCGAGGCCGGCATGATCTTCACAGTCGAGCCCATGATCAATGCCGGTCGCCGCGAAATCCGCGAAATGGGCGATGGCTGGACCATCAAAACCAAGGATAGAAGCCTGTCGGCACAATGGGAACATACGGTGCTCGTGACTGAAACCGGCTATGAAATCCTGACGCAATCTGCCGGCACCCCGCCGCCGCCTGCGTTTATCGTACTGCCAACGGATATCCCACAAGCTAGCAACACCTGATCATCCATGCCGTCCTTCGCCATCGAACTGAAAGAACAGCTAAAAGCCAAGCGACAAACTGTCATAGATCGATTTTTGGCACTCGGCAAGACAGATCAGTTATTGCAACAATTAACCGATGAGGTCGATGCTGCATTGGCCCAGTCGTGGGCGAGCTTCGACTTGCCGACATCCGTCGCCCTGGTTGCAGTCGGCGGTTATGGTCGAGGAGAAATGTTCCCGCACTCCGATGTCGATGTACTGATATTGCTGCAGGAAGCGCCCGATGACGCATTGCAGGTGAAACTGGAAGAATTGATCCAGTTGTTTTGGGATATCGGTCTGGAGATCGGCCACAGCATACGTACCATCGATGAATGCCTGTCGGAATCGGCTGCCGACATTACCGTACAAACCAGTTTGCTCGAAGCCAGATTGATTATCGGTAATGCCCCTCTATTTCAGGCTATGAAAGAGCGCTGCGATGCAGCAATGAATCCACGCGCTTTTTTTCAGGACAAAACCCTGGAACTACGCCAACGCCACGCAAAATACGAAGACACGCCCTACAGTCTGGAGCCGAACTGCAAGGAAAGCCCGGGCGGTCTGCGCGATCTGCAAGTAATTTTATGGGTAGCAAAAGCAGCCGGCCTCGGTGACTCATGGCTGGCATTGGCTGAACGCGGCTTGATTACGCCGACCGAAGCACGTCAACTCAAGCAAAAAGAACGCGCGCTCAAGGATGTACGGATACGGTTGCACATCATCGCCAATCGCCGCGAAGATAGGCTGGTCTTTGATATCCAGACTGCAATTGCCGAATCAATAGGTTTCAAATCAACAGAAACGCGTCGCGCCAGCGAATACCTGATGCAGCGCTACTACCTCGCGGCAAAAGCGGTCACACAACTGAACGCTATCCTGCTGCAAAACATCGAAGCCCAACTGTTCCCGCAAATGACTTCGCCGGTCGCAGTCAATGAACGCTTCAATGAAGTAAACGGTTTTATCGATATCGCGCATGACGACACTTTCGATGTGACGCCATCTGCGATGCTGGAAGTTTTCCTATTGCTGTCATTACACCCAGAGTTGAAGGGCATGACTTCGCGCACCTTCCGTGCGCTATGGCATTCGCGCTTCAAGATCGATAACAAATTTCGTCGTGACCTGACCAATCGCGCCCTTTTCATGAAAATCCTGCAGGCACCGCAAGGCATCACACATGCGCTGCGCCGGATGAACCAGACCAGCGTGCTGGGGCGTTATTTGCCGAACTTCCGCAAGATCGTCGGCCAGATGCAGCACGATCTTTTCCACGTTTATACAGTCGATCAACACATCATGATGGTGGTGCGCAATGTGCGTCGCTTCATGCTGAGCGAGCACGCGCACGAATACCCGTTTTGCAGCCAGCTCGCAGCAGATTTCAGCAAACCGTGGCTGCTGTATATCGCTGCTTTGTTTCACGATATTGCCAAAGGTCGCGGCGGCGATCATTCGCAATTAGGCATGGAAGATGCGCGTGTCTTTTGCGTCGATCACGACTTGTCGGAAGAAGATACCGAGCTCGTTGTCTTCCTCGTCGAGAATCATTTGACGATGTCGCAGGTCGCGCAGAAACAGGATTTATCCGATCCGGAAGTCATCACTGCATTCGCCAAACTGGTCAAGGATGAGCGTCATCTGACCGCACTGTATTTGCTGACGGTAGCCGACATACGCGGCACCAGCCCGAAAGTGTGGAATGCGTGGAAAGGCAAGTTGCTGGAAGATCTGTACCACATGACTTCGCGTGTATTCGGAGGGCAAGCACCATCGGCCGATCGTGAACTGAAGAACCGGCAGGAAGAAGCGCTCAAATCCTTGCGCCTGTTTGGCTTGTCCGACAAGGATCATGAAAAACTCTGGCAGCAACTGGATGTGGTTTACTTCCTGCGGCACGATGCTGCCGATATCGCATGGCAGACACGTGTCCTGTACGACAAAATCGACAGTACAGTACCAATCGTAAAATGCCGCCTGGCACCAATAGGCGAAGGCTTGCAGGTGACAGCATATGTCAAAGATCAACCCGATCTGTTCGCACGCATCTGCAGTTATTTCGACCACAAGAATTTCAGCATTCTCGACGCCAAGATTCACACCACCAAACACGGTTACGCGCTTGATACCTTCCTGATTACAGAACCGGCGTTTGCCGATAGTTATCGCGATCTGATCAGCCTGATCGAGCATGACTTGAGCAAGATGCTGATCATGCAAAGCGACTTGCCTTTGCCGAGCAAAGGTCGTTTGTCTCGTCTGTGCCGCAATTTCCCGGCGACGCCGACTGTGGATTTGCGGCCGGATGAGCGCGGCCGATATTATTTGCTGACTGTCTCAGCCAATGACAGAAACGGCTTGCTGTATTCGATCGCCAATGTGCTCACCAGGTACAAAGTCAATCTGCACACCGCCAAAGTCATGACTTTGGGCGAACGGGTCGAAGACGTCTTTCTGATCGATGGTTCGGCGCTGAACAATCCACGCAGCCAGATCCAGCTGGAAAGTGATCTGCTCGATGCCTTGCGAGTTTGATGTAATACAAAATTCAGCGCGCAACAAACCTTCGCTTCACGCACTGATCGCATCAATACCATTTTCAATCACCGTTTTAATTTTTAGATACCTGCCTCACCATGACCGAACCATTACGCCTCTCCAAACGCATGTCCGAACTTGGCCTTTGCTCCCGTCGCGAAGCCGATGAATGGATAGCGCGCGGCTGGGTCCGCGTCGATGGCAAAGTCGTCTCCGAACTCGGCACAAAAATATTGCCTACACAACGCGTGACAGTCGAAAGACAAGCTGCCGCCGAACAATCGAAACGCGTGACGATTTTGATCAACAAACCTATGGGCTACGTCAGTGGCCAGGCTGAAGACGGCTACAAACCTGCTGTCGCATTGATCAAGGCAGAGAATCGCTGGAAGGAAGACAAGTCGACCGCACAGTTCCATCCTACGCAGTTACGCAGCCTGGTTCCGGCCGGCCGACTCGACATCGATTCTGTCGGTTTGCTGGTGCTGACACAGGATGGTCGCATCGCCAAACATCTGATCGGCGAAACCAGCAACGTAGAAAAAGAATATCTGGTACGTGTGCAATACATCAAACCGGGCAAGCTGCCCGAATCTGATCTGAAGCGACTGAATCACGGCTTGATGCTGGATGGAAAAAAACTGCTGCCGGCGCAGGTGAAGTGGCAAAACGAAGATCAGCTCAGCTTCATTTTGCGGGAAGGAAAAAAACGCCAGATTCGCCGCATGTGCGATATCGTCGGATTGAAGGTAGTGGGCTTGAAACGCGTACGCATAGGCCGTGTAAAACTGGGCGATTTGCCGGTGGGTGAATGGCGTTACCTGGCCGAAGGCGAAGAATTTTGAGTTGCCGGGCGGCCAAACATCCACTGCCTTAGCCCTGCAAAAACTCAGTCGTCTTCGTTCGCATCCATTTCGGGAAACAGTACATCGACGTAACCGAACTGCGTGAAATCTTCTATGCGCATCGGATACAAAATTCCATCCAGGTGGTCGCACTCATGCTGCACCACACGCGCATGAAAACCGTCGACATCGCGGCTGATTACATTGCCGTACTGATCGAAACCTTCATAGTGCAGCGAACTGAAACGCGGCACCATACCGCGCAAGCCGGGCACGGACAGACAGCCTTCCCAACCCTCTTCGCGCTCGGCTGAAAGCGGACGCAACTTCGGATTGATCAATACCGTTTCCGGTACCGGCGGTGCATCGGGATAGCGCGTGTTTCGCTTGAAGCCGTAAATCACCAGGCGCAGATTCACCCCTATCTGCGGCGCGGCCAGGCCTGCACCGTTCACCGCATACATGGTGTCGAACATGTCGGCAATCAGCGCATCGAGCTCCGGCGTATTGAATTCCTTCACCGGTTCAGCTACCCGCAACAAGCGCGGATCGCCCATCTTCAGGATTTCTCTTACCGTCATTTCAGTGTTTTCAAATATTCCGTAAAGGCAGCGCCGGTTTCCGGATGCTTGCGTCCCATCGCCACCATCGCCTTCAGATAACCGAGCTTGGAACCACAATCATAACGCTGGCCGTCGTAACGATAAGCCAGTACCTTTTGATCGCGCATCAGCGCCGCAATGCCGTCGGTTAGCTGTATTTCTCCGCCGGCACCCTGGCTCACGTTTTCCAGATAATCGAATATTCTGCCGCTCAAGATGTAACGTCCGACCACCGCCAGCGTCGACGGCGCATCTTCAGGTTTCGGTTTTTCGATGATCGCATCGACCTGTTCCAGCTTGTCCTGATACGGCTTCGCACTGACGATACCGTATTGTCTGGTTTCTGCGCGCGGCACATCCTGCACGGCAAGAATGCTGCTGCCTTCCTGCTCGAAAATTTCAGCCATCTGCGCCAGCACCGGCGCCGTGCCGGTCGGTGTATCCATGAAATCATCCGCCAGCAGTACCGCAAACGGTTCGTTGCCGACTACCGGCCGCGCACACAGCACTGCATGGCCCAGGCCCAGCGGTGCAGATTGGCGGATGTAAATGCAATTTATATGCTTGGGGATCACATTCTGCACCAGATCCAGCAATGCATTTTTTTCGGCTGCAGCCAGTTCGGCTTCCAGTTCGTAAGCCGTATCGAAATGATCTTCGATCGCCCGCTTGTTACGGCCGGTAATGAAGACCATTTCCGTGATGCCGGCGGCGACAGCTTCTTCCACCGCGTACTGAATCAGGGGCTTGTCAACTATCGGCAGCATCTCTTTCGGTTGCGCCTTGGTGGCGGGCAGAAAACGGCTGCCCAGGCCAGCTACGGGGAATACTGCTTTTCTAATCTTGTTCATTTTTATCCAGTAATTGAAGTAAGCCAGCTTCGTCAAGTATCGTTACGCCCAGCTCTTCAGCCTTGGCAAGTTTGCTGCCGGCTTCGGCACCTGCCACCACGTAACTGGTTTTCTTGGAAACCGAACCGGCAACCTTGCCACCGGCTGCCTCGATTTTTTCAGCTGCCGCATCGCGACTCAGCGTAGGCAAGGTACCGGTTAATACAAAGGTTTTTCCTGCCAGCGGCTTGGGTCGATTTTCGACCACGTGTTCCGGCCATCTGACACCGGCGGCACGCAATTGTTCTATCAGTTCGATATTCATTGCATCGGCAAAAAACGCCGTGATCGATGCCGCCACAACAGGGCCGATATCCACCACTTCCAGTAATTGTTCCTGATTCGCCTGCAACAAGGCATCCATATTCCCGAAATGCCGTGCCAGTTCCTTGGCAGTTGCCTCGCCTACATGTCGAATGCCGAGCGCGTAGATGAAACGGGCAAAAGTCGTGGTTTTCGATTTTTCCAGCGCATCCAGCACATTCTGCGCAGATTTATCGGCCATACGGTCAAGCTCGGCCAGCGCACGAAAACCAAGTTTGTATAAATCGGCTGCTGTCGTGATGATGTGCTTGTCGACCAGCTGCTCCACCAGTTGATCACCCAGGCCTTCCACATCCATCGCACGGCGAGAAACAAAGTGCAGCAAGCCGCCCTTGCGCTGCGCTGCGCACTTGACCCAGCCGCCGGAACAGCGCGCAATCGCTTCATCTTCCAGCCTCACGACAGGCGAACCACACACCGGGCAGCTTGATGGCATGACGAAAGACCGGGCATTTGCCGGACGCCGTTCCGCCACATACGCCACCACTTCCGGAATCACATCGCCGGCACGACGTACGATCACCGTGTCGCCGATCTGGATATCCTTGCGCCGCACCTCATCTTCATTGTGCAGCGTTGCATTGGTCACGGTGACTCCGCCGACCAGTACCGGCGCGAGGCGCGCCACTGGCGTAATCGCGCCGGTACGACCGACCTGCACTTCAATATCCTGCACGGTTGTCAGTGCTTCTTCCGCCGGGAATTTATGCGCAATCGCAAAACGCGGCGCACGTGAAACGAAACCGAGCTGTTGCTGTTGCTCGAGGCGATTGACTTTGTAAACGACCCCATCAATTTCATACGGCAATTGCGGGCGCTTTTCACCTATGGCCCTATAAAAGTCAAGCAAGCCTTGAGCCCCATGGACTACCGCGCGCTCGTCGCACACCGGAATCCCGAGCGCTGCATACCAGTCGAGCAAAGCGGAATGCGATGCAGGCATGTCGGCACCTTCCAGCAAACCTATTCCGTAGGCAAAAAAACGCAAGCTGCGCTGTGCGGTAATGCGTGAATCGAGCTGGCGCAAGCTGCCGGCCGCTGCATTGCGCGGATTCGCAAATTCCTTGGCGCTGGCGGCGCGCTGGCGTGCATTCAGTTTCGCCAGATCGGCCTTGTACATCATGACTTCGCCGCGCACGTCCAGTACCCGGGGCGGATTGTTCGTATGCAGGCGCAGGGGAATTTCGCGTACGGTGCGTATATTGGCGCTCACATTTTCGCCAGTAGCGCCATCACCGCGCGTTGCCGCCTGCACCAGTACACCGTCTTCATAACGCAGATTGATGGCCAGGCCGTCGAACTTCAATTCGGTCGCGTATTCGATTTCTTCCTGACTATTCAAGCCCTCGCTGACGCGCTTGTCGAATGCGAGAACATCCTCGTCTTCAAAGCCGTTCCCCAGAGACAGCATGGGTACCGAGTGCCTCACCGGAGGAAAAGCCGACAGCGCCAATGCGCCCACACGCTGAGTCGGCGAATCAGAAACCAGCAACTCAGGATGCGTATTCTCCAGTAGCTGCAACTCATGGAACAGCTGGTCGTATTCAGCATCGGGAACCGAAGGATTGTCGAGGACGTGGTAGGCGTAATTGTGACGATTCAGCTCACTGCGCAACCATGCGGCGCGTGCAGGCGGATTACTGGCGTCCGGAATCTCTTCCGGACGCGCGACGGCACTTTGTTGCGGTGCCGTGGAAAACAGATCCGGCTGCATAATCAGTTAAACAAACGCAGGGCCCGGTTGGAACCTGCAGGAACATCTGCCGCTTCCATGTCGGCGTAGAAGATTTCGATCTGGCCGCCGATTTCATTCAGGGAAGCATCCGACAAAGGCTGGCTGCTGTCATCGACTACCGTGCCATCCAGCCGCGATGACAGAGAACGCGCACAGGCAATCATCGCGCCGAAACCATCGCGCTCAGGCGCTACCACCGGCACATCAAGCAACAACGTCAAACGGCTGGTGGTATCTTCCGCCAGCGTGACATTGGTCGACAGAGAAAACAGCACGCCGCCCTCGCCGTCAGGCATCACCAGACGTCCTTCCGGCCGCACATCGAAACCCTGCCGTCCCAATGCGGCCAGCAAGGTCGTCACCGACCACGGCGCGCCATTGGACTGCACGTTCACGCTCAACTTGGCATCGTATTCGGTGACGAAATGATGCAGCGAACGCGCGGTCACCATTACTTCCGCCATATCCGGCACATCGGGATCGGCATCGAAGTCGTCGGCAATCTGACGCAGACGCATGACGAATTCGGAATATTCCAGTTCATTCAGCGCATTGCTGCGATTGGCCAGTCGCACGCCGGCCATCAGCGATTTGTAGATGCCGCCATACGTGATCGCTTCCCAGCCGCCATCGACATGCTGGCCGGCAAAATGCACCGGCTTGCTGCCAACATGGCGCAGGGATTGCAATGCCGGCAGAATCTTGTCGCCGCGCAATTGCGCAGCCAAGGCCAGCGGCACCGTGCAATCGATCAGGTAATCGACAGGCAATTCTTTTTCTTCCGCTGTTTGCATCATGTCTACCTGCGCATCCAGTTCTTCCTGCGCACGTTCTGCGGGTTCGCCGCCTTCGAAAGGAGTACCGGTTTCGGCATACGCCTGATCATCGGATGGCAAGGTCGGCTCGCGTCGTTCGACACTGAAATCAGTAACCGATATGGGTGCCGCACCTTCTTCACTAGGTACCATCAGCACGTCGTCATGCGATGATGAAAAGGCGCGCTCGACGCTTTTTTTCGCTTTGTATTCCTGCCACTTATTATAGGAAATGACGCCAGCCACAATCGCGCCACCTATCACTATCAGACTGGTCTGCAGATCGGTCATGCTGCACCTGGGAAAGAAAAGCCGCTAGACATCGCACAAGAGATGCAGCGGTCAAAATGTAAAAAAACGGATTGATTCATAAAAATCCAAAATTCTGTGGTCATGCATTATCCGTGAAAATCACGCGCGTTCAGGATACCGCACAAGCCATGTTCAAGTTAAGTGTTACCCGTTCTGTACAAGCGACACTCAGGCTGTTTGTGCTTCCGCTGCAAAACTTGCCGCAGACTCCATATCCACCGCCACAATCCGCGATACGCCCTGCTCCTGCATCGTGACGCCGATCAGCTGCTGCGCCATTTCCATCGCAATCTTGTTATGCGAAATAAACAGGAATTGCGTATGTGCCGACATGCGCTTGACCATATTGCAGAAACGCTCGGTATTGGCATCATCCAGCGGCGCGTCAACCTCATCCAGCAGACAGAAAGGCGCAGGATTCAGCTGGAACATCGAGAACACCAGCGCCGTTGCCGTCAGCGCTTTTTCACCGCCTGACAACAGGTGAATCGTGGCATTCTTTTTGCCTGGTGGTTGCGCCATCACCTGCACGCCGGAATCCAGGATTTCTTCGCCGGTCATCATTAGTTTGGCCTGGCCGCCACCGAACAGAATCGGGAACAGTTCGCCGAAATGATGATTGACCTTGTCGAAGGTGTCTTGCAACAGATCGCGCGTTTCCTTGTCGATCTTGTGAATGGCATCCTGCAGCGTATTGATCGCTTCAGTCAAATCGGCGTTTTGTGCATCGAGGAAGTTCTTGCGTTCCGAGGCCGTCGCCAGTTCATCCAGTGCTGCCAGATTGACCGCACCCAAAGCCGCGATTGCATTCGTCAGGCGTGTAACTTCGCCCTGCAAGTAAGAAGGACGTGTATCGCCATTGAGTTTTTCCATTAGCGCCGCTTCGTCAGCTTGCGCCTCTATCAGTTGCTGCGAATACTGCTCCTGATTCAGGCGCGCGGCCTGTTCCTTCAACTGCAGTTCGGTGATGCGATCGCGTTGCGGCTGCAGGCTGCGTTCGGCCTGCATGCGCGCTTCGTCATGGCCGCGCAATTGCTGAGTCAGTTGATCCAGTTCATGACGCGCATCGGCCAGCGCGCGTTCCTGATCCGTGCGTTTGTCCAGCAAGGTTTGCAGGCCAGCTTGCGCAGCCTGATCGTCCAGGCTTTCCAGTTCCAGGCTGCCTTGCTGCATATTGGCAAACAGCTGCGCGGCCTGTTCCAGTGCGGTGGCGATGCTGCGTTTTAATTCTTCGATCTTGCTGCGTTGAGACTTCTCTGCGTATTCTGCTTCTTGCGCTGCACGTTCCAGCTCGCGCACGCGTTGGCGCGCATCATTCAATTGCTGTTCTTTGGCCAGATACTCAGTCTGTCCTTCTTCGTGTTTTTCCTGCAGTTCACCCAGCTCGCCATCGAGTTGCTCGAACTTGGCTTCGGACTCTGCCTTGACCTGTTGCTGCTCGGCTTCCTGCGCGGCGATTTCTTCCAGATCGGTGCTGATCTGCGTACTGCGCTGGTTGAAGCGTTCCTGCACTTCCGACAGTTTCATCACGTCGATTTGCAAGCCATGCACCGCTTGCGTCAGCGTATTCGCACGCTGACGAATTTCCTGCAGTCGTTGCGTGGCTTGCGTTAGTGCAGATTCCGCACGCACCGAACGCGATTTCGCTTCGTCGGCCAACATCTGCTGCGCACGCAATTGCTTGGTGATGTTTTCGATTTCCTGCTGGCGCGCCAGCATGCCGTCCTGTTCGGAATCGGATGCATAAAAACGCACACTCGATTTACTGATGACATGACCCTGCCTGGTGACGAAATAGGCGCCGGCAGGCAATTTATTGCGATCGACGAAAGCAGCGGCGATATCGTCGGCGACGTAGACGTTGTGCAGCCAATCCTGCATCAAGGCGCGCAAACCCGGATCGTTCAATTGCAGCAAGCTCAGGAACGGTTTAAGCCCCGCTTGCGCTGGACTCACTTCGGATGGCGTGGCGTTTGGCGTGAACAAGGCCAGTTTGGCCGGTGGCGCATCGTTGAAGAAAGCCTTGGCCCAGTCGAGATTCGACATTTCCAGTGCGGATGTGCGTTCGCGCAAGACCGATTCCAGCGCGGTTTCCCAGCCCTGGTCAATATGCAGTTTTTGCCACAGACGCGGCAATTCNNAGCTGCATTTTCAGGTTGGACAGATGTGTGCTGTCTGGCAGGTTGAGCCCCTGCTTTTCCTGCTGCAAACGTTCACGCCGTACGGTCAAACCAGAGAGAATATTGGAAGCGTTACGTTGATGCGTCGACTCCAGTTCGATCTGCTGCTGTGCCTGCATGATCTTGCCGCGCGACTCAGTCGTTTTCAATTGCAATTCACGCCATGCTTGTTCCAATGCCGGGATACGGTCGTTTTCCCTATGCGCGATTTCCTGCGCCTGCTCTACACGCATCGCCTGTTCTTCAAGATGCATTTCCGCTTCAAGCAGATCGTCCTGGTATTGCGTACCCTGGCGTTGCCATTGATCGCGCTGTGCGGTCAGCGAATTGAGTTGCGATTGCAGGCGGCTGCGCGATTCGATAACGAACTTGATTTGCGCTTCCAGGCTGCCGATCTCGGAATTGGTTTGATACAGATGACCTTGCGCCTGATGCATGCGGTCGCCAGCGCCGTAATGCGCCTGACGCATATGCTCAAGTTCGGTTTCGACATGACGCAGCTTGGCGGTCTGTTCTTCCAGATCGATTTGCGCTTTTTCTATATCGCGGAAATGCTTGTCCTGCTCGGATTTCGCTTCGTTCTTGCGCAACAGCCACAGCAGTTTTTGCTTCTCGTCCTGATCGGCTTGCAATTCGTGGAATTTTTGTGCGACAGCAGCCTGGCTTTGCAGCTTTTCCAGATTGGCATTCAGCTCGCGCAGAATGTCTTCGACGCGCAGCAGATTTTCACGCGTGTCTTGCAGGCGATTTTCTGTCTCGCGACGGCGCTCCTTGTACTTGGATACGCCAGCGGCTTCCTCCAAAAAGATACGCAGTTCTTCAGGACGCGCTTCGATGATGCGCGAAATCATGCCCTGTCCGATGATCGCGTAAGCACGCGGGCCCAAGCCTGTACCAAGGAAAATATCCTGGATATCGCGGCGGCGCACTGCCTGATTATTGATGTAATACGTCGAGGTACCGTCGCGTGTCAGCGTGCGCTTGACGGCGATCTCTGCGTACTGGCCCCACTGACCGGCAGCCTTGCCCTCGCCGTTATCGAATACCAGTTCGACCGATGAACGTCCTGCCGGTTTGCGGGTGTTGGTGCCGTTGAAAATAACGTCCTGCATCGATTCGCCGCGCAACTCGGAAGCCTTGGATTCACCCAAAACCCAGCGCACTGCATCGATAATATTGGATTTACCGCAACCGTTAGGGCCTACGACCCCCACCAATTGGCCCGGCACCTGAAAGTTCGTTGGATCGACGAAAGACTTGAATCCAGATAATTTAATCGAAGTTAAACGCACGTTATCAACCGTTCCCAGGATATACGACAAAAATTAAGTATCCGACCGAGTTGGCGGATGCGGCGAAACAGCCCGCAAAAGAGGGTAATCATAGCATTTGAAATAACGTTTACTCGCATTTGAAGCAAGTCCTTGCGCAAGACCTTATGTATGGAATAAAGCGCGCTACGGTTGCAGGCGCATGGGCGGTATAATGTTGCCACTTTGAACCTTGCCTCACTTGACACTCCACTGTTAACTGACCGCACATTTTTTGCTCTCTGCCGTGAATCCACTTCTGAATCAACTGCAACCCTACCCGTTCGAGAAACTCAAGCAACTGTTTGCAAGCGTGACGCCGCATGCTGCTTATCGCGCCATCAGCCTTGGCATAGGCGAACCCAAGCATCCAACGCCGGCTTTTATACAAAAAGCGCTGGCCGACAATCTCGATGGTTTGGCGACTTACCCGACTACAGCAGGAACGGAAGCCTTGCGTGCCACCATCGCTGGCTGGCTGGAGCGCCGCTACAACTTGCCGAAACTGAATCCCGCAACGCAAATACTACCCGTCAACGGTTCGCGCGAAGCCTTGTTTGCACTGGCGCAAACCGTCGTCGATCCTACGCAACACGCATTGGTCGTATGCCCGAACCCGCTGTACCAGATTTACGAAGGCGCCGCCTATCTGGCAGGTGCGCATCCCTACTTCGTCAATTGCGATCCGGCGCGCAACTTTGCGCCGGATTTTGCCAGCGTTACGCATGAAGTATGGTCGCGCGTACAACTGGTCTATATATGCTCCCCCGGAAATCCGGCCGGTGCCGTATTGACGCTGGATGATTGGGCCGAACTGTTTGCCTTATCCGATCGCTACAATTTCGTGATCGCGGCCGATGAATGCTATTCCGAGATTTATTTCAAGGCAGAAGCGCCATTAGGCGGGCTGGAAGCCGCACACAAGCTGGGCCGCACCGGCTACCCACGCCTGATCGGTTTTTCCAGTCTGTCGAAACGCTCGAATGTGCCGGGCATGCGCTCGGGTTTCGTTGCCGGCGATGCAGAAATTCTCAAAAAATTTCTGTTGTATCGCACCTATCACGGCAGCGCAATGTGTCCTTCTGTGCAAAGCGCGTCGATTGCAGCCTGGAACGATGAGCAGCACGTCGTCGAGAACCGCGAAAAATACGTCAAGAAATTCAAGCAAGTCACACCCTTGCTGCAGGAAGTACTGGATGTCGATTTACCTGACGCCGGTTTTTACCTGTGGGCCAAAGTCGACAAACTGGTCGCCATCAGCGATATCGAATTCGCGAAGCGCCTGTATGCCGAATATAATGTCACCGTATTGCCGGGCAGCTATCTGGGCCGCGAGGCGCATGGCATCAACCCTGGGCAAAACCGCATACGCATGGCCTTGGTAGCCGAAGTCGAAGAATGCCTGGAAGCTGCACAACGCATAGTCGAATTTACCAAGAAGTTATCCAGCGAAAAATCCTGATTATTTTTCCGAACAGTTAGTTAGCTAAGCCTTTTATTTTTATCATCAACCGATAAGTACTCACATGACACAACAACTCGAACAGATCATCGACCAGGCATGGGAAAACCGTGCAGATTTTTCACCTAAAAACGCGCCAGCAGATTTGCGTAACGCGGTAGCGCAAGTCATCGCTCAACTGAACGACGGCACCTTGCGCGTTGCGCAAAAAGACAGCGGCGCATGGGTTGTCAATCAATGGGTCAAGAAAGCCGTGTTGCTGTCCTTCCGTCTTGAAGACAACATTACGATGCCATCTGGCGATCACATGCAGTTCTACGACAAGGTTCCAACCAAGTTTGCCAACTACACGGCTGAAGATTTCGCCAAAGGCGGCTTCCGCGTAGTGCCACCGGCCGTTGCACGTCACGGCAGCTTCATCGGCAAGAACGTTGTCATGATGCCGTCCTTCGTCAACATCGGCGCATACGTCGATGAAGGCTCGATGGTCGATGCATGGGCAACAGTTGGTTCATGCGCACAAATCGGCAAGAACGTTCATTTGTCCGGGGGTGTTGGCATCGGTGGCGTGCTGGAACCTATGCAAGCCAACCCAACCATCATCGAAGACAACTGCTTCATCGGCGCACGTTCGGAAATCGTTGAAGGCGTCATCGTTGAAGAAAACTCGGTTATCTCGATGGGCGTCTATATCGGCCAATCGACCAAAATTTACGATCGTGCAACCGGCGAAGTAACTTACGGTCGCATTCCTGCCGGCTCGGTAGTTGTATCCGGCAACCTGCCTTCCGCTGACGGCAAATACAGCTTGTACTGCGCTGTAATCGTCAAACGCGTGGATGCAAAAACCCGTGCAAAAACCGGCATCAACGAACTGCTGCGCGACTAACAGCAATTCCAGGCGAACGGCAGAAGCAAATTGTAGTTTCGCGTTTTGACTTCCACTAAGGATTAGCTCATGGCTATGGATCGGTTATTTCTCCTGATGAAGGAAAAAGCAGCATCTGACTTGTTTATCGCAGTCAATTCGCCTATCCATATCAAGATCAATGGCAATCTGATGCCGATCAACCAGCAGAAGCTGGACCAGAAAGCCATCATGTCGCTGCTGACCGAAGTCGTGTCGGCAGCGAAACTGGAAGAGCTGGAACGCGAGAACGAACTCAACATCGGCATACCGGTAGCGGGCGTTGGCAGTTTCCGCCTGTCGGCGTTTCGCCAACGCGGCAGCATCTCGGCCGTATTGCGTTACATCCCGGGCGATATTCCGGCGCTCAACAGTCTCGCACTGCCGCCCGTGCTGGCTGATCTGATCATGGAAAAACGCGGGCTGCTACTGGTTGTCGGCTCTACCGGCTCCGGCAAATCGACGACAATCGCCTCCATGCTCGATCATCGTAATGGCTTGCGTACCGGCCACATCCTGACGCTGGAAGATCCGATCGAGTTCCTGTTCAAGAACAAGAAGTCGGTGATCAATCAACGCGAAATCGGCAGCGATTCAGTCGATCTGTCTACCGCCTTGCGTAATGCGCTGCGGCAGGCGCCCGACTGCATCATGATCGGCGAAATTCGCGACAAGGAAACCATGGCGGCCGCACTCGCCTATGCGCAGTCCGGCCATCTGGTAGTGGCAACGCTGCATGCGAACAATAGTTATCAGGCTTTGACACGGATCATCAATTTCTATCCGATTGAAAACCGCCAGTCACTGCTGACCGATCTTTCGTCGACCTTGCGTGCGGTTGTTTCACAACGCCTGGTCGGCAGCATAAATGGAAATCGGCGCGCTGCAGTCGAAATCATGCTGAACACACGCTATATAACCGAATTGATCGAGCAAGGCGAGATTTCACAGATCAAGGAAGCGATAGAAAAGAGTATGTCGCCGGGTTCACAAACATTCGAGCAGGCCTTGATGCAACTGATCAAGGATGGCGTGGTAACGCAGGACGAAGCATTGGCGCATGCCGATTCGGCCAGCAACCTGTTCTGGCTCCTGAATAACTCGGCACAAAAAATTGAAGTCGATGAGCCTGAAGAAGATCAAGGCGCGAGCTTCACCGAATTCACATTGAAAATGTAAGTATGACGATTACTCTTTACGGCATCCCCAATTGCGACACGGTCAAGAAAGCGCGTAGCTGGTTAGCCAACAATGGCACCGATTTTGTCTTTCACGATTTCAAGAAAGACGGCATTACACGCGAACTCATCACAGGCTGGTTACGCGATGTGCCATGGGACCTACTGGTCAATCGCAAAGGCACGACCTGGCGCAAGCTACCGGATGAACGCAAGGCAGCCATCGTTGACGCAGCTAGCGCCACCGAACTGATGCTGGAATCGCCATCCGTGATCAAGCGCCCGGTGCTGGTCAGGAACAAAAAATCTACTATCGGTTTCTCGGCCGATCTTTACCAACAAATTTTTCAAGATTGATTCTATGAGCAAAACGCTCGCTCTCACTGAAGAACTGATTTCATTGTCATCGGTAACCCCGGAAGACAAAGGCTGCCAATCGCGCCTGATCGAATTGCTGTCGCCTCTTGGCTTTGTCTGTGAAACCATGGAATCCGATGGCGTTACCAATCTGTGGGCACGCAAGGGAACTGCGCAACCCTTACTGGTATTCGCAGGTCATACCGACGTGGTACCAACCGGCCCGCTGGAGCTATGGACTTCACCACCCTTCGTGCCAACGCAACGCGACGGCAAGCTGTATGGTCGCGGTGCCGCCGACATGAAAACCTCGATTGCAGCAATGGTCATCGCCGCCGAGGAATTCGTGCAAGCACATCCCGATCACAAAGGTTCGATCGGCTTCCTGATTACCAGTGATGAAGAAGGCCCGGCAACTGACGGCACTTTGATCGTCTGCAACACATTGAAAGCGCGCGGCGAACAACTCGACTACTGCGTGGTCGGCGAACCGACCTCGTCCGATGTCCTGGGCGACACGATCAAGAACGGCCGTCGCGGCAGCATGTCCGGAAAATTGACAGTCAAAGGCATACAAGGCCACATCGCGTACCCGCAACTGGCGCGCAATCCCATTCACCAATGCGCACCGGCATTGGCGGAACTGGTCGCCGAAAAGTGGGACGACGGCAATGAATACTATTTGCCGACCTCGTGGCAGGTATCCAATATGCATGGCGGCGCAGGCGCATCGAATGTCATCCCGGGCAACGTCGTGATCGACTTCAACTTCCGTTTTTGCACAGCCAGCACCGTCGAAGGTTTGCAAAAACGCGTGCATACAATCCTGGACAAACATGGCCTTGAATACGATTTGAAGTGGTCTGTCAGCGGTTACCCATTCCTGACGGCCAAAGGCACGCTAAGCGATGCGATGGCCGATGCAATCAAATCGGAAACCGGCGTCACCACGGAATTGTCAACCACCGGCGGCACCTCCGATGGCCGTTTCATCGCACAGATTTGCCCGCAGGTCGTAGAGTTCGGTCCGCCGAATGGCAGCATTCATAAAATCGATGAGCATATTGAACTGAAATTCATCGATCCATTGAAAAACATCTATCGCCGCACGATGGAAAACCTGCTGCTGTGACGCTGAAGTTAGCGCAACTGTCTTGAACAACTGAAATGCCATGACATGTTGCAAGCATGCACGTCATGACCAGAAACTATCCTGCCCGATAAGCGCGACGCGCGTATCGGGCTTCATCCTTTTTATCAGCTGCATAAAACCATGCCTACCAAGCCTAACGATCTCTCTACCATACGCGATTTGCTGCGTTACGCAGTTACCCGCTTTAACACCGCGAAGCTGTTTTTCGGGCATGGCAGCACCAATGCACTGGATGAAGCTGCCTACCTGATTCTGCATACATTGAAATTACCGCTGGACAAGCTCGATCCGTTTTTTGATGCGCACCTGTTGCAACACGAAGTCGACGCGGTCTTGCGCGTGATAGAACAACGCGCCGATGAGCGCCTTCCTGCCGCCTACATCACCAACGAGGGCTGGTTAGGCGGCTATCGCTTTTACGTCGATGAACGCGTGATCGTGCCGCGCTCCTTCATTGCCGAGTTGATCCCCGATCAATTCTCGCCATGGATCAGCAATCCGGACAAGATCACCAATATTCTCGAACTGTGCACCGGTTCCGGCTGCCTGCCCATCATGCTGGCCGATGCTTTCCAGAATGCTCAGGTAGATGCAGTCGATATCTCGACCGATGCACTGGCAGTCGCGCAACGCAATGTAGACGAATATGAATTGCAGGATCGCATCACCTTGATAGCATCCGATCTGTACACCAACGTACCGGAAAACAAATACGACCTGATCATCACCAACCCGCCCTACGTCAATTCAACGTCGATGGGCAAGCTGCCACCGGAATATCTGCGTGAACCACAAATTGCATTGGCAGGCGGCGACGATGGCATGGATCTGGTGCGCAAGATCGTTGCCGGCGCAGCAAAACGCCTGACGCCTAAGGGCTTGCTGATGGTGGAAATCGGCAACGAACGGGCATTTGCGGAAGCCGCTTTTCCTGAACTGAATTTGACCTGGCTTACTACCAGCGCCGGCGATGACATGGTGTTTTTAGTCACAGCCGATCAATTGCAATAATCACGTCCTTCCCGCCTGCGCAGGAAGGACAAGGCTGCTTGCAGCAGCATACTTTCGCTTCACGAGAAGATGTTTTCCCGCAGCTTATTTTTCAACTCATTTATTAAGAAACAAAACCGCTGGCGAGATTTCGCTTTCTGTTTGCACATTACATGATCCGTTTCCAACAAGTTTCACTCATGCGTGGCATCAAGCCACTATTAGACAAAGTCGACGTTACGCTTAATCCTGGCGATAAAATCGGCCTGATTGGAGCCAATGGCGCAGGCAAATCCAGTCTGTTCGGCCTGCTGCGCGGCGAATTGCATGCCGACCTCGGCACTATCGATTTTCCATCCAAATGGCGCGTCGCCTACGTCGCGCAAGAGACGCCACCGCTGGAACGTTCTGCCATCGATTACGCCATCGACGGCGACGTGACCCTGCGCCGCCTGGAAGAAGAACTGGCATTTCTGGAAAGCGAACCGGACACTGCCGACAATGGTGTATTGATCGGCGAATTGTACAGCGCACTGGCCGATGCCGATGCCTACACCGTGCGTTCGCGCGGTGAACAATTGCTGCTCGGCCTTGGCTTCACGATGGCGCAAATGGAACAACCGGTTGCCAGCTTCTCCGGCGGCTGGCGCATGCGCCTGAATCTGGCGCAAGCCCTGATGTGTCCGTCCGATCTGCTGCTGCTCGATGAACCGACCAACCATCTGGATCTGGACGCCATCATCTGGCTGGAAGACTGGCTCAAACGTTATCCCGGCACCTTGCTCGTCATCTCGCATGATCGCGACTTCCTCGACGGCGTCGTCAATGTCATCGTGCATATCGACGAACGCAAACTGAAGCGCTACTCTGGCAATTACTCCGGCTTCGAACGTCAGCGTGCTGCGCAAATGATCCTGGCGCAAAGCGCACTGGAAAAACAGACACGTCAACGCGCGCATCTGGAATCCTTCATCAACCGCTTCAAGGCGCAAGCGAGCAAGGCACGTCAGGCACAGAGCCGGATGAAGGCCTTGTCGAAGATGGAAGAGCTCGCACCCTTGCGTGCGGCTGCCGAGTTTTCATTTGAATTCCGCGAACCGGCTGCTGCACCTAATCCATTGCTGGTAATGGAAAACGTCGATGCCGGTTACCGCATCGAAAATGAAGATTATTCGATCACGGAAAAGAAAATCGTTTCCGGCATTAACTTTTCATTGCAAATCGGCCAGCGTATCGGCCTGCTCGGCGTCAATGGCGCAGGTAAATCGACACTGATCAAAACCATCGCAGCAGAACTGGAACCGCTGAGTGGCGTGTCGGAATTCGGCAAGGGCCTGGCAATTGGTTACTTCGCCCAGCATCAGGTGGAAATGCTGCGCCACGAGGAATCGCCGCTATGGCATCTGGCACACATTGCACCGACCGTCCGTGAACAAGAACTGCGCAATTTCCTCGGCAGCTTCAACTTCAACGGCGCAATGGTCACCAGCAAGATTGCACCATTCTCTGGTGGTGAAAAAGCACGCCTCGCATTGGCATTGATCGTCTGGCAGCGGCCCAACCTCTTGCTGCTCGATGAACCGACCAACCATCTGGATCTGGAAACACGCGAAGCGCTGACGATGGCACTCGCGCAGTTCGAAGGCACGCTGCTTGTCGTCTCGCATGACAGGCATCTGCTGCGCGCCACCACCGACGAATTCATCATCGTCGCCGACGGCAAGCTGCAACCCTTTGACGGCGATCTGGACGATTACAAGGATTGGCTGTTCAAAACCAAGCTGGCCACCAAGAACGCCGCAGCCGGCAATGCAGCACTGCCAGCCATCAAGGAAAAATCTGCCAGCGTCGTCGCACCTGCCGCACCCGCCGCATCGGCAGTCGATAAACGTGAGCAGAAAAAACAGGAAGCGGAAGATCGCCAAAAACTGGCTGCGCACAGAAAACCGATAGAACTTAAAATCAAAAAACTGGAAGAGCAGATCGCCAAACGCAATGCTCAGAAAGCCGTAGTTGAAACAGCCCTTGCCGATCCATTGATATACGATGCCGCCAGGAAAAAAGAATTGAAGCAGTTACTGGCCGACCAAAGTTTTTATACGAAGGAAGTCACGCAGCTTGAGGCAGAATGGCTGGAACAGCAGGAAGCACTGGAAAAA
>DGBN01000035.1 GCA_002384815.1 Oxalobacteraceae bacterium UBA4003 | reverse complement strand
ATCTTTAGTTCTACGCTTATGGACAGCTAAAATCTATCTTAGCAAGTTTTAAATTGATATCAAAGATCACCGCCGCACATATATTGCCGTCGAGATTGTGGGAGTCAGTTGATTTTGTGAAAGGCGCTTCCGGCTGATGCAGGTGTAGCACTATCCTTCAATTCAAAGACACATTCTAAGTACGGTTTGACCGAGTCCCATGGCAAATTTTTATCCAGCATAGCGACCAGATTCCGGCCGACTTCAATTACTCCTCCCTGACTGGCCGCACGAGCATAATTTAGAGCGCCGCCAGAATCTGCTTCCGCATGAAGATCGGTATCCTGATTGCCATAGGCATGAAACTGAGTAATCGAACCAGGCTTAAATAGTGAACCGGATCCATTGCACTGCTTCCCATAGACAGGTTCAGATCTCTCAACATGTCCTGAGGCGAAACTGTCTTCAACCACATGGAGTAAGCTGCCAAAAGCGACTTCGTCTATGTTGCGACGCAGTGCCACATTCCCTAGTGTGAATAAATCTTGAACATTCCATTCGGTTTTACCAAAATGTTCCGAAAAGCCTTCAATCTTCACATCACGCAAACGCGTGTCCAACCCGTATTCACGCAGTGCGATGCGCCAGCTAAACTCAGCCCACATTAAAATTTTCTTGCGCGTCACCTCCGGTGCCTCGCCGTCTTTAGATGCCATTGCATGTAGGAATTGGAGGTCACCAAAATGTGAGCGATGCAGCATCGAATAACCATTTGAGGCATCCATTGTCACTCCGCTCTTGGCCTTCTTTTCGGCATCCCAAAAAAGACCCGCCCAGCATTTCGGTTGGGTGATGAAACGTACTGTTTCATCAGTTTTGCATGACAAATTCTTGGCTTGATCGGGTAACAAGCGAAATGGTGGATCGTCATTCCATCTGACACCGGCGATAACATATGGACTTGCCATACCGAGATCGGCGTCCTGACAGTGGTTTGTATCACCTTCGCACCCATAGATACGTTGGGTTATTTCTTCGTGTACTGCTTCAGTAAATAGAGGTAGACCTTTTAGCGCAGCACCACTAAGCAGTTTGTCGAAAAATCCAGAATTCATTCGGCTTAACTTGCGTTCCATGGCCGTACCTTCAGTTGATAGCTTAAAGGCATACGCTGGTGCACAGAACGCTAAAGCGAGAAAGAGAAAAGACCAGCTTGGCGGACAAAGTTTTAAGATCATTCCTATTTTTCCTCTTTTTTTAAACCTTGCTGGTTAAGGCGTTTTCAGTAAATTACGCCTAAACATGCTTGCGAATGAAATGTCATTCGCAAGTTCTTTTGCATAATCACCTTTGCGAAAAACTATTTCTGCAGCGGCACCCGTCGAAGGCACTGGAAGTATTTTCGCCGTAGGATGCAGCTTACGAAATAATTCGACCTCTTCGTGAATCCCATCCATGCCCCCAATGACAACGGCCGCATGGAACTTCCGACTTTGTATCATGTTCATGCGCATAGAATAAATGCTTAAATTTCTATCTCCGTCGATTGCTGAAACATAGCGTTGATCTATAAAATCATCGTTCTCCACTGACATCATTTCGGTAAAAAATTTACTTTGAAAAATAGTAATTCTTTCTCGATCTATTTCCGCGTGTCGAGCGTAGCGCATCATTAATCATCCTTTAATGCGATATTCAGATAGTTGGTCAGCATCTGCCTCTGCAGAAACTAATAATGAGTTTTTGAGGAATTGAATTGGCAGCTCCGGATTATTCCTTAGCAGCCTTCCCGAGTCGCGCCCATCATTCCTTTGTCCGCTTCCTTAGTGGACTTCATGACGTAGATGTAATTACACGGTCATCTCATTGTGGTGAACAAGTTTCTAGAATGTACATGTCGATACCGGTTGTTCATTTGAACAGGGTTTATCGCTCTGATGTGGACCAGATGTGCTCCACGAATCTAAACTTGGAGAAACCATGAAAGCAAATTTAAAAATCGTACTGGCTGCACTTACTTTGTCGTTGTCTGCTACTGCTGCTTTTGCACATGCAGAAAGTCAAAATTTTAGCGATAGTAGCTACCCTACCCTACCGAAGGTAGATCATCAGAAAACACGCGCGGAAGTAAGGAATGCGCTTGCCGAAGCACGACAAAACGGTACGCTAACGTTTATTGATAGCCAGTATCCAGAAATTTCAGAAAGTGCCCCAGGAAAGACTCGCGTGCAAGTCGAAAGCGAACTTCAACAAAGCAAAGCGAATGGCGAATACAAGCAATTCGATAGTCTTTATCGCGGCTGATACTACTAATTGTTTCCACAACGATGTCTACCAGCATTAAGTAGACATCGATTTAACCACTATCCAAATGCCCATGCCAAATAATGCGATGACGGGTTGATAGCCTACCCCATCACTCGTTTTTCAATTTGACTTGCTGATCAATGGCGAGAGGACACCTAGCCAGGCCACGCAAGCAACAACCAATATCGCCAACGTAGTTTCCATGACCAAGCTTCTCCGCAACAACTGAGAAGCTTCTAGTCCATTTCCTCCCGTTATTGCCAGTTCCACTTTGGGACTGAGTAAATAGCGATTTACAGCCGCCAAAGCAAGCATTCCAATGAAGAGCGACAACTTAATCGATAGCAAAAGACCATATTGCGTCGAGATTAAGGGATTGATTGATGGCCCTGCAATCAGCAAGTAGTTAATCGACCCGGTCGCGATCAATGTCACGACGATGACTGTGCCAAGTCGAGCGAATCCGCTAGAGGTTTTGCTCAAAACATCGATTGCGTCAGGATTGGATTGTGGATCGAGAAACGCAAGCATTGCTAAAGAAAACAGTGCACCTATCCATGCGCCGGCTGCCCACAAGTGGCTGATACCAGACATCAGGTGAATCGCCCCTTTGATCCCATCATTCATCGCTGCATGACCAGACCAAGCTAATGTAGCCAAGGCCACGCCTGAGAAAGCAGTCAATAAAATAAATCTAATTTTGAAGCGCAGCCCTGAAAAGATAATTGCAATGCAAGTGATAAGTCCTAACATGCGCGCAATCCAAGCTATACCCATGTCAGTGCCCGTAATCACCATTCCCAATATATGCGCAGTCAACTCTCTATAGGTCTCAGCTCCTGACATAGCCTTGGCTGTTACTACCATTGAGAGCAACGAAAGAATAATGTCGGCCGATGTTGCGACTAATAAGAACGCAGTGAATCGACGACCGAAAGAATTGAAGTTTGCGCTTAAACCTTGCGCGTACACACCGAACATGGAAACGCCAAACAGCGTCGCCATGCCGATATACAGACCAAAGCGTAGCGCAATGTTTAGCCAGTCGTCCGCCATAGATTTACTTTACTTGAAAACTGATGTTTCCTTTGATGGGATGGGTGTCAGAAGACACCGCACGCCAATCAACTCGATAGGTTCCTGCTGTCAATGCACTGGAAGGTGTGATGACCATCGTCTTCCCATCGCTACCGCTTGAGACGCTTGCGGTCATTTTCATTGCGCCATGGCTCGGCATATTTGGCATATCCGTCATGACAAGATTGGCACCAGAAAACTGGGTGTTCAACGTCTCGGAGAATTTGAGTTCGATTTTCGCTGGAGCTGGCCCTTCTGACTTGTCTGCCGGTGTTGATGAGAGAAGATCTGGATGTGCGAAAGCCGAGGTAGCGAACAAGGCGGCAGCCGAAGCGAGAAGTAGCTTGGAAATGATTGCAGAGATAGACATTATGGCTCCTTTAAAAAATTGTTTAAGAATGTTCAACGATAAGATTGATATACCGTAGTACTACCGTCGTTCTTGATTAAGAGAACGTCATACGCAGCTTTTTGTCCTGCAAATGCAGGACCATCCATGCCAGGCGAACCCATAGGCATGCCTGGTGCCGTTAGTCCTCGGGCAGTTGGTTTTTCTTTAAGCATGCGCTTGATATCTGCGGCGGGGACATGTCCTTCCACCACATAATTGCCAATCTTAGTGGTATGGCACGATCCGTATTTGATCGGTACCGACAACTTTTTTCTCGCCTCTTCGTTGCCGTCGTTATGAATTTTGACCTTAAAGCCAGCCTCTTCCATGTGACGTACCCAATCCTCACAGCAGCCGCATGACGGGTCTTTCCACACTTCGGCCACAGGATTGGCTTGCGCACTAGCCGTATATGCCACTGATGCCAACAAAAAGCAGGAGAGTAATGTACGTAGTTTTTTGATCAGATTTACTAGTAGCGTGCTGAAGGCAGGAGCAAATTCCTTTAATTTATCCATCGCGTTTCCTCAAATAAGATTTTTAGTTCTACCGCTTCTTAGAACCAGAAACGCAGACCGGCCACTACGCGTGTTTTCTGAGTGCGTCCGCCTTCGGCTCGAACATAGTCGGCAGTTTCTCCAAAGGTTCCCGCGCGTTCCACTCCGATGTAAGGGGCAAACTGGCGGCTGAATTCATAGCGTAGACGCAGCCCTGCGGAGGCTTCTGACAGACCGCTGCCAATACCGCGCTCCGGATCGCTCTTACCGAACGCCTGCATTTCAATCTTTGGCTCAAGAATCAGACGTTGTGTGATGAGGAGCTCGTAGCTGGCTTCAAGGCGCACAGCTGTTCTGCCACCGTTACCAAGGTAGGCAGTGGCATCGACTTCAAACCAGTATGGTGACAAACCTTGAATGCCGAAGGCCATCCACTGGCGATTGGGGCCTTCGCCCGTATCGAGACGAACACCTAACTGCGTATCCCAATGCGTTGCAATGGCGTGGCTCCATAACAATTCCGTGCGTGATTCTTCGACCTTACTTTTTGCCACGTCACCTTCGGCCTTGATTACAAATCGATCATACGTAGTGCCAAACCACCCTTGCATGTCATAACTTGTACTGTCACCGCCATTGCTGTCGAATTTTCGTTCAAGACGTTCAGCACGAAACGAGGCAAAAGTATGTTCATCAGCAAGCATCAAGTGCGGTACGCCGGGTACTGCATAATCACCCTTCCCGACCTGCAAGCCGTTTGAATAAGCATGGGGGTCCCGTGCGTCCGGCGGAGCAGAACCGCCCTGCATTTTCATGTCCCCGTGATCCATCTGAGCTTGTGGTGCGGATTCTCCCTGCTTCATATTGTGACCTGCATGCGGATCAGCCGTGACCTCCGTCATGCGGTGCCCAGCATGCGGATCCACAGCTTCGAGGGGTTCCTTAGATTTTTCTCCCTGGGATTGGGGCGACATCATTTCTTGATGCGCCGAATGATCTTGTGAGGTTGTAGATTGCGCACTGACCGACACACTGGCTAGTGATGCACAGAACATAGTCGCGAAATGAATAGCTTTTACTTTTGACATTATTTTCTCCTCATGTTCAGGACACTACAACTTCGCGGAACATGCCCCCATCCATATGAAACATCAGGTGACAATGCCAAGCCCAGCGCCCAAGCGCGTCGGCTGTGACTAAAAAACTAATACGTTGTGCAGGCTGAACTGGCAGCGTGTGGCGGCGCACTTGAAATTTGCCGTCAGGGCTTTCTAATTCGCTCCACATTCCATGCAAATGCATCGGATGCGTCATCATCGTGTCGTTATGCAAAATGACGCGCAGACGCTCCCCATGTCGAAAATGAACCGGAGTGGATTTTCCAAACTCGACGCCATCAAAAGACCAGGAATAGCGCTCCATGTTGCCGGTTAAATGGAGCTCAACTTCTCTGCTAGGTCCGCGTTTGTCCATCGGTCCGGACGGGGTGTGCAAATCAGCCAAGGTCAATACTCTTCTACCGTTATTGCGCAGTCCGATACCCGGATCATCCAGATTGCTTCGCGCCATATCCACCCGCATGTCCGTACTAGCGCCATATTCAGTTCGCGCGTGTCTTGCTGTTGTTGAAGGAACGGCTAGGCCACTCATTCCTTTCATCGCGCTATGATCCATGCCCGCCATGGCACTGTGATCCATTCCTGTCATACCAGTCATACCAGTCATATTCCCGGAGTCCATCGTGGACATTGAGCTGTCATCCATCATATTCATGCCGGGCATGCTGCTATGGTCCATCCCGGACATGGAACCACCGCTCATAGATCCATGCTCCATTGAGCCCATCATGTCGCGCATCGTCAGCCATTCCACCGGGTCCAGCTTCGGTACTGGCGCCTTCAAGCCTTCACGAACAGCCAACGTTGCAAGCGCAAATCCCGTCCTCTCCATAGACTGGGCGAAGATCGTATATGCCTCATCATGCGGCTCGACAATTACATCGATCGTCTCGCCGGGACCAAATCTGAATTCGTCGACTGTCACAGGTTCCACATCGAGACCATCTACATGGACCACTTTCAGTTTCAGACCCGGAATTCGCACGTCATAGAAAGTGTTGCCTGCGCCATTAATCATTCGCAAACGTACTCGCTCACCCGGACTGAACAGTGCGGTCCAATTGCCTGCTGGTGTAATACCATTGGTCAGGTAGGTAAGCGTTTGAGAAGAAAGATCGGCTAGATCGGTTGGATTCATGCGCATTTCGTTCCACATCTTGCGCTTTTCGAAAGCCGAACCTACGCCGTCACGGGCAGCGTCGCGGAAGAAGTCAATTACCGTGGGCTGGTTGTAGTTGTAGTAATCACCTTGCGCCTTCAGCTTGGCGAACACCCGCATCGGATCTTCATCAGTCCAGTCTGAAAGGAGCACGACGTGATCACGGTCAGCGCGGATTGTCTCTGGACCAGCTGGGTCGATGATAATGGCACCGTACATTCCGGTCAGCTCCTGCATGCCAGAATGAGAGTGATACCAATAGGTACCACTTTGTTGAACCTTGAACCGATACGTAAATGTAGCGCCTGGAGGAATACCAGCGAAGCTAATTCCTGGAACACCATCCATTTGATAAGGAAGAATAATTCCATGCCAATGGATTGACGTGTGCTCGCGAAGTTTGTTGTGCACGCGAATTGTCACGGTTTCGCCTTCTCGCCACCGTAGTGTCGGTGCGGGTATAGAACCATTGATGGTCGTCGCCACCCCCGGCTTACCGGTAAAATTCACAGGCAGTTCATCCACCACAAGATCAAACTCGTTGCCACGCAAAATAGGCGCCGTTCCTTGGCGTAACGGGTTGCTATTCGCCAAAGCGCTTAAGACGGGCGATGAGAGGCTCGCCAAAACTCCTCCAGCAACAAGGCCCTGAACGAACCGCCTACGGCCCATGCCAGATGGGGGAATAATGAGAGGTAATCGACGTGACATGTAGGTATTCCTTATGAATCAGTCAAAATGGATACGGCTGAATGGTAACAAGCGTGAATGCCACTTACTTTTGAGCGAATGACGTCATCCTAGTCACCCGCTACTTTCTAGCGTATGACATCTTGATTACATTTATGTAATGTAGCTGTCATCTGTACGGAAGACTGTATGAAGTACATTGCTATTTAGTAGTGAGGTGGAAAACTGACTTTGAGGTTGAAATGAAATTATTGGTCGTTGAAGATGAAAACAAGACGGCAGATTACGTACGCCAAGGGCTAATGGAAGCCGGGTTTATGGTAGATCTTGCCCGCAACGGATTAGACGGCCACCATATGGCAATGCACGAATCTTACGATCTCATTTTGTTAGATGTCATGCTGCCTGATGTCGACGGCTGGCGTATCGTTAAGTCTTTGCGTGACGCCGGTAAGCAGATGCCTGTTTTATTTCTCACTGCACGGGGAGGTGTTGACGACAGGGTAAAAGGATTAGAGCTTGGTGCAGACGATTATCTGATCAAACCGTTCGCCTTTTCTGAATTACTGGCGAGAGTGCGCACATTGCTAAGACGGGGAAGCACCCCTAGTCAACCCGAGAGAATTGAGGTGGCCGATCTCATTCTTGATCTCCCGCGGCGAAAGGCGAGCCGAATGGGACAGAAAGTTGTTCTAACCAATAAAGAATTTGCGCTGCTTGAATTGCTGGCCAGAAGGCAAGGCGAAGTATTACCCCGTTCTTTGATTGCCTCACAGATCTGGGACATGAATTTCGATAGCGACAGCAATGTCATTGACGTTGCAATTCGTCGACTTCGTGCCAAAATTGACGATCCTTTCGAGCCTAAGCTTATTCATACCGTACGCGGTATGGGCTACACCTTGGATATACCAAATGGAGATTAAGGTCGCCAATAAGCGTCGCCCGATCTCACTCGCCTGGCGGGTTACAGTATTGGTAGGTATTGCTACTACACTCGTTTTTTTGACATTCAACTGGATCATCGTCCGTTCGCTTGAGCATCATTTTGCGGAACAGGATGCTGGCGAATTGCAAGCCGTAGCGAATGCCGTCGTTAAGACCATGCAAGCGCAGGGAATGCAAGGAAACAAGGAAGTTATGACGCAACAGCTAGCGGCGATCGCTGTTGGCCATCACGGCATATCCTACAGTGTTCTAAAGCGTTCAGGAACGCCTGTATATGTGAGTTCTGGACCCGATCTAGGCCCGGTCTTTGCCGGTAAAAAATCTAGTACGCATATCAGAGAAGAGCGCCTTGTGATTTGGAGCGCCGATGGTAAGTCCTATCGCGGCGGATCGCTTGAAGTGCCCGCTGACACGATACAAGCTGGCGAGCCATATCTTGTGGCTGTCGCGATGGACATCGACTTCCATCTAAATTTTTTAGACATGTTCAAGCGCATCTTGTGGTGGGCAACCTTGCTAGTAGCGCTCATCGCTCTGGTAGTGGCTTGGTTTGCCGTCCAATGGGGGCATCGTCCTATCCGCAAGGTTTCGAAAGACATCCGCGCCATTCGATCCTCCCAACTCGATGTGCGACTAAGCCCTACAGATGTGCCGATCGAATTGGAAGAATTGGCCGTATCGTTTAATGACATGATCGGTAGAATCGAAGATGGTTTTAGGAAGCTAGCAAACTTTTCAGCAGACATAGCGCATGAATTACGTACGCCAGTTACTAACTTAACTACACAGACGCAGGTGGCATTGAGTCAAGTTCGCACGGCTGACGAATACCGTGAGGTGCTTTATTCCAATCTAGAAGAGTTTGATCGCATGAGTCTGATGATCAGCGATATGCTATTCCTTGCCCAGACAGAAAATGATCCACGCAATCTCAGGCTTTCCAACACGGATGTCACAGCATTGATCCAAGGTCTTTTCGATTACTTCGGCGTGCTCGCTGAAGATGCAAGCATTACGCTAACGTTGACCGGTAAGGCGAAGCCTATTTGGGCCGATAGAGAAATGATATTGCGTGCAATAAGCAATATTTTGTCGAATGCAATACGTTATTCATCGCCCGGCTCTTCCGTTATCGTGAGTCTGATACAAGATGAAAAATACACGAGCATCACTATCGAAAATCCTGGGGACCAAATTTCTGAAGTGGATCTGTCAAAGTTGTTTGACCGCTTTTTCCGTGCGGATCCTTCTCGACAACGGAAATCTGGGGCCGGACTTGGCTTAGCAATTGTTAAATCCATTATTGAAGCGCACGGCGGTACCGTAAAAGCTACCTCACAAAACGGATGGAACAAGTTCCAGATAAACCTCCCTGTCATCCACCCTGCTAACTGAGTGTGCTTTATGTTTATTGATAACCTGTTCGCATAGTTCGAAGGGCTGTATGGCTACTAAACCCATCTAGGCGCTTGTATTCATATCTATAGATATTTTGCCGGCAGCCGCTTTTAGAAACGTATGTAGCTCGATCACGACTTCCCAGTTCTTGCCGGGTGTATCATCCATTAAATTAACAGCTTCCTCCGCTATCAAAATTCTCTTTGAATCGGCTCGTGTGAACGATTCCAAAACAAGGTCACAAGGTATATCACTTGCAAGTGATAGCATGCCGTTGCCTGCCGCATGCCATTTAATAATATGCGCGTGCATGATGCAATTGCATGCGTCTCGCAAACCGAAATTCACTATGCCATTGCCAGAGCCCAGCAAATGAAAGCCGACGCGCTCTTCGTCACTTAATGGCGCTTTTCGCTTTATGGTTGAGCGTTCGTCCACCGAAAGTTTGCGCCATTCAATGTCTTGCATTCGCCGAACTGAACCGGCGACTGACACCAAAAGATGAGCGGCCTCATTGGTGAAATACTTGTTGTGAAGATCCTTAAGTCAGCTTTTGTCATTAAGTGTCGAGCTATTAATGTTTGAGCGATACTCAACCATCAACATGAGACGATAAATGTCTCGCAACACTATTTCATAATCAAACCAGATCGCTGAGGATTGCATCTATATCCACCCTAACAATCAGTTGATTTTGTGAAAGGCGCTACCGGCTGACTTGGAATGTTCCAACCGAAGTGCGTCGAAGGGATCTGCCACGGCCATAGTTAACTGCGGATTGAACATCTTCCAGTCGACGTTAAGTCACAATTTTTTATATACGCGGCGCGATTAGGTATGCCCAGATTGACCACCCAGCAGCAATCCAAAGAGCAATCACCAGCAAAATACCCCAGTTGTTACGTGGTTTACCTTCACGTGTAATCCATGCGTCTCCTTGCAGCCGGCACTCTTCCAGTACATTCAGAGGGATTAATCTGACCGTAACCCAGATCAATGCAGGAAGCAGCAAAGCGTCATCAACATATCCAAGAATCGGAATGAAATCTGGGATTAGATCAATCGGACTTAGCGCATATGCGACAACAAATACGCTCAAGGCTTTCGCTAAGAACGGCGTCTTAGGATTTTTATACGCAAACCACAAAGTAACCGTATCCCGTTTAATACGGCGTGCCCAATCACGAATTTTTTTAGTTATCGACATGTAAGTATGATTTATTAATTAGTCTTGCAATTACCCCACATCGTTAAGTCATTAACCTGAATCGAACAACAACCAGCAGGCCGCCTAATATTCCAGTGGCAAGCTCAATTGTCGCTCGATGTTGATCAGCGATAGTTTTGGCAATAAATAGTCCTAATCCACTCCCAATTTCTCCCGTACCTTCACGCCGATAAAATCTGTCAAATACTCGGATTCGCTCAGCTACTGGAATGCCAGGTCCATTACCCAATCGACAGCATGATGTTCCTTGCGCAAGCCTTCTTCCAGACTTTCCCCAATCATCGGATCATCTTCAATTAATAAGACTCTCATCACTCACCTTTTTTATAACTTCGCCACAGAAAAAATATTTCCTAAGTCGAGAATTTATGTCAGCAAGCGTTAAGGCAGAGTGAAGCTTCTACTTCAGATTGTTTAGGCTAAATGATAAACATTTAATTTTTTCTGTTTCTCAGCAATGAACCTAAGTACCGCATCAAAGCCAAAGCAGATTGACCATACGAACCACAAGGTCCACAAATTATGGGACAAAAAGTGTGCACCTCTCATTATCTGTACAAAGCTCATCACAGAGCCAAAGACAAATCCCAAAATCAAAAATATGCGAGCCCAACATGGTCGATCCACTCTGAACGCAAAGTAACCAGCCACCAAGGCGAAGCCCCCTGAAGCGTGCCCCCCCGGCCAGCAATGTCCTGGGTTATTTGTTTCCAAAACATCTGCAAAAAGGGCGAGCCATGGCGCTTGTCCACCATACATTTGCAAATCCCACGGGCATGCGTGAACACTCGTCGATTTTAAAAAAGATATAGACAGCGCCGATGCCGCGGCCATCAAACAAAAATTGAGCAACGGGCGCTTTAAAGGAAGCAAAACAGAAACAACGTTACTGGCAATCGATAGCAAAATTCCTGCAATTAGAAAAAATGCTGTCAAATTCTTCAAGAAGGTATGGCCAACCTTTTCAAGGAATGGTGAATTTTGAAAGGGAAAAGTTTGAGTAACACTATCGAAAAATTGATTTGTAATCCAGAAATCGAGAGCGCCATTGTTCGACAGCCAAATAAGAAACAGACCTGCAATAGATAGTCCGATGACATTCATCAAGAAGAAACGAGCATATGTTTTTGATTTCATTTTCTCTGTCTTGAAATGTTTAAGAAGTCTTTTTATTCAAGCGGCAGTTAGCAGTTATATCCAATTCCTTTTCGTAGTACTTTGATTCGATTTGCAGCATCCCAAGTAACGAATGAAAGAGATTGTCATGACTAACAGGATTGTCTGTGATCCGCATTAAACAATCCTTGTTGACATTAAAGCTGGAAGAAAATCCTTGAGACATCCACATCACCATGGGAACTTGTGTTTGCTCCTTTGGTGCAATCGAATATGGAAGGCCATGCAGGAAAATGCCATTTTCACCGAGAGATTCACCGTGATCGGAGAGATACAGCATTGCGGTATCGTAGTTTGATTGCTGCTTCAAAAAATCGATTGTCTTGGCCAGAAAATAATCTGTATACAAAACAGTATTGTCGTATGTATTAACAATCTCTTCTTTCGTACATTTACTTAAATCGGATGTGTCACACGTTGGAATAAATTTACCCATAGCTGACGGATAACGACTGAAATAAGCGGGGCCGTGGCTTCCCAGTTGATGAAGTACGACAAACAAGTTACCGTTCTTTGCCTTCTGAATCACACGATCCATTCCCTCCAACAAAATCTCATCTAGACATCTTTCGGTATTGCACAAAGTCGGATGAGTACTGCTATCAAGGCGCTGTTCTTCCAAACCGTCGCAAACACCTTTACATCCACCTTGGTTATCTCTCCAGACCGGATTCAAGCCAACCCGATTAATGATGTGCAATAAAGATTCATGATTTTGTATTGCTGATTCGTCATAATTCCTTCTGCCGTACTTCGAAAACATGCATGGCACCGATACTTCGGTATTGGTGCCACAAGATATAGCGTGCGTAAAATTCAAGACATTGAGTTTTTTCAATTCTGGAGTAGTCTGATGTTCATACCCGTTTAGCCCCCAATTAGCGCCACGTGTCGTTTCACCTATAACGAGAACAAACAACATGGGTTTGGTGCGGTCTTTCCACCCTGCGCCCAGTTTTGCATCATCGCTAATGCTGATTTTGGGCTGACTTACTTTTGCTGAATCAGCGGCAACTACACGCACGAAAGACGTCAGATAAGCAGCTGGCGTGATCAAAAAACGTACTTCCTTTTGATTACGCATCAAAGATGAAAAATCTTGAAACACCAACATCACAGAACCAATAGTCAATAGCAGCGAAGCGATGATCATTGCAACACGTATCAGGACCGTACGTTGCCAGCTCCGGCTTTCAAATCGAACCCTAGACATAATAAGTATTGGTATACCAGCCACAACCGCGATGTGTAATACCATTGCCCAAGAAAACAGTTCTTTAGCTTCTTTCACGTCAGTTACCAAAATATTTCTCACCATGTCTGTATTGAAAAATACGGTGTAATTGTTCATGTAGTACGTAGCACCTGCAGTCACGAGAAGTAATATTGCCAATGCCGGTTTGGCAGTCCAGCGATTGAGAATGACGAGGAGAATGGACGTGTGCAAAGCGGTAATTGCGAAAAATATTGATACCGCGAACAACCACGTTCCAGCGTTGGACCAATCTCTCTCTGCTAAAGCAGCTTTGAAGAAAAGAAAATTACAGGTCAACGTGAAATATAAGCTGATGAGAATCGCTAGTAACTCAACACTGATCGAGGGACGCCGCAGATATATATATGCTTGCGACAAAGCCACGGGAGTTGCAGTTATCGCTTTAGAAGATGAAGATATTTTCAAGACTTGCACCCTACTTCACTGATGGAAGCCGCCACGCTAACGAGCGAACCGTTAAGGGCGTGTTAAGGGCAATACTTGGATTACATGGCGTTAAGAAGTAATGGGAGACTTATCCGAATAGAGATTGAGTAGAGTCATAAAATTAAATAATTTTGGCGTTAAACGGCGTCAGAATTTTGAGGGAATAACAAAGTAAATCGACTTCCACCCTTTGCCGGTGATTCGTAGTGGATTGTCCACCCCATATGGTCGGCCACACGCTTTACGATGGCCAGGCCTAGTCCAGAACCAACGTACTCATCACTATGACCTCGAACATGTCTTGCAAACAATCTAACTCTGACATTCTCAGGCAAGCCCGGACCTTCATCTTCAATCACGATGCGATCCATCTGAAGATTCACATGCACCGTTCCCTGCTGAGTGTACTGGCAAGCATTACGAATAAGATTGCCAATTGCAATGCCGGCCAATTCGCTTCTTGCAAAAACCCACACGTCTTGATTGACGGTATCAAATTCAATCCTTACCGGTTTATCACCTAGCAGCTGGCGGTAACGATCAATCTCTCTAATCACTACGTGTGATACTAACAATTTACTACTTCTCAAAACGTCTGGCGATTGGGAAAGCAGTAACAATGCGCTCACGCGCTCGGCTGCTTCAGCCGCAACACGTGTTATCCGTTTCGCTACTAACAGATTTTCAGGTAGATTGGCCAAGCGGACTTCAAGCAACTCAGCTGCACCTAGCATAATCGTTAGAGGAGTACGTAATTCATGGCTTACGTCGCCTGTGAACAATTTTTCGTCCGCAAGAAATTGTTGCATTTGTTTGGACCGCTTTGAAAAAGCACGGGCGAGTGTACCGATCTCATTAGGTTCATCGAGAGAGGGTAATTCAGAGCAATCTTCGTTTTGATTCACAGCGTCCGCCAATTCCTTCACAGGAGAAACGATGCGGCGGGACAAATAAAGTCCCAAAATAATGGCGATGCACAGGCTGCTAATGAATCCAGCTGCGATGGCAGAGAATATAACTTCTTCTGTTTCTTCAAAATCACTAGTGTCGTTTGTGGCGGCATATACATCACCACCGACATGGCGAATAAAAACTGTCGTTTCTCGTCCGTCTATCTCGACTTCATGCATACCGTCAGGAAGAGAACGATATATTTTTGGAATTTTTTCATTGATATAAAAATTCTCTTCAGCCAAGGTACCCATGATTTTTTTCTGATGACGTTCAATGAGCTGATTTGCATCTTTTATCAGACGCTCATCTATTAACTGCTCCTCAGAAATTTCAACTGCTAAGTAAGCTGCAACGGAGAAAAAAGTACAAATCGCCAAGGCCATTAAAGCAAAAGCAGCCGCGATACGAGTACGAAGAGTCTGATTTTTAATTATTTTTTTAATCATTGCTATTTACAAGCTTATATCCATTGCCTGGCAAAGTAACAAGCATCGCCTGAACAAATGGTCGATCAATCGCAGTGCGCAACGCATGAATATGCGTTCGAAGAGCATCACTGTCAGGTGGATCATCTCCCCATATTTCACGCAATAAAGACTCTCTTGTGACAATAGCGGGAGCCTTACGCATGAGTGATTCCAATAATTTATAACCTATTGGCGTCAAAACTAACTTACGTCCAGCTCTCTTCACCTCGCAACAACTAAGATCAAACTGCAATTCACCAAATTCCAAAATATGCTCAACAATTTGATTGCGAGCCCGGCGCACGAGTGCCGTCAGTCTTGCTTCAAGTTCTACAAGTGAGAATGGTTTGACAAGGTAATCATCTGCACCGACATTAAACCCGGTCAGTTTGTCATTAACTGTGTCCCGTGCCGTCAACATCAGAATTGGTGTGCCTAAACGCTGGTCTTTTCGGAGTTGACGACAGACTTCTATCCCGTCAATACCAGGCAGCTCCAGATCAAGAATGATGACATCATAATCTGAAGAAGTCGCGCGTTGAACGCCTACAGCGCCGTTTTGCGCCACATCAAGCGTATATCCAAGTGGCTCTAGAAAGCCATATAGGTTGGCTACGATATCTGAATTGTCTTCAATAATCAGGACATACATTGGGGCGATTTTTCATAATTTTAATGATTCATGATTGCATTCATTAAACGATACCCTCAAAAATATCGCTAAAGTGCACGAGTCGAGACTTCTAATTTATCAAAAAATTGATATGCATGTAGACAATATTGAGCCTTGATTCAAACTTCGCCCCTACTAAATTAACATTTAGTTTTTATTCGCTTTCTGTATTTTGAATGAACGACAAATAAGCTACACCAGCAATAATGAAAATCAAAAAGGTACCCACGCCGCAAGCGCCTGTCCTTCATTGGTACTCGGCAGGCCATTCGCCATGCGATCGCGGACATATTTGGTAGTGTTGTAGGTGTATCCAGCAAAGATATTCCAGTTGCGCGCAATGGCGCCGCTGATTTCTGCTTCGATACCACGGCTTTGTGTCTCGCCGCCCTCTACGTAACAAGCCAATCCATTACAGGCCGTCGGGCTTGTATTGACCGTATCGCGTTCTGCGACATTCTTGCGTTGAATCTGGAATATCGCGAAAGAGGTATTGAGTCTGCCGTCAAAGACATCGCCTTTGATCCCTAGCTCATAGTTCGCGCCTGTTACTGGATCTAGTTGTTTGCCATCGAAACTAAAACTGTTTTGTACCTGGAAGACATCTGCGTAGCTACCGTAGACAGACCACGTTTTATTTAAATCAAATACAAGTCCGGCAAATGGAGTAATTGCAGAGTCACTGTATTTCGACGACGTCAAGCCTGTTCGGAGATTGCCCTGTTTAAACTGCCAACTGCTGTCGCGTGCGCCAAGTATCAACGTTGCGGGATCTGATAATTTCAAACGCAGCGTGCTATACACACCAGTCTGTACTGTTCGCTGCTGATTAGGACCAGTCGCGGAAGCAGGAGAAACAGGCTCGGGCCAGGCATACGGGTTGTGGTTGAATATGTCTGTGGCCGTATAAGGTGCGTTATAGAGACTGACAATATCGTATTGATACCGATGTTCAGAAATGTTGCCGCCTGTCACAACTTCATGACGACGCCCAAACGCTTCAAAGCTGCCACTCAATACCGCATCAAGTCCTTTGCGCTCCACTTCCGAATTGACACTATTGCCGCGCAAAACGGAACCTGCGCCGTTTGCGGGATTGATTGCACCCAGTAGAAAGCCTATCTTTGCATCGGTTGTCGAGATTGCCTGCGTTGCCGCCACCCTCACCTTCCAGTCACCGTCAAAGCGATGTTCTGCCTCGGCAAATATCTCTGTATTGCTTCCTTCTTCACGATTCCATGCCGCCCCAGGAAAGGTGGAGCGCGGCAATTTTGTGTCAGCCCCGTTACTGTATCGCGGCAGATTGCTGCCGTTCATGGGGACGCCGTCGAGATCCTGGTGACTTGCGCCAAACGTGAGTCGCGTACGCGACGACAGGTCGTAATCCACAACCCCATAAACGAGCGTCTTACGTTGCTTTGCTACGTCATAGAAAAAATCTCTGTCTTCCTGTACTACCACGCCGCGTGCGCGCAGTGTTGCGTCCGTATTAAGCGGCCCGCTTCCATCAAGTTCGACACGTTTGTTATTCCATGAGCCATAACTTGCGCTTAGCTTGAACAGCTTATCTGCTGTCGGCCGCTTGCGCACCAGTCCGATCACTGCGCCAGGCGTACCGGCTCCACTCAACAGACCGGCAGAACCGCGCAACACTTCAACGTGATCGTAAATTGCGAGATCCGGCGAATCGAATCCATAGTTATTCGTTGGCAGAGCCAACGGTACGCCGTCCACCAGCGCAGTGTTGATCAGAAAGCCGCGAGCAAACAAGCTGGAAGAACGATTCAAACTTGGATTGACTGTTATTCCGGTTGCCTGTCCCAAGGCGGTATCGAGGTTCGTCAAATTCTGATCCTCAAGCCGTTGCTGAGTGATCACGCTGACGGATTGCGGTGTCTGTCTCAACGATTGCACTGTTTTGCTGCCGATTGTCATGCCTGGGCTTGTGTACAACCCACTACCCTCCGTGACGGTACTTTCGGTTTTGCCGGCAACTTCAACGCTTGGTAAAGGCCAAGCGGGTGTCGATCGTTCATTGCGTACTTCATTTTCACCGGCAACTGGCTCGATTTCGGTCGCTCTTACTTCTTCAGCACAGGCACCTGAAAATGCTGACAACAAGAAAGCGGTACAGATGACAGACGGCATGCTATTTAATGAAACCTGGGTGGTGTTAACGGACGACATGTGTGTTCTTTTCGATGAGTAACAGCAGCGCTGAAGAGAGGAAAGAGGAAAATGAAGTTTGCTTTTGCTTTTCATTCCTGGAAATTTCAAGCGATTATATGCAACAAAGTTGCATTATTGGCGAATGCTGTCACGACGCGCTCACTTCAGCAAGCTGCGGGTCCGCGAAGCGGACATGAAACAAGAGTAAATTTTTGAGGAATGCAGTTTAAAACCAGATTGCTGAAGCTCTAAAACCTGGGGGAGTTGTTGCATCAGCATTAGCCACACAGGATGGGCCGCCCACTATCGATCGCTTGAATTCAAGGCCGAAAGCAGACATTGCTCTTTCAGGCATGCTGATGCAAAACCGGAGGCCAGCTTTTATTTACACAACGGATTTACGTAAAACGAGAGCTTACAAATGACATTTATGTCGCAATAAGAGATACAAAATTGAATTGACGAAATATCTTTCTTATAAAAATCAGATACTTATCTTGAAATCATATTCAGGTCAAAACACTCGCAGCAATTCCTTCCGCTCGTCGGTTCCACCACGTTCTGCCCAATGGCGTTCGCCTGTCAAATAAATTATCCGTATGCGGCAGCGTTTGTGTAAAGCATCGATACATTACACGGCACCGGCGTGGCGACGGATAATAGCGGCACCATCATTTTTAGTACCATTTTTGGAATTCCCATGGAAATTAAGGTCAATTTTCTCGACAAGCTTCGTCTGGAAGCCAAGTTCGATGATTTCACGGTAGTGGCCGATCAGCCTATCCGCTATAAGGGTGATGGCTCGGCGCCCGGTCCCTTCGATTACTTTCTGGCCTCCTCGGCCTTGTGTGCGGCTTACTTTGTGAAGTTGTACTGCAACACTCGCAATATTCCTACCGAGAATATCCGTCTGTCGCAGAACAATATTGTTGATCCGGAAAACCGGTACCAGCAGATTTTCAAGATTCAGGTTGAGCTGCCGCCAGATATCCTGGACGTAGATCGCCGCGGCATCTTGCGCTCCATCGAGCGTTGCACGGTGAAAAAAGTGGTGCAAGCCGGACCCGAATTTGTAATTGAAGAGGTTGAGAACCTGGATGCCGATGCGCAATCCTTGCTGAGCTTGGGTCAAAATTCGAGCTCGGCTTCTGACGCCAGTACCTATATTGCAGGCAAGGATTTGCCGCTGGAACAAACCATCGCCAATATGTCGGGCGTGCTGGCGAACCTGGGCATCAAGATTGAAATCGCTTCGTGGCGCAACATCATTCCCAATGTCTGGTCGCTGCATATCCGCGATGCGCACTCGCCTATGTGTTTTACCAACGGCAAGGGAGCGACCAAGGAAAGCGCGCTGGCATCGGCCCTGGGCGAATATATCGAAAGACTGAGTAACAACCATTTCTACGCCGGGTCGTTTTGGGGTGAAGACATCGCCAGCGCGGCGTTTGTACATTACCCCAACGAGCGCTGGTTCAAGCCTGGCCGCAAGGATGCGCTACCGGCTGAAATCCTGGATGAATACTGCCTGCAAATTTACAACCCAGATGGCGAATTACGCGGCTCGCATCTGGTCGACACCAACTCCGGCAATGCGCTGCGCGGTATCTGTTCGCTGCCGTATGTGCGGCAATCGGACGGCGAAGTGGTGTATTTTCCGTCCAATCTGGTCGAAAACCTTTACGTCAGCAATGGCATGAGTGCCGGTAATACACTGGCCGAAGCGCAGGTGCAATGTTTGTCCGAAATTTTCGAGCGGGCGATAAAGCGCGAAATTCTGGAAGGTGAAATCGCCCTGCCTGATGTGCCGCAGGAAGTGCTGGCGAAATACCCTGGCATTCTGGCCGGCATTCAGGGTCTGGAAGAGCAAGGCTTTCCGGTGCTGGTGAAGGATGCGTCGCTGGGTGGAACCTATCCGGTGATGTGCGTCACCTTGATGAACCCGCGCACCGGCGGTGTGTTTGCCTCGTTCGGCGCGCACCCAAGCCTGGAGGTGGCGCTGGAACGTAGCCTGACGGAATTGCTGCAGGGGCGCAGTTTTGAAGGACTTAACGATTTACCCCGGCCCACCTTTGCAAGTGAAGCCGTAACCGAGCCCAATAACTTTGTCGAACACTTCATCGATTCCAGCGGCATCGTGTCATGGCGCTTTTTCAGTGCCAAAGCTGATGTCGATTTTGTTGAGTGGGATTTTTCCGGTCAGGGTGAAAATTCCAATATCGAGGAAGCAGCGACCTTGTTCGGCATACTCGAAAACATGGGCAAAGAGGTGTACACGGCGGTGTATGACCAGCTAGGCGCCCTTGCCTGCCGGATTTTGGTACCAGGTTATTCGGAAGTCTATCCGGTAGAAGATTTGATCTGGGATAACACCAACAAAGCGCTGTTGTTCCGTGCCGATATTTTGAACTTGCATCGTCTGGACGATGACAGCCTCGACGCACTGCTTGAGCGTCTGGAGAATAACGAGCTGGATGATTACGGCGACATCGCGACATTGATCGGTATCAAATTTGACGAAAATACGGACTGGGGTCAGCTGACAGTTCTCGAGTTGAAGCTGCTGATTCATCTCGCCTTGCAGCAATTTGAAGAAGCGCAAGAGCTGGTAGGAGCCTTCCTGCAGTACAACGACAACACGCTTGAGCGCGGCTTGTTTTATCAGGCTTTGAACGTGGTGCTGGAGGTGCTGCTGGATGACGAGCTGGAACTGGACGATTACGTGGTCAATTTCCGCCGGATGTTTGGCAACCCTCGGATGGACGCAGTACTGGGTTCAGTGGACGGCAGCGTGCGCTTCTTCGGCCTGACGCCAACGAGTATGAAACTGGATGGCCTCGACAGGCACCACCGCCTGATCGATAGCTACAAAAAATTGCATACGGCACGAGCCAAGGTGGCGGCTACAGTCAGTTAGGGGTCGAATCATGGCTGGATGCGCTTCGTCGCATCCTCCGATATTTAACGACTGGACTCCGCGTTGGCGCCCGCTCCATCTATCCAGTTTTCCAGTGGCAAAATCACCGCCGGCTTGCCATTATTCACGAACCAGCTATCGACCACGTACCGATCCGGTTTTGGGCCGTCCAAAAAATCCAAAATGCCATCACCACCCGACTTCGCCAGCATGGGATGAGGTCGTTCTCCAATCACGGCGGAGAAATGCTCAAACAGGAAAAACCGGCGACGGCGCATCACGTCCTCGACCTCGTGATACTTCAACAGCCTTCTACGCTCCAGCATCTTGAGGAAGCGCGTAGTCGTTGTGGAATGGTCAATGCAATCCATCGCGCCATTCACCGCATCATCAGCCATATTGCCGCCCTTGTCCGCGTACACGGGCGTTTGCTGCCCGGCCCAGTAATACAGCTGACCAATGACATCAGCCAGGGCTCTGCGCTCTTCCGCGGCCGAACGCGTCGATCGCAACTTCTTTGCAAGCGTTCGCAGTTGCGGCTCCGAAAACAGTACTGCCGCCTCGTCAATACAACCGTAGTTGTAACAGACACTGATGCTTTCGTTCGCAGACGCCGCGCCGCTGGCCAGCACAAATAATAGTGCCAAAAATTTTCTCATTTAACATGCATACATTGTTGTGAACCGAGTGTAGCCCAATCACCAGCATTTTGAATGAAAAACGTAAAATCGATCCGGAATGCGACTCACACATTTGGATAAGGAAAATTGCTCAGGCCGAGTGGCGATCAAGCTTTCAGTCTGACTGAAGACCGAGGCTGCAAAGCCATGTAAACAACGACAGCTTTGAAACAGGTGCACATCGACTTGTGTGCTTTGAAATATGAAGGATAATATGGCCGGGTTGCAAAACCTTCGCCGCGCAGTGGAAGGTAGATCAATTGAAGAGAATCAATTCTGCGAGCAAATTACATCTTTGCTGCTGCCCTTCTCCCTTTTCTTCCTGAGTTTCAAAACCCGGTTCGCGTCATTGACGTTGAAATTTTTATTCATACCCTTTCCTAAACATGAGGTACTACATGGTCGTTCTTCCAAAACTCCCGGCGCTGCTGGCTGCCGTTTTAACCACGCTTGCGCTGGGCGCGACCAGCCTGGTACATGCCCAGCAGGTATTACGCGTATCAGCCATTCCTGATGAAGCGCCGACTGAATTGCAGCGGAAGTTCAAGCCACTCGGGACATATTTAGAGAAGAAATTGGGGATGAAGGTTGAATTCACTCCTGTCACCGATTACGCAGCATCGGTTGAAGGCCTGATCAATAACAAGCTTGATATGGTCTGGTTTGGCGGATTTACGTTTGTTCAGGCGAATGTACGCAGCGGAGGCAAGATCGTTCCGCTGGTGCAGCGTGAAGAGGATGAGAAATTCAAATCCGTTTTCATCACAACGAACAAAGCCATTCAAAAACTGGAAGACTTGAAGGGGAAAAATTTCAGTTTTGGCTCGGAATCCTCTACCTCCGGCCACTTGATGCCACGCTCGTACTTACTGGCAGCCAAAATCAATCCGGATGTCGACATGAAGCGCGTTGCCTTCTCTGGCGCACATGATGCGACTGTGGCTGCGGTTGCCGGCGGCAAGGTTGATGCTGGTGCACTTAACATCTCTGTATGGGAGAAACTGCTTGCTTCCGGCAAGGTCGATCCCAAGGTCGTTCGTGTGTTCTACACCACGCCGGGTTATTACGACTATAACTGGAGTGTGCGTTCTGACATGAATCCGGTCGTGCGCAAAAAACTGACCGATGCCTTCCTTGTATTGAACAGCAATAATCCCGAGGACAAGGAAATTCTGGAGTTGCAGCGTGCAACGCGCTTTATTCCAACCAAGGTGGAAAACTACACAGCCATTGAGGCTGCAGCACGCAATGCCGGTTTGTTGAAATAATACGGCCTTTAGCGTCGCCTTCGGTCTGGGGCGATGCTACCCGTCAATCATCTGACAAGTCGGCATGACTATTCAACTTCATAATATTTCTGTCCATCACAGTGGGGCAGCGAAGTCTTCGTTGGCTTTGCGCGAACTGACGTTTTCCATTCAGCAAGGGGAACAGCTTGCGCTGATAGGTCCCTCGGGTGCCGGCAAAACCAGCTTGCTGCATACGCTGGCCTGCGCATTGACTCCGGAATCCGGCAGTTTCGCGCTCTTTGGTGAAAATCCGTGGCAGGTGTCCAGCATTGCGCGCCATGCCATGCGTGCGCGCTTGTTTCTCGCACCGCAAACGCCGCCTTTGCCGCCACGCCAACGCGTGGTCAATGCAGTACTGGCGGGGCTCCTGCCGCAATGGAGCCTATGGCAAGCCATGCGTTCGCTGGTGCGCCCGGTTGTTCCGGGCATAGCCTACGATGCCTTGGCACGTTTTAATCTGCAGGACAAACTGTACGCACGCGTTGACCGTTTGTCTGGCGGTGAGCGGCAGCGCTGCGGCATGGCACGTGCACTGGTATCAAATGCTGAAGTATTTCTGGTAGATGAACCTTTGTCTGCACTCGATCCAACTCTGGCCTTGCAAACCTTGACAGTGTTGCAGCAGGAAGCGGCCAAACGCGGCGCCACACTGGTTTGCAGCCTGCATCAGGTTGAACTGGCACGTGCCAATTTCGCGCGCATTATCGGTTTGCGTGATGGCCGCATCGTGTTCGATGCAGCCCGGCAGGATGTCAGTGATGCGATGATTGAGTCTTTATACCGTAATGGCGACAAGGTGGCTGCAGAAGTCAGTGCGACCAGCGATATCGGTGTTATCCCGGCTGCAGTGCCCCCGCTTTGCTGACAGTCTCGCCATGTCTTTCCAGAAAACCATGAGCACGCCCCCCTCTCTCGCGATGCCAGACCGCGACCCTGCATGGCGCAGCCGCATCATGGGCTTGATCCTTGTAATCGTGGTGCTGTGGCCCATGCTGGTACTGGCAGAATTCAAGCCCTGGCTTCTGTTCGAGAAACAGAGCTTGCAGGCAACCTGGAAGTTCTTGACCAGCTTCTTTCCACCTGCGCATTCACCTGAATTTTTACAGATGGTGGTCAGCGCGACATGGGAAACGGTTGCCATGGCGACTGCCGGCATGACCCTGGCCCTTCTGGCCGCCCTTCCGCTGACCTTGCTGGCAACCGATCGCTTATCTATTTCGCGCTTGGGCACGGGACGTGTAGCGACGCTGGCACGGATGTTCCGCCAATTGACACGCTGGTTGCTGGTATTGCTGCGCAGCGTACCGGAACTGGTGTGGGCATTGCTGTTGGTGCGTATCGTCGGTCTCGGCCCGACGGCCGGCGTGATCGCGATTGCGCTGACTTATTGCGGCATGCTTGGCAAAGTGTATGCCGACATCCTCGAATCGTCCGACGCCTCGGCTTGCGATACGCTGCTGCAAAACGGTAGCAGCCGTCTCGGGGCGTTCCTGTATGGTGCCTTGCCTTCATCTGCATCCGAACTGGTTTCCTATACGGTCTATCGCTGGGAATGCGCGATTCGCGGCTCTGTCGTGATGGGCTTCGTCGGTGCCGGTGGCCTGGGACAGCGCATGGATGAATCAATGAAGATGATGGCCGGCGATGAGCTCTCGACCATGCTGATGGTCTTTGTACTGCTGGTAGCCTGCGCCGATGGCGTATCGGCCATGTTGCGCCGGAGGCTGGAATGACGGCTGGCATGCAGACAACAAGACCAACGCCACCGGCTCCACGCTGGTCAACGATTGTGCTGTTAACCGGCATTGCCTTGCTGATTCTGGCCAGCTTCATCTCTTTGCCCTTGAAGTGGCGTGATTTTTTTAGTCAGGATGCAATACGGACCAGCGTTGAATTCATGCGCGGCTTTTCGCCGCCGGAGCTGGCGCCTGGTTTTCTGGAAAGAATCGGCTACGCAACCCTGGAAACCCTGGCCATGTCGGCCATTGGTACCTTGCTGGCTGCTTTCTTTGGCTTGCTGCTGAGTCTGCCGGCCAGCGGCCGCTTCGGCATGACAGCGCGACTGGCTACACGCGGAATATTGAATGTACTGCGCTCAATTCCTGAGCTGATATGGGCTGCCGTATTATTGATCGCGGCCGGGCTTGGTCCGTTTGCCGGCACGCTTGCGCTCACCATACACACGATAGGTGTGCTCGGGCGGCTCTTTGCCGATACGCTGGAAAATTGCCCACCCTTGCCGGAAGCCACCCTGCGCATCAACGGCGTGCATCCGGTCGCAGCCTTCCTGTATGCGACGCTGCCGCAAAGCAGCCCGCAGATGATGTCTTACGTTTTATATCGCTGGGAAAATAATATCCGTGCCGCCGCCATTCTCGGCGTAGTCGGTGCAGGCGGTCTGGGCCAGATGCTGAAATACCATCTGTCGCTGTTTCAAATGCAGCAGGCAGCCAGCGTCATCATTGCGATGCTGGTGCTGATCTGTGCGGTTGATGCGATCAGCTTCGGCCTCAGGCGCATCATGACGCGCTGAGTACGGCTACTATTCGGGCCCGACTGCATAGTAGATAGGGCCGCCATGGCAGCAGATAGTGCTTGACACTCCCATAGTGGGAAGCATTATATTGACGCCGCAAGCGCATCAAAATCGACGTTACTGTTATATATAGTTTCAAACCATATGAAACGCATCTTCAAGACATTATTGCTCTGGCTATTAGTCGCCACTTTACCTATTCAAGGGCTGGCTGCTGTTCAGACGTCTTGCGAATCGGTGCATCATAATGAATTAGAAATGTCTGTAGATGGACATGCACAGCATCATGATGGCGGAGCCATCATGGATCAGAATGATGCGGCCGCGACACATCATTCCGGATCTGACTTGTCTTCGACCGCAGACCATTCATCTCCTCACAAGCATCAAGCTTCCTTGTGCAGCGCCTGTGCCGCATGCTGTGTTGGAGCTATCGCATTTACCTCAAGCACCCTGTTTACACCGACGTATACAAGTTCCAGACTTGTCCTTGTCTCCCCTTCCCCCCTAGTCACCGGCTTCATCCCGACTGGTCTGGAACGCCCTCCCAAACGTATTTCCGCTTAATCGACATACCACCGCCGTACAGCATCAAGCAGCTCGAACCTTACCCGTTTGACGGCTTGCTACTCGTGCCAGGCCGCGTGCTTTTGCACGTCTTGACTATCGATTCAGAGGAAATTATGACTTTTCTATTCAGCCTCATGATTGCCGGGTTGGCATTGCTGCCGCTCGCAGCACTCGCGCAAGCAATACAGCAACAGCCAGATCCTTCCAATGCACATGCTGCCGTTCCGGTACCAGGCTACACATCCGCATTGAACAACTATCGTCCTGCCACCGGTCAGGCAGCAACGCCTGACAAACTCTGGCGCGCGGCTAACGATGAGGTGCAAAACACGGCTGAACATGCCGGCCACATGATGGAAGCCGAGCCGCATGATGCTGCATCCGTGCCCGGGACCGATTCGCACGCCGGACATGGGCATGACAGTCATCACGGCAAAGGAAAATAATGATGCGCTCTCGACAACAGACGCCGCGCCTGGAGATGCTCTTCATTGCCTTATCCGCTTTGACTCTGGCTGGCTGCGCGACTTTTTCCGATGACGGCGGGCTGGCTTCCATATCCGAGATCACCAGGGAACGCACCGGACATTCGGTCCAGCGTGTACAGGACGACGGAACCTCTGTTCAGTCGACGATACGACAACTGATCGCGCAGCCGTTAACACCTGACACGGCTGTACAAATCGCGTTATTGAACAACAGGGGATTGCAAGCCTCATTGGCAGACCTGGGTATTGCAGAAGCCGATCTGGTGCAGGCAGGACGCATGCGCAATCCGGGTTTTTCCTTCGGACGTATGCGCGGCGGCAGCGAGCTGGAAATCGAGCGCAGCATCATGTTCGATCTGGCTGGTTTGCTGACGATGCCCATGCGCAGCAAAGTTGAAGGCAGCCGGTTTGAACAGGCAAAACTCCAGGCCGCATCAGAAGCAATTCAACTCGCGGCAGATAGTCGCAAGGCCTACTTCAATGCCGTAGCAGCGCAGCAAACAGTTATGTATATGGAGCAAGTCGCGAGCGCAGCCGAAGCAGGTGCCGGGCTGGCGCAGCAACTGACCAAGGTTGGCAACTGGAGCAAGTTGGCTCAAGCACGTGAACAAGTGTTTTATGCAGATGCAATCGCGCAACTGGCCAGGGCCCGCCACAACGCGACCGCAAGCCGCGAACAGTTAACGCGCCACCTTGGTTTATGGGGCCGCGACGCTGCATTCACGCTTCCAGCCCGTTTGCCCGACATACCCAAAACGCCAAACGATGCTGCCGATATCGAGTCGCAAGCGATGACTCAACGACTTGACGTGAACATGGCCAAGCGTGATGCAGAAGCAACTGCCAGGGTACTGGGATTTACCCGTGCAAGCGGATTCATTAACGTCTTTGATGCTGGTTACGCCAACAAAAGTGCAAGCGGCAAACCACGTGAGAATGGCTATGAAATCTCGCTGGAGCTGCCCATCTTCGATTGGGGCGGCGCACGCATGGTAAAAGCCGAAGCCACCTACATGCAGGCTGTGCATCGCGTCGCCGACACAGCGGTCAAGGCGCGTTCAGAAGTGCGGGAAGCATACTCGGCCTACCGCAGCACGTATGACCTGGCCAGACACTACAGCCAGGAGATTGTCCCTCTGCGCAAGAAAATTTCGGATGAAGTACTGCTGCGCTATAACGGCATGCTAGCCAGTGTGTTCGAACTTCTGTCCGATTCACGCGCCCAGATCAATAGCGTCAATGCTGCCATCGAGGCGCAACGCGATTTCTGGCTGGCCGAAACCGATTTGCAGGCTGCCGTCAACGGTAATGGTGGAGCTCCCGCTCCACTACGCGCACAGGCTTCCGATGAAGCCGCAGTAACACACTAAGAGGAATACAAAATGGTTACACGCAGAAATTTTTTCACTGGTGCAGCAGCCATGGTTGGCGCCGGTCTTGTCAGTCGCGTCGGTGCTGCTTCGCTGCCGGAAGCGGCAACAATGCATGGCGCTGCTACGCATGCACCTCTCAGCCCACCCAATGGACGGCCATACAACCCGGTCGTAACCTTGAACGGCTGGTCTCTGCCCTGGCGCATGAATAACGGCGTCAAGGAATTCCATCTGCTTGCAGAACCGGTAGTCCGGGAACTTGCCCCCGGCATGAAGGCGAATCTGTGGGGCTATAACGGTCAGTCGCCAGGCCCAACCATCGAAGTGGTTGAAGGCGATCGTGTGCGTATTTTCGTGACCAACAAACTGCCGGAGCACACCAGCGTTCACTGGCATGGGCAACGCCTGCCTAATGGCATGGATGGCGTAACAGGTCTGACGCAACCCAGTATCCCGCCGGGCAAAACGTTTGTCTATGACTTTGTCGCCAGACGTCCGGGCACTTTCATGTATCACCCGCACGCGGATGAAATGGTGCAAATGGCCATGGGCATGATGGGATTCTGGATCACGCATCCGAAAAATCCCGACTTCATGAAAGTCGATCGGGATTTCGTCTTCCTGCTCAACAACTACGATATCGAACCTGGCAGTTACACGCCGAAAACGTCCACCATGCTGGACTTCAATTTATGGACGTTCAACAGTCGCGTCTTCCCCGGCATAGACCCGCTGGTGGTGCGACAGAACGATCGCGTCCGTATTCGAGTCGGCAATCTAACGATGACCAACCATCCTATCCATCTGCATGGACATGAGTTCGAAGTGACCGGCACCGATGGTGGCTGGACGCGTCCCGAATCACGCTGGCCGGAAGTCACCACCGACGTTGCCGTCGGCCAGATGCGTGCCATAGAGTTTGATGCGACCGAACCGGGTGACTGGGCTTTGCATTGCCATAAATCCCATCACACGATGAATGCAATGGGGCATGACGTCCCGACCATGATAGGCGTAGATCATCGCGGCATAGCTGAAAAAATCAACAAGCTGGTGCCTGACTACATGGTCATGGGCGAACGTGGCGGCTCGATGGGCGACATGGAAATGCCATTACCCGACAACACCTTGCCGATGATGACCGGTCAGGGCCCCTTCGGCGGTGTCGAGATGGGTGGCATGTTCACCGTTCTCAAGGTGCGCAAGAACCAGAAACGGGGCGATTACAAGGACCCGGGTTGGTACAGGCATCCGGCGGGTACGGTTGCCTATGAATGGAAAGGCGCGACTCCACAGGCAATACGCAAGCATTCCACAGGCGGGCAGTCTATGCCCTCCTCCCAGGTACCGAAGAACATCGAAATGACTGTGCGCAAACCAGACGGCCACGGTAGCCACCATTAACAACTGTCTATGGGCGAGAAGTTCGCAATACATGAAGCGCATTTTGCGTTACCCTTCGTGTTTTTTCTCGGGACTAGTGATGATCTGGACTTTTGCAGTATTGGGACTGGCGCTGATTGTTGCCGTGCTGGCGGCACGCGAAGGAACCAAAAACAACAGGAAACTGGGCGGCACCATCAACCAGAAATCGCCCTTGAGCACCCATGAACAGGCACTGTATTCCCGCCTGCTGGAAGCGTTGCCGGAACACATCGTGCTGACACAGGTTGCGTTTTCCGCCTTGATGACTGCGGACAAACGCGCGACACGCAATGCCTTTGACAGCAAGGTAGCCAACTTTGTGATCTGCGAAAAATCCTTCAAGGTGCTTGCGGTAGTTGAATCGGACGTCGCCAGCTACAAAGGCAAGGAAGCAGCCGATGCCAGGCATGACATGATCCTGCAAAGAGCCGGCTACAAAATCCTGCGCTACAAGAGCATTCCGGATATCAGGAAGGTCAAGGCCGATATCGCCGGTCTGACGCAGGACGCCGAACCGCCAGCCGATCCAGCTTGACGAAGCGATCTGATCTGGCAGTTGTTTGACCAGATCAGGCGATGTGGGCTGAGTACTGTTCAAGGCAAGGTGTGCAGGATCGCTGCAAGACCATTCTTCAATTCCATTGTTCGCACAATTCCTGCCTTGTATTGAGGTGTGCAAGCAGCGATCTTGCCATCTACACAGACACGTAGAAGCTGCACGCATTAACGATAAGCTATACTTAAAGTAAATTATTTTTTACATTTAATTTTTATAAAAATCAAATACTTATAAATAAATATTAATATAAAACTTTAATAAAAATATTGCCTGTAAGTGCATATTTTTTGACGCAAAAATGCTCATATTTCTTGCCAGCACTATTGCTGACAGCATTTGATTTGTTACAAAGTCCCTGTACACAAGACACCATTCCGCCCTGTTCTTTTTCAATCTGTCGCTCAAATGGATATCTGGATCAGGACGCACCAACCACTCTTTCTTCCGTAAAAATTCGCACGAATTTTGTGCATGCGTTCTACGCAGGTGCGGAAATAAGCGGCTGCAAACCAGCGCCTTTTTAGGCAGAAGAGCCGTTTCGCTGTTGTAAACATGGTTTTGTCTTATTGGCATGCCGCTTGCTAATCCCATCTTGTACACAAGAAGGGATACCAAATGCTCGGATGGACAATCAAAGAATGGCAAGCCGCTTATCGCAACGGAAACACGCCAGCAAAACTGCTGGCCGATCTGCTCACCTCACTCCCCTCGCCTGATCCGGCCTGGATTTCGCTGATCGATCAAACTGCGCTGGATGCACGCTTGACACAGCTAGTCGCACAACTGCAAGCCGTCAACGGCGATCTGGCGCACCTGCCTTTATATGGCGTTCCGTTCGCTGTAAAAGACAATATCGATGTGTATGGCCTGGCAACCACTGCGGCCTGCCCGGCTTTCACTTATAAACCGGCGCGGAATGCGACGGTGGTGCAAAGACTGCTCGATGCCGGCGCGATTGTGATTGGCAAAACCAATCTGGATCAATTCGCCACCGGTCTGGTTGGCGTGCGTTCGCCGTACGGCATCCCGGCCAATACGATCAATCCGGAATACGTTTCCGGCGGCTCAAGCTCTGGTTCTGCTTCAGTCGTTGCACGTGGCATCGTGCCGTTTTCCCTGGGCACGGACACGGCCGGTTCCGGTCGCGTACCTGCCGGACTCAACAACATCGTGGGTTTGAAACCTACACGCGGTGCCTTCAGCAATACCGGCGTGGTTCCCGCTTGCCGTACACTGGATTGCGTATCTGTATTCGCGACGACAAATGAAGATGCGGTCGCTGTTTATGACGCGGCGGCTGCGCTTGATATCGCAGATGGCTTGTCGCGTGCGATACCGGTTGATGCAAAAAATAAAAACCTGCCAGCCAAACCACGCTTCGGCATTCCCGCCCAACCTGAATTCTATGGCGATGCACTTGCAGAGCAAGCTTACTCTGCTGCGATCAAACAGTTGGAAGCACAAGGTGCGACTTGCGTGCCTGTCGATTTTTCCCTCTTCGATGAAGTTGCTGCGCTCCTGTATGACGGCCCGTGGGTCGCAGAACGCTATGCGGCGATCCAGGCATTCGCAAGCACGCATGAAGCCGACATTCATCCTGTCGTGCGCGACATCATTTTCAAGTCGAAGAATTTTTCAGCAGCAGACGCATTTAACGGCATCTATAAGCTGGCCGATCTGAAGCGCAAAGCCGATGCACTGCTCGCGCAATTCGATGCACTGGTCGTGCCGACTGCACCTACCCATTACAAAATCAGCGAGCTGGAAGCTGAGCCCGTACGTCTTAACAGCAATCTCGGCAAGTACACCAATTTTGTCAATCTGCTGGACTGGAGTGCGCTGGCAGTGCCGGCCGGCATGCGCGCAGATGGCCTGCCATTCGGTATCACCCTGATTGCCGACGCATGGCAGGAACGTGCGCTGGCCATGTTCGCAGCGCAATGGCATCAAGGCACAGGTTTGAAACGCGGTGCGACCGGATTGACACTCGCACCTTCCGCGCCAATTACAAATACTGCAGCGTCCATAGACATGATCCGCGTCGCCGTGGTCGGCGCGCATTTGCGTGGCATGCCGCTGAATCATGAGTTGAGCAGCCGCGCTGCGCAGTTCGTCCTCAGCACTACCAGCGCTGACAACTATCGCTTGTATGCATTAGCCAATACCACGCCGCCAAAACCTGGTTTGGTACGCAGCGATAGCGGCGCGGCAATCAAGCTCGAACTGTGGGATATGCCATCCGTTACGTTCGGTTCCTTCGTGGCCGGCGTGCCTGCTCCACTCGGAATCGGCACCGTCACGCTGGCGGATGGCAGCACGGTCAAAGGCTTTATCTGCGAACCGTCAGGTATGGATGGCGCACGCGACATCACGGAATTCGGCGGTTGGGCCGCGTATTTGGCCAGCTTGAACAAGACCGTAAAACCATAACAAACTGCTCAGGGAGCATCATGTTCACTACCGTTCTTATCGCCAATCGCGGTGAAATTGCCTGCCGCATCGCGCGCACCTTGAAACAGATGAACATACAGTCGGTCGCAGTTCATTCCGACGCCGACCGCAACAGCCTGCATGTCGCGGCGGCCGATGTTGCCGTTTCGCTCGGTGGCCAGACTGCAGCGGAAAGCTATCTGCGCGGCGATCTGATCATCGCTGCCGCAAAACAAACCGGTGCGCAGGCGATCATCCCCGGTTATGGATTCCTGTCGGAGAACGCAGACTTCGCTGCGCAATGCGAAGCAGAAGGCATCGTCTTCGTCGGCCCGACGCCGCAACAAATGGAACAGTTTGGCTTGAAACACGCTGCACGCGAGTTGGCAGAGTTGGCGAATGTGCCGCTGGTGCCCGGTTCAGGCTTGCTGCCAGACCTGGCTTCAGCGCAAGAAGCGGCATCCGACATCGGCTATCCGGTCATGTTGAAAAGCACCGCAGGCGGTGGCGGTATCGGCCTCACACGTTGCAATAACGAAGCTGAATTGATCTCGGCATATGAATCAGTGCAACGTCTTGGGCTATCCTTCTTTGCCAATGCGGGAGTGTTTGTCGAACGCTTCGTCGATAGGGCGCGCCATATTGAAGTACAGATTTTCGGAGATGGTCGCGGCCATGTAATTGCCTTGGGTGAACGCGATTGTTCGCTGCAACGCCGTAATCAAAAAGTCGTCGAAGAAACGCCGGCGCCCGATTTACCGGAAGCAATACGCCGTCAATTATGGGCCGCAGCAGAAAATCTCGGACGATCCGTCGGCTATCGTTCCGCCGGCACCATCGAATTCATCTACGACAGCGAGAAACAGGCTTTTTATTTCCTCGAAGTGAATACGCGTTTGCAGGTTGAGCATGCGATCACCGAAAGCGTCACCGGCATCGACCTGGTGGAGTGGATGATCCTGACCGCCGCCGGCAAACCGCCTTCCCTCGATCGCCTGGTTGAACCTGTAGGTGCGTCTATAGAAGTACGCATTTATGCAGAAAACCCTTTACGCAATTTTGCGCCCAGCCCTGGCACATTGACGGAAGTTTACTTTCCACCCAATGCACGCATCGATACCTGGGTAGAAATCGGTACCGAAGTATCGGCGCATTACGACCCGATGATTGCCAAGCTGATCGTGCACGGCAAAGACCGCGCTGCCGCGATTGCCGCGATGTCGCGCGCCTTGAGCGAAACACGGCTTGCCGGCATTTCGACCAACCTCGATTATCTGCGTCAGGTCGTTGCCAGCGCAGGTTTTGCGGCAGGCGAAGTATCGACACGTTACCTGGATAGTTTCCATTACCTACCTGCCGTGGTGGAAATCATAGATGGTGGTACTTACACCACCGTGCAGGATTACCCGGGTCGCGTCGGTTACTGGGATATAGGCGTGCCGCCATCCGGCCCTATGGATGACTGGGCATTTCGCCTGGCGAATCGCATCGTCGGCAATCATCCACAAGCAGCGGGAATAGAAACCACCGTACTCGGGCCGACGCTGCGTTTTCATTGCGACGCAGTGATTGCACTCACCGGCGCACCAACCAAGGCCGATCTCGATGGCCTTGCTGTCGATTTCTGGAAACCTATCGATGTCAGAGCCGGCCAGATTTTACGTATAGGCAAAGCAATCAGCGGTTGCCGCAGTTACCTCGCAGTACGCAATGGTTTCGATCTACCTTTGTATCTCGGTAGCCGTTCCACATTCGCACTTGGTCAATTCGGCGGGCACGCCGGCCGCACCCTGCGAGCCGCAGATATTTTGCCCTTGGCGAATCCATCCCTGCCTGCGTTGGCGGACACCGCGCCTTTGTACGCACCGGCTGCCTTGCCTGCAGCCATGATTCCAAGTTACGGCAAAACCTGGGACATAGGCGTGTTGTACGGCCCACATGGTGCGCCCGATTTCTTCACTGCCGAATCGATGGAAACATTCTTCGCCAGCCAATGGGAAGTGCATTACAACTCGAATCGCCTCGGCATACGCTTGAACGGACCAAAGCCAAGCTGGACACGCTCCGACGGCGGCGAAGCGGGCTTGCACCCATCGAATGTGCATGACTGCGAATACGCCATCGGCAGCATCAACTTCACTGGCGATATGCCGGTCATCCTGACACGCGACGGCCCTAGTCTGGGCGGCTTCGTTTGTGCCGCGACCATCGTCAAAGGCGAATTGTGGAAAGTCGGCCAGGTCAAACCAGGCGACAAGATACGCTTCCGCGAAATGTCATTCGCTGACGCATTGATTTTGGAGCAGCAACAGGACGCCTTCATCGAGAACTGGCAAGGCGCCGTTGCAGAACCTGTCTTGTCCTCTACACGCGGCGAGCCCATTCTGTTTGAAGCACCCGCCGCTAACGGCAGACCAAAAACAGTATTCCGCCAGGCCGGCGATAAATACATCCTGATCGAATACGGCGAAAACATTCTGGACTTGAATTTGCGCTTCCGTATTCATGCATTGATGGAAGCACTGAAGTTGCATCCACATGATGGCGTGCTTGAACTATCGCCTGGCGTACGTTCGCTGCAAGTCCGCTACGACAGCCGCATCATCAGCCAAAAACAACTGGTTGACGTATTGATCGCAACCGATGCCAGGCTGACCGGCATAGAAACCATGCAGGTATCGAGCCGCGTCGTTTATCTTCCTATGGCGTACAACGATTCCGCAACGCTGGATGCGGTTGCCAAATATCGGCAGTCGGTACGCGATACCGCGCCATGGTTGCCTAGCAATACAGAATTCATACGTCGCATCAACGGCCTGGCATCGGACGACACCGTGCGCGACACCATTTATCAAAGCAGCTACATGGTGCTCGGTATCGGCGACGTTTATCTGGGCGCACCTTGCGCGGTGCCAGTCGATCCACGTCATCGCATGCTGACGTCGAAATACAATCCAGCCCGCACTTATACGGCTGAAGGCACGGTCGGCATAGGCGGCGTCTACATGTGTATCTACGGCATGGATTCGCCAGGCGGTTACCAACTGGTTGGTCGTACGCTGCCGATCTGGAACAAGTTCATGAAGAACGCGATGTTCGTCGACAACAAGCCCTGGCTGTTGCGCTTCTTCGATCAGGTGCGTTTCTATCCTGTGACAGAAGAAGAACTGAGCACCTTGCGCAATGACTTCCGCGAAGGCCGTTGCAATGTCCTGATAGAAGAAGAAATTTTCGACCTCGGCAAGTACAATGAATTCCTCGCGCGCATAGAACCGGAAATGGTGGCTTTTCGTACCAGACAAAAAGCGGCATTCGATACCGAAATCGCACATTGGGCCAGCTCAGGCTTCAACGCCGGCTCGCACGAAATCGAAAAAATTTGCGTTGATGTCGCTGAACTGACTGGCTCGGTGGTCTCGGCAGACATCACCGGCAATGTCTGGAAGCTGGTCGCAGAGGCTGGTAGCAAGGTCATGGCTGGCGATCCACTGCTGATTCTGGAGGCGATGAAAATGGAATTCCATGTCTCGGCACCACATGACGGCATCGTCAAAAGTTTCCATTGCCAGCCCGGCATGATGATCAATGCCGGCGATCCGCTGGTTTCGATCGAACAGCACAGCAACCTTTAATCGGCGTCTTTACTCAGGACTCTCCATGCTCGATTTGAAAGCCCCGCCCTCTTCCGGGAAAAATGCGAACAATCTGGCGATCCAGATCTACACGCAACTGAAAGCGGATATTTTCGATTTTCGTTTGCTACCCGGTGACAAGTTCAGCGAAGGCGATATCGCCACCCGTATGCAAGTCAGCCGTACGCCGGTGCGTCAGGCTTTGTTCTGGCTGCAACGAGAAGCTTATGTCGATGTGCACTTCCGCAGTGGCTGGCAGGTGCGCGCGTTTGACTTCAAGTACTTCGAAGATCTGTACGAAATCCGCATCATGATGGAAACCAATGCCATCGCCAAACTGGTTACGCAGGATGCCACCGGGAGCCTGGCCACCTTGCGCGAGATCTGGCTGGTGCCGCCTGCTGAATATCTGGAAGATCCGGCCACCGTGGCCGCACTCGACGAAGCCTTCCACGCGCGACTGGTATCGGCCGTCGGCAACGATGAAATGGTGCGCATCCATCAGGATGTAACAGAAAGAATACGCATCATCCGCCGTCTCGACTTCACCAAGGAGCCGCGTATAGCAGCAACTTACCGCGAACATGCAGAAATCCTGAGTAGAATCTTTGCCGGTGATGTTACCGGGGCGCAGCAGTTAATCTGCGAGCACATTGCCGATAGCCAGACTGAAGTGAAACGGATTACCCTCTTCATGCTGCAAACTGCGCGCGAACGCTACGGTAATCAGACTGCAGGCTGATCCCTGACGCACCTTTTCCCAGCATCAATCAAGCAAGAGATTTGCTTTTAACCGGCGGTCACTTCTTGCAAATCCTGTTTTTCAGACTGCACGCAATAGACGCAAGCCATTGGCAACCACAATCAGACTGGCGCCCATGTCTGCAAATACTGCCATCCACAAGCTTGCCTCTCCCGTCAATGCCAGCACCAGAAATACGGCCTTGATGCCGAGCGCGAGTGCGATGTTCTGGATCAGGATTGTGTGCGTCTTGCTGCTCAGGGCAATGAAGTCCGCGAGTTTTCCCAGTTTGTCGTCCATCAATGCGACATCGGCGGTTTCCAGCGCCGTATCGGTGCCGGCTGCGCCCATCGCAAAGCCGATACTGGCTTTGGCCAGTGCGGGTGCATCGTTGATCCCGTCTCCGACCATGCCGACACAAGCATGTTGCGCCAACAGTTCGTTGATCGCTGCCAGTTTGTCGTCCGGCAGCTGGTTGCCGCGCACGTCGGCAATTCCTACCTGGACGGCGATCGCTTCTGCCGTATGCGGATTATCGCCGGTCAGCATCACGACTTTCACACCCAGCGCGTTCAGCTTTGCCACTGCAGTCGCGCTGCTGGCGCGTATCGTATCCGCCGCTGCCAGTAGCAACAAGGGTGCCGTGTCGGAGGCCAGGACAATCGCTGTTTTTCCGCTGCGCTCGAAAGCATCCAGCGTCGCCTCCAGTTCCAGACCGCAAATACCGAGTTCATGGATCAGCCTGTGATTGCCTAGATAGTACGATACGCCAGCTATCGTGCCCCTCACGCCGCGCCCGGTCAGTGCTTCAAAATCGGCCACTTCGGACAATATCTGTCCGGATGCCTGACTTTTCCACCAGGCCAGGACTGCCGATGAAACCGGATGATCCGAACGCTGCGACAAGCTGGCAGCCAGTCGCAGCAAGTTGTCGGGATTCCCATTCCCAACCGGCAGCATATCGGTCACGACCGGTTTGCCCAGCGTAATGGTGCCAGTCTTGTCGAGTGCGATCGCTTTCAGTTTGCGTCCCAGTTCAAGATAGAGGCCACCCTTGACCAGGATGCCGTGTCGCGCTGCCGCAGCCAGCCCGCTGACGACAGTAACAGGCGTTGAAATCACCAGCGCACATGGACAGGCAATGACCAGCAGCACCAGCGCCTTGTACAGCCAGGGCTGAAACGGCGCCTGCATCAGCAACGGCGGCAGCAAGGCGACCAGCAAAGCCAGCACCACGACAACAGGAATGTAATAGCGCGCAAACTGATCGACAAAACGTTGTGTCGGTGCACGCTCGCCCTGCACTTGCTGCACGCTCTTGATGATGCGTGCCAGCGTGGAATTGGATTGCAAGGCGGTAACGCGATAGTCGAAGGAGCCCAGTTCGTTGATGGTGCCGGCAAAAACCGTTTCACCGATTTGTTTTGCAACCGGCATGCTTTCACCGGTAATTGGCGCCTGATTGATCGTGCTTTGACCGTCAACGATGATGCCATCCAGCGGCAGACGTTCGCCAGGCTTGACGCGCACAATGGCATCGAGCCCAACCTTGTCTGCAGCAACGGCCTGCCATTCACCATTGTTGTTGCGCACGGTCGCCATCTCCGGCGTCATTGCCATCAACCCCTTGATTGCGTTGCGGGCGCGATCGAGCGACATTGCCTCTATCATTTCAGCCGCGGCAAACAGGAAGATCACGACCGCCGCTTCCGGCCACTGTCCTATCGCGATGGCGCCCATGACCGCCAGCGACATCAGGAAATTCATGTTCAGCGAAAAATGGCGTAAGGCGATCCAGCCTTTTTTCAGCGTATCCATGCCACCCGTCAGGATCGCAAGCAGCGCCAGTGTGATCACGATCCAGGAATTATCCGTAGCGGTAGACCATGCCACGATTTCCGAACCGATCGCCGCCACGCCGGAAATCCCCATCAAGAACCATTTCAATGGTGAAATCCGGTAGTCGCCGGACAAATCGTGATGCTCGTCCAGGCCATCGCGCATCAGATTCAGCGTATCGGACTTCACGATCGGGTCCAGATCGAGTTTCTTCAATGCCGTGACGATGGCATCCACCGATGCCAGATTGTGCTGCACGGTCAGTTCGCGTTGCATCAGATTGAATTGCATGCCGACTATTCCTTCCATATGCTGAAAGCGATCGCGAATCAGCTTTTCCTCGGTCGGACAATCCATCTTCTGAATCAGCAATACCGCTTGCTCAGTGCCGGCTGCAGAGGGCTGCAGAGTGGGCACCGGGTTTTCCGCTTTTGCGTGCTCATGATTACAACAGTGCATGGATACTCCTGTTTGGGTTGCTTTTGTTTGCCTTGCTTTTACACTTGCAATTAGAGACTCTGTAGCCACTATAGGGTCAAGGGCTTTTTTCGCTTACATGAGTCAGGGGTAAAAAATGACACAGCAACTACTGAAAATTGGTGAACTGGCAGCGCAAACCGGCTCCTCGGTAGAAACCATACGCTATTACGAACAGCAAAATCTGTTGCCGCAGCCTGCTCGCTCGGCTGGCAATTACCGGCTTTACGGCGACACACATGTCAAACGTCTGCAATTCATCCGCCATTGCCGTTCTCTCGACATGACGCTGGATGAAATCCGCACCTTGCTGAATTTTCGCGATACGCCGGAAGAAAACTGCGCCGGCGTCAATACGCTGCTGGACAAGCATATCGGCCACGTTGCAGATCGCATCAGGGAGCTGCAGGCATTGGAGGGCCAATTGCAGGATTTACGCAGTCGCTGCCTGACTGTTCAATCGACGCAGGCATGCGGCATCCTGCAAGGTCTGGCCGATATTGATGATGCCTCCCCGAAAAATCTGGGTTCCCACGATGGATCGTGTCATTGAGCAATCCTGCATAACGCGGGAAGAAAATGGAACTGATAACGCTCACTGCTCTCTACTGATACCTTCAACCACTATCAGGAGAAGCACATGGAACGTTCTGCATCGGCCGTCTGGAGCGGCAGCATCAAGGATGGAAAAGGCAGTATTTCCACACAAAGTGGCGTACTCAAGGACACGCCATACGGCTTCAACACACGTTTTGAAAACGAGCCCGGTACCAATCCTGAAGAATTGATAGGCGCGGCGCACGCAGGCTGCTTCACGATGGCCTTGTCTGGCGAACTGGGCAAGGCAGGCTTGACCGCAGATCGTCTGCAAACCACAGCGACCGTCACGCTGGATAAAGTGCCAGGCGGTTTTTCCATTACCGCGGTCCACCTTCAATTGGTCGGCAAGGTTCCCGGAGCAGATCAAGCCAGATTTGAAGAGATCGCCCACCACGCCAAAGTCGGCTGCCCGGTTTCCAAACTGCTGACGGCGAATATCACGCTGGATGCAAGACTGGAGTCCTGAGTCTGTTCCATTCCCTGGAGATAAAAGTCCGTTTCGCACGGGCTTTTTGCTGCGCCTCATGGCATCATTCTGGCCGGCCTCACCACAGCTTGCGGCACTTTTAGAACAAAGGATTACCTAATTAATACCTTATAATTCAAATGGTTAAAATAAAAATTTAATGTATTTAATTAAATGTCACTATTGAAAATCCTCCAGTATCCCGACGAACGCCTGCACACGATTGCGAAACCTGTCATGCAGATTGACGACCAGATTCGTAAACTGGTGAGGGATATGGCGCAGACGATGTATGCAGCCGACGGCATAGGATTGGCGGCGACACAGATAAACGTGCATCTGCGCATCATCCTGATCGATGTATCAGAGAAGGGAAATCAACTGCTGGTGCTGATCAATCCGGAAGTGATCAAGATGGGCGGCAAAGCCGAGTTCGAGGAAGGCTGCCTGTCCGTTCCCGATGTCTATGAAACAGTGAATCGGGCGGCGTGGATACGCGTGCGGGCGCTGGATCTGAATGGCCAGGCATTCGAGCTGCAAGCCGATGGATTGAAGTCCATGTGCATCCAGCATGAGCTGGATCATCTGCAAGGCATGGTGTTCGTCGAACACCTGTCACCGCTGAATCAGAAGCGCATCTTGTCCACGTTGAGTAAACAAAGCCGATCACCCCGCAAGGTTCGCTGACTTGTCTGTGCATGCAATGACCAGCATCACTGGCCTGCGACGGTAATCATCGGCACTAGCCCGCCAAACGCGCTTCGACTCTTGCCATCGCACCTGTTGCAGGATGGCGTAATTTGGTAATACGTTCCACCAGTATCATGCGGATCTGCTCTGGCTGTAATTTATGCCGCTGCAGAAAATCATCCGAGACTTCAACTTCCACCGTGACGATGCCGCGCTCTTCCGCAATCTCTACTGCGGTGACCTTGCCGAACATATCGATTTGCAGACCGCTCAGTGGATTGCGAATATCCAGCAGACGAGGCTCGATTGCATTTGTAAACTGTTGTGCGTTCAAAGCACGTAAAACGGGAAAACACCCCGTCACTTCTATCAATGTCTTCATTTTTCCCTGATTCATCCAACACGTATTTCTGCCGAACGCCGGACAAACATCAACAGGCTTGGTCTGCACATGGCGTTTCGATGCCAATCACGATGTATGTCCGGCCTCGCCAATGATGACGAGGCAATCTGTCAGCCCCGATATAACTCCTCTAGACGTTTTTTCTCTTTGTCTTCTGGAGTGATATTTGCGGGCGGCGTTTGCAGTTGCGGTTCAGTGTTCGGGATGATCTCGAACATACGCTCCCAGAAGCTCTTCTGTTCATCGATATCCAGCGATGTGATTGAGTCGCCATTGACGTATTCGTCGTACATCCAGTCGTCATCGACTTGCGCAAGTCCGGGTGGCACCGCACTCTGGATTTCCGCCTTGCCGCGCAAAGCCGTCCGCATGTAGTCAACCCAGATCGGCAAGGCGAGCGTGCCGCCGAATTCTCTGCTTCCAAGCGAACGCGGCTTGTCGTAACCCATCCATGCCACGGCCACCACATCGCGCCCGTAACCTGCAAACCAGCCATCCATTGCATCGTTGGTGGTACCGGTTTTCCCGGCCAGGTCGCTGCGTCCCAGGCGTTGTCCAGCCCTGTAACCGGTGCCGGAACGCACCACATCGCGCAACATCGTATTCATGATGAAAGCATTGCGCGGATCAATGGCACGCGCAATTTCATCACCGGCTTGCGGATGATTCGCCTCCAGCAAGACCTTGCCGCGCACATCGACGACTTTCTGGATCAGATAAGGCGCGAGCTTGAAGCCGCCGTTTGCAAATACTGTATACGCGCCCGCCATCTGCAAAGGAGTAACGGAACCGGTACCCAGCGTCAGCGTCAGATTGGCAGGCTGCTTGTCAGCATCCAGACCGAAATGCGACAAATGCTCGATGGCATAAGGCGGCGTAATCTTGCGCAAAATCCGAATGGAAACCAGATTCTTCGATTTCTTCAAACCGTTACGCATCGTCACCGGACCGTCATACTGGCCGTTGTCATTCCCCGGATTCCAGGCCTTGCCGCTCTGCTCGCCCGGATTATCTTCGGCCAGCGGCGCGTCGTTGATTAGCGTGCCGGGCGAAAAACCTTTTTCCAGTGCTGCTGAATAAATAAAGGGTTTAATGGTAGAGCCGGGTTGACGCCAGGCTTGCGTGACGTGATCGAACTGGTTCAGCGCAAAATCAAAACCGCCTACCATCGCACGAATGCCGCCATCCTGTGCATTGACGGCAACAAAAGCCGCGGCAACTTCCGGCAATTGCGCGATGCCCCATTTTTTCTTACTGTCCTGCAAAACCCGAATCACGGAACCCGGTTTGATTTTCTTCGCCTCGACCGCCTTGGCCGACAATGCAGCGGCAGCGAAACGCAAGCCTTCACCAGTAATTTCCACCTCTTCACCAGACAGCATTTCGACACGTATGGCTTTCGGCGTGGCAGCGATCACCACGGCGGCCCGCAAATCGTCGTTATCCGGATGCTTGACCAGAATATCCTCTATCGCCTGCTGGCGGTCTTCTTCATTCGCTGGTAAATCTATCCACGCTTCCGGCCCGCGATAACCGTGACGCTTGTCGTAATCAAGCACGCCGCGCCGCACTGCTGCATAGGCGGCATCCTGATCGGCCTTGGTCAGCGTGGTGTAAACGCTCATGCCGCTGGTATAAATGTCATCCTTGTATTGAGAATACATAAACTGTCTTACTTGTTCTGCTGCATATTCCGCATGGGTACTAAAGCGGTTGCCACCTGCCAGTACATCGAGTTTTTCAGCAGCGGCGTTTTCATATTGTGCTTGCGTGATGAAATTCAGTTCATGCATCCGCTTGAGGATGTACTGTTGACGTTCACCAGCGCGTTTCGGATTGACCACCGGATTGGCGCTGGCCGGCGCCTTCGGCAGACCTGCCAGCATGGCGGCTTCCGCGATACTCAAGTCCTTGATCGGTTTGCCGAAATAAATCCGCGCTGCACTACCGAAGCCGTAGGCGCGCTGCCCCAGATAGATCTGGTTCATGTACAACTCCAGAATCTCGTCTTTCGTCAGGTTCTGTTCTATCCGATAGGCCAGCAATACTTCCTGCAACTTGCGGCTATAGGTTTTCTTGCGCGTCAGCAAAAAGGTGCGCGCAACCTGCATCGTGATGGTCGATGCGCCTTGCGAGCGACTGCGTACAATATTGGCAAGCCCGGCACGCACTACGCCGAGCAGATCGACGCCGCCATGTTCATAGAAATTATTGTCTTCAATCGCGATGATCGCGTTTTTCATGCTCGCGGGTATCTGGTCTATGGAAATGAAATCGCGACGCTCCTCACCGAATTCACCGATCAGCACATTATCAGCGGTATAAACGCGCAATGGAATCTTGGGTCGATAATCGGTCAAGCTATCGATAGATGGCAGATTGGGCGCAACGAATAGAAACGTGTAGGCCGCCAGCAGCAAAACGGCGCAAAAAGATGCGATAACGGCAACAATGCCTGCCTGGCGGAGTTTGATATCGGTTGGTCGCTCGGACCAGTCAACAATTGATTTTGAAATATACGAAAAAAGCCGCAACGCGATCCCCTGTGAAGTCTGTGCGCCGCAACTTTAGCAGGCATCCTGTTTTGAAGTTGAAACGATTTGTTTCCGGAAAACGCAGCGCTTCTCGTCGGCTGCCTATTGTATAGGCTCCTGCACTTTCGATAAAACCCTCTTTATTTGCAAATTGGAAAGAGATGTGCCATCGGGTTTGGCAAGTAATCTGCATTTCCTGCTGTCTGATCAACTAAGCTGTCGCCACTAACTTGGTGAAGCGGCCCGAGCCGGGTTTCCTGCCGTCGTCTGATAGCTTCGTCGTCCAGGCGCGGCGCCTGGCTTCTTTTTCATATCCCCCTTTTTCAGCCTGGAAGCACATGCCCGACACTTTTCAATGCCATCGATCGATGCAGGAAGTGTGGGAAAGTGCCCGCGGGATAGCCATACAAATGGCGGGATTGCTCCGCTACCGCTTACAATGGCATATCCGGCAGAAAAAATGGAATGGGAGAAAATGCCTTTTGTCGTCACTGAATCATGCATTCAATGCAAATATACCGATTGCGTGGCGGTATGCCCGATGGATTGTTTTTTCGAGGGGCCAAATTTTCTCGCCATCAATCCGGATGAGTGCATAGATTGCTCGGTATGCGTGCCTGAATGTCCGGTCAATGCAATCATCGGTGCAACCGAAATAGCAGAAGAACAAAAACACTTCATTGAATTGAATCGGGTCCTGTCTCATCATCCGGACTGGAAACGGATCAAACACCAGAAAGAACCAATGCCTGCACATGAAAAATGGGCATCGGTCGCAAATAAGTTACCCTTGCTGCTCACCAATGACAAGATCGCAAAAACCTGATCTTTCCGGCTAACCTACCTTGTAACATACCCATTTTTGCCGCGACAACAATCTTGAAATTCACGCAATCTTGTCAACAGTGACCATAATCAAGACATGAGCAATCCTTCTCCTGCGCCCTCCACTTTCCTGAACGTCAATTCATTACGCGCCAGTTGTTCCAATTGCAGCATGCATCAATTGTGTCTGCCGATGGGGCTGGGGGGGAATGACATGGATAAGCTGGATCAGATCATAGGTCGTCGCTGCAAGGTGCCGCGCGATGGCTACCTGTACCGGATGGATGACCCGTTCACCAATCTGTATGCAGTACGCGTCGGTCATTTCAAGACTTACCAGATCAATGCCGGCGGCGAACAGCAGATCACCGGCTTCCAGATGGCTGGAGAATTGCTGGGCATGGATGCCATCAGCACAGATCGCCATCATTGCGATGCGATTGCGCTGGAAGATAGCGAAGTCTGCGAGATTCCATTTGCGCGGCTGGAAGAACTGTTCGGCAGCATGCCTGTCCTGCTGCGCCATTTCCATCGCATGATGAGCCAGGAAATCACGCGCGAACAAAGCGTCATGCTCCTGCTCGGCAATATGCGCGCCGAACAGCGCTTCGCAGCCTTTCTGGTGAATCTGGCATCGCGCTACACAGCACGCGGTTATTCGTCGACCAGCTTTCAGTTGCGCATGTCGCGTGAGGATATCGGCAACTATCTGGGGCTGACGATAGAAAGCATCAGTCGTCTGCTCTCGAGGTTCAAGAAACAGGGCTTGCTGAAAGTGAGCAATCGCGAAATCGAGTTGCTCGATCCGGCGACCCTGAAGGCAATGGCTGCCGGCACTGAAATCTGCAGCTGATGTCGGCACCTGTGATGTCTGCTGATTCATATCTCAAGCTCAGTTCGCCACTGCAACCATGATCCCATCCCCTGTTAACACAAATAGGCAGTCATTTCGGGCTGCACGTCGAGTCAGCCATGTGCAGCGCATGCCCGGCGAGATCCTGATCGATTTTCTGATCGTCGCTTGAAGGTACAATAGCAATTAAACCCAGCCAGAAATCAAAACCGGCGGGCAGCAACGTTCGGATTGTTGTTCGCGACATGTGTTTTCGCAATACCGCCGCCGGTTTTTGGACTGCCGGCGGTTTTTTAATGGAAGAAGGAATGATCCTGGAAGCACTAGAGGCAGAACTCGCAGCACTCGAGTCGCAAGGACTGCAACGGCAACGCCGCACCATGCAGACGCCTTGCGGCGTGCGGATAAACGTGGACGGACGTTCACTGCTGTCTTTTTGCAGTAATGATTACCTGGGTCTCGCGGCTGAACCGGCACTGGTAGACGCTGCCCGTGAAGCTGCCTTGCGCTGGGGCGTAGGCTCTGGTGCCTCGCATTTGGTCAGCGGCCATTTTGCACCGCATGAAGAACTGGAACACAAGCTGGCAACCTTCGTCGGCAGTGCTCGTGCACTCTATTTCAGTACCGGCTACATGGCCAATCTGGGGGTAGTGCCGGCGCTGGTCGGACGCGGCGATGCCGTATTTTCCGACAAGCTGAATCACGCTTCACTGATCGATGCGGTGCAATTGTCGCGCGCCGATCACCAGCGTTATCCGCACAACGATCTGGCGGCGCTGGAACGCCAGTTGGGCGCCAGCACTGCAAAACGCAAGCTGATTCTTACCGATGCGGTGTTCAGCATGGATGGTGATCTGGCGCCGCTGACGCAACTGCTGGAACTCGCGGAACGCTTCGATGCCTGGCTGATGGTGGACGATGCGCATGGTTTCGGCGTACTCGGCTCACAAGGTCGTGGCGCACTGGCGCAGTGCGGAATTGTTCTTGCCGATCATCCGCGTCTTCTTTACATGGGCACGCTGGGCAAGGCTGCCGGCGTATCGGGCGCGTTCGTGGCCGGTACAAAGAGCGTCATCGAATGGCTGCTGCAACGCGCCCGCACTTATATCTTTACCACTGCATCCAGTCCGATTCTGGCGGCAACTCTGCTCAAAAGTCTGGATCTGATTGCAGGCACAGACGGCGAGGCTCGCCGCAGTCATTTGCAGATGCTGATTGCACGCTTGCAGGACGGTCTGCAAGGCAGCCGCTGGCAATTGCTGCCTTCGCCCACCGCGATTCAACCCATCATCATCGGCGAAAACGATGCCGCATTACGCATAGCCGCAGCACTGGCCGAACAGGGATTATGGGTGCCGGCCATTCGTCCGCCGACAGTAGCCAAAGGCACGGCGCGTCTGCGCATCACGCTATCGGCTGCACACAGCCTGGCTGATGTGGATCGCTTGCTGGCTGCATTGCAGGCGGCGCAATGAATCCTTTGCTTCTATGGCACGGCTGGGGCATGCATCCCATGGTGTGGAGTGGTCTATGTGCCGAACTTGCGCAACACGGCATCACAACGCAAACCCCCGCCCTGCCCGGTTACGATCAGAGCGAAACCGTCACACCGTATAACCTGGATACGCTGGTGGATGCGATGTTGCCGGCGACAAGTACGCCGCTCGTCCTGTGCGGCTGGTCGCTGGGTGCATTGCTGGCCTTGCATGCGGCACGACGTCATCCGCAGCGCGTCGCGCGCCTGATTTTAATTGGTGCGACTCCCAGTTTCGTACAACGCGCAGACTGGCCGCACGGCATGCCGCCGGCAGTGCTGGATGAATTCATCGCCGCCGTTGCGCACAATCCTGCGACGGCACTGAAACGTTTCATGGCACTCTCGAATCAGAACGATGTGCATGCGCGCAACATTGCCCGCACATTGACGCAGATGCTGGCTGCTAACCCGCTGCCTACCGCCGACAGCCTGACAGCCGGCCTGAATTTGTTACGCAATAGCGATCTGCGCGCCAGTGTCGCCGACATCACGCAACCGGTGCTCCTGCTGCACGGCACGCGCGATCCGCTGATGCCGGTCGCGGCAGCACAATGGCTGGCCGATACCTTGCCACAGGCAAAAATCGAGATACTTCCCGAAGCTGCGCATACGCCCTTCCTTTCTGACCAGCAGCACTGCTGCGCTTCCATCGCAGATTTCTACCGTGCCTGATCTTGACAAGCAAAAACTCAGTCTCTCCTTCAGCCGCGCGGCCGCTCATTACGACGTCATCGCCAGCTTTCAGCAAGAGGTCGCGGCACGGCTGGCGCAACTGTTGCCGGCCATGCCCGCTGCATGCGTACTCGACGGTGGCTGCGGTACCGGCGCCAGTAGTGCGCTGCTTACACAACATTGGCCGGATGCCTTGCTTGTTGCCTGCGATCTGTCGCCGGAAATGGCACGCCAGGCGCACGCGCGACAATTGACTGCCGTATGCGGCGATCTGGAACAACTACCCTTCAACAACGCGCGCTTTGATGTCGCCTGGTCCAGCCTGGCATTGCAATGGTGCCAGCCGCAGCTTGCCTATCCCGAGTTGCGGCGCGTCCTGAAGTCCGGCGGCCAGCTATTGTTCAGTACGCTGACCAGCGGCAGCCTGCATGAACTGGAAAGTACATTTGGCGACATAGACCGGCATAGACGCGTACTGCCATTTGCCAGCGAACAGCAAGTCGTGGGTGCGCTGCATGCAGCCGGCTTTGAAAATGTGCAGTGCCAGGCCGAACGCTGGGTTACACAACACGCCGATTTCAAGACGCTGTTGACCAGCATACGCGGCATAGGCGCAAACCAGACCGGCGGCACCAGACGAACCGGCATGATGGGCAAGACGGAATGGCAAGCTGCACAGGCACGTTATGAAAACCTGCGTGATGCAGATGGCATGCTGCCGCTTACATATTGCCTGCTGTTTGTCAGCGCCGAAAGAGCGTCAGTACCAGGCTGATTTTTTCAGGCAACGTAAAGCAGAATGGCAAAGTAATGGCAGACGCTACCGCCCAATACAAACAGATGCCAGACGCCGTGACCATGTCTGACACGATGATCGCTCACGTAGAAAGCAATACCCAGCGTGTATAAAAAACCGCCGGCGACCAGCCACAGAAAACCTCCCCAGCTCAAGGCATTGAGGAGCGGTACGATCGCGACTATCGCCAGCCAGCCCATCAAAAGATAAATAAGCAGCGACACAATGCGTGCACCACGCGCCAGCCAGATTTCCTGCAACACGCCGAGCACGGCCAGTCCCCAGACGATACCGAACAGCGACCAGCCCCATGGGCCGCGCAGCGTTACCAGCGCAAACGGCGTATAGCTGCCGGCAATCAGCAGATAGATGGCGCAGTGATCGAATTTTCGCAGCACATCCTTGGCATGGCCACTGGCACTGTGATACAGCGTGGAAACCAGATACAGCGTCAGCAGCATTGCACCATAAATACTGAAACTGACGATGCGCCAGGGATCTCCGGCACGTATTGCAAGTATCAATAACAGCACGGTTCCGCTCGCCGCCAGCAAGGCCCCGAACAGATGCGTGATGCTATTGAATCTTTCACCGTAAACCATCACTCCCCCAGCCTGCAGCACATGATCGATATGAACATTGCCACTTTTCACCTCGGTAGTAGATATTTTTCCTTTGCCCATCCATTTCGAACAATGCATATCCCTATGATGCGCGCATTGAAGTTTGCGTGCAGGCATATATCCATTGGAGTTCAGTTCTCCAGTCCATTTAAAAACCGATTTCCTTTAGGCATGATGTGTGGATCGTTCGGCAGAATCACGCGAAGCGTCTCCGTTTCACAAGTGATCTCAGCGGGATATCGAGCAGGAGCGGAAAACCCTGTCGCAGAAACAGCGATTTACCGGAAGTATTCCAGGGTCAGGGTCTATAGGGACTGCGATGCGCAGCCCCACCCCTCAATCAAATTTCTTCGTACAAGGGCAAAGTCAGAAATTCTGCAAACGATAGTGCCGTCGACATCTCCTCAAATATATTCGCTGCACGTTCATAGCTTGGGCTGACGCCGTTTGGTGCCTGCTGTTTTACCTTTGCCAGTTCTTCCGGAATCATCACACGCACCATCGCGACGGTGATTTTGCGGCCGTCATCCAGCACGCCCTTGCTTGAATGTATCCATTGCCATACTTGCGAACGACTGATCTCGGCCGTGGCTGCATCTTCCATCAGGTTATGAATCGGCACGCAGCCGTTGCCATCCAGCCAGCTGCCGAGGTAATGAATGCCGACGTTGATGTTGTAACGCAGGCCGGCTTCGGTGATTGGCGTCTCCGGCTGGAAGTTGAGCAGATCGTCGGCCGTCGCGTCTACATCGGGACGCAGTTTTTCGATCTGGTTGGCTTTGTCTCCCAGGATTTTTTTGAATTCCGTCATTGCCAGATCAACCAAGCCCGGATGCGCAACCCAGCCGCCGTCGTAACCATCGACAGCATCGCGTTCCTTGTCGATACGCACTGCGTTCATTGCAATCTCATTTCTGGCGGGATCGTTCTTGATCGGAATCAGCGCCGCCATTCCACCCATCGCATGCGCACCACGCTGATGACAGGTTTTTAATAGCAACAATGCGTAGGAGCGCATGAATGGCACCGTCATCGTCACCTTGGCGCGATCGGCCAGGCAAAAGTCCTTGTCCAGCCTGAACTTCTTTATGCACGAGAAGATGTAATCCCAACGCCCTGCATTCAGGCCGGCGCTATGCTCTCTCAGCTCATAAAGAATTTCTTCCATCTCGAATGCGGCAAGTATCGTTTCTATCAGTACAGTCGCCTTGATCGTGCCTTGCGGCAGGCCAAGTTCTTTTTGCGTCATGATGAAAATATCATTCCACAAACGCGCTTCCTGATGCGACTCCAGTTTTGGCAGATAGAAATACGGACCTGAACCGCGCCCCAGCAACTCATGTGCGTTATGGCACATGAATATGGCGAAGTCAAAGATGCCGCCCGACACGCGCTTGCCATCGACCAGCACATGCTTCTCATCCAGATGCCAGCCGCGCGGCCGCACCATCAAGGTCGCGAGTTTGTCATTGAGTTTGTAATGCTTGCCGTTGGTATCCAGCGTAATGGTCTTGCGTACGGCATCAATCAAATTAAGCTGACCGCGAATCTGGTTGTCCCAGTTAGGTGTATTCGCATCTTCAAAATCGGCCATGTAAATATCCGCGCCGCAGTTAAGTGCATTGATCACCATCTTGCGATCTACCGGGCCGGTAATTTCGACGCGCCTGCATTCCAGAGCGGCTGGAATCGGTGCGATGCGCCAGTCACCAGCACGGATGTGCGCTGTCTCTGGCAAAAAATCCGGACGCTCGCCGGCATCGATACGCTTCGCACGTTCAGTGCGCACGCCCAATAAAGCCTGACGACGCGCTTCAAATGCACGGCTCAATTTGGCGACCAGCGCTAAGGCATCAGGCGTCAAAACTTGTTCGTACTCTTCGTTGAACTCACCTTCAATTTCGATTCCTGCCGGGATGTCCAGTGTGATCTCTGCCATGCTTGTCTCCGTCTATCAATTAGTTATTCAAAATGAGTAAATTAAATTTTGTTCAAGTCGTCTGATGCTGTGTGTTGTTTTCTGAAAGATCGCACTCTTGTGAAGTGCGATCTTTCAGAGGCAGTTTTCAGGCCGCGTTTTTATGGCCTGTAATGCAGGTTTTTGCGAGTTTGTTGGTATCGAAGAATTGTTCGTCTTCGGTCGAGCCGTGCAATGCCGTCGTCGACGACTGCCCTTGCTGGATGACCTGCGTGATGGCATCGAAATAACCGGTGCCGACTTCGCGTTGATGTTTGACCGCCGTGAAACCCTGCGCGGCGGCAGCGAATTCGGCTTCCTGCAACTCGACGAAGGCAGACATCTGATTGCGCGCATAACCGTGCGCCAGATTGAACATCGAGTAGTTCAGCGAATGGAAACCGGCCAGTGTGATGAACTGGAACTTGTAGCCCATCGCACCCAGTTCCTTCTGGAATGTAGCGATGGTGGCATCGTCCAGATTCTTTCTCCAGTTGAAGGATGGCGAGCAGTTATAGGCCAGCATCTTGCCGGGGAATTTTGCGTGTATGGCATCGGCAAATTTTTTCGCAAAAACCAGATCCGGCTTGCCGGTTTCACACCACAACATATCGACATACGGCGCATAAGCCAATCCGCGCGATACCGCCTGATCGAAACCTGGTCTGGTTTTGTAAAAACCTTCTACTGTGCGCTCGCCTGTCAAAAATGGCTGGTCGTTGTCGTCCACATCAGACGTCAGCAAGTCCGCGGCTTCAGCATCGGTGCGCGCAATCACCAGCGTCGTTGTACCGCATACATCTGCTGCCAGACGTGCAGCGTTCAACTTCTCGACAGCTTCACGCGTAGGCACCAACACCTTGCCACCCATGTGACCGCATTTTTTTACCGATGCCAGTTGATCTTCGAAGTGCACACCTGCAGCGCCGGCCTCTATCATCGACTTCATCAGTTCGTAGGCGTTCAGGACGCCACCAAAACCGGCTTCGGCATCTGCCACGATGGGGGCAAAAAAATCCGTATCGCCGCTGTCTTCCGACCATTGAATCTGGTCTGCACGCTGGAAGGTGTTGTTGATGCGCTTGACCACCATAGGCACCGAGTTGGCCGGATACAGCGATTGGTCCGGATACATTTCTCCCGCCAGGTTGGCGTCACCGGCAACCTGCCAGCCCGACAGGTAGATCGCCTTCAAGCCGGCCTTGACCTGTTGCATCGCCTGATTGCCGGTCAAGGCACCGAGTGAATTGACGAAGGGCTCGTTATTGCACATCTCCCACAACTTTTCCGCCCCGCGCTGCGCCAGCGTGTGAGCTATCGGCAGGGAGCCGCGCAAACGCACCACGTCTTCGGCGGTGTAATTGCGCGTAATGTTTTTCCAGCGCGGGTTTTCGGCCCAGTCCTTGTTTAATGCCTGAATTTGCTGTTCGCGAGTTGCCATGATGATTCTCCTGAGTTAAATGCATGAAATAACAAGAAAAGAAAAAACCTGCATAAATCATAGGCGATATTTTGCAGAGCAACAATGTCTTATATAAGATATTTTAATTATTTTTAATCGTTAATAATCATATAGTTATATATTATTTTTCTGCATGTGGAATGATATTTTGCTGATTGAAATTTTTGTATGCTGCGTCGCGATATTATTTTTTCATAATGCGGGGAACAGTCTTCAGTCGTGAAATATGCGTATTTTTGGAGCCGGTTTTTGCGGGTTTTTCATGCGCCTGCTCATGCCTGTTAGACTGCGTGTCCATTTCCGCATCACGCAAGCTCCCAACATGAATCCAAGTTCCTTCGCCGCCCTCGCCCTTTCTCCTGCCATGTTGAGCAATCTCGACGCCCTGGGTTATCGGGAGATGACGCCCATACAGGCGCAAAGCCTGCCGGTGATATTGCAATTACGCGACCTGATTGCGCAGGCAAAAACCGGTAGCGGCAAGACGGCGGCATTCGGCATCGGCATGCTGCAGAAATTAAATCCGACCTGGTTTGCGATCCAGGCTTTGGTGATTTGTCCGACACGCGAACTGGCTGATCAGGTTTCCAATGAATTGCGCCGGCTTGCCCGCTTTGCCGACAACATCAAGGTGTTGACGCTGTGCGGCGGCGCACCTATGCGGCCGCAAATTGCATCACTGGAACATGGCGCACATATCGTGGTCGGCACACCGGGACGTCTGCGCGATCACATCAGCCGCAATACGATCAATCTGTCTACCGTACAAACGCTGGTGCTGGATGAAGCCGACCGCATGGTCGACATGGGGTTTTATGAGGAGATCGCCGGCATCGTCAGTGCCTGTCCTGAACGTCGCCAGACCCTGCTGTTTTCTGCCACTTATCCGGACGATATACGCAAGGCCAGCGCCGAGTTCTTGCGCGATCCGGTTGAAGTCAAGGTCGAAGCACAACACGACGACAGTCAGATCGAACAACGGTTTTATGAAGTCGGCTACGACGACCGCAACGCGGCTGTCGCCACACTGTTAAAGCATTACCGCCCGGTGTCGACGCTGGCATTCTGCAATACCAAAATCCATTGTCGCGAACTGGCTGCAGAATTGCGCGCGCAAGGTTTCAGCGCACTGGCTTTATATGGCGAACTGGAACAACGCGAACGCGATGAAATCCTGGTGTTGTTTGCGAATCAAAGCTGCTCGGTACTGGTGGCGACCGATGTGGCCGCACGCGGACTGGATATTCAATCATTGGGCGCAGTGATCAACGTCGATGTATCGAAGGATACCGAAGTGCACATCCATCGCATAGGCCGTACCGGCCGCGGACAGGGCAAAGGCCTGGCACTGAGTCTATGCGCACCGAACGAGAAAAAATGGGTCAAGCTGATCGAAGAATATCAGCAGAAATCCGTGCAGTGGTTCGACCTGAAATCTGCCGAACCGGCGGAAGGCGGCGACTTGCACGCGCCTATGGTGACGCTATGCATCATGGGCGGCAAGAAGGATAAATTGCGCCCCGGCGATTTGCTTGGTGCGTTGACCGGGGATGTCGGTTTGACGAAGGATCAGGTCGGCAAGATCAATGTGTTTGAATTCATGACCTATGTTGCACTGGATAGACGTGTCGCTGACAAGGCGTACGCCAGTTTAAGCAACGGCAATATCAAGGGACGCAATTTTAAAATGCGTTTTATAGAAACCGATAACGGTTAATTGGCAGCAGTGCCAGGATTGCTAGCCAAGCATCAATGATGGTGGTGCGACCAGCTGCCATCTTCCGACGCCATATACGATTCGACCGCATCCTTCTGCCCGGTTGCATAACGTCTAATCTCGCCACAGCTGCAGATGCCCTGATACGGTTGGATGTGCGAGCAGGCTGAAACCTTCTGCAAAAAGACTTGAACCGACTTTGTACATTTCGTGCATTTGAAAGTAAGTGTGCGGGCGGGTTTATTGCTCATTTATTTCCTCTATCTTTATTACTGTCACTCTCGCTCAGGCAAAATGAGAAGGTGTCTTGATCAACGTGCGGTAAGCCGCCACAAGGATGTGATCTCTTTCGAACGCGCGCTGTGCAAGGGATCGGTTTCATCCGTTGCACGCGCATGAGTCGGCTTGATGTCCATGCGCTTGATCAATTTCAATCCGGCATCGGCAATCATCTGCTGCAATGCTTCGCGAGTACGTAATCCCAAGTGTTCTGCCAGATCCGACAGGATCAGCCAGCCCTCGCCTTTAGGCTCCAGATGCTCGGCCAAGCCATTCAGAAAACCGCGCAGCATGCGACTGTCCGGATCGTAGATCGCATGTTCAATGGATGAATTCGGCCGTGCCGGTATCCATGGTGGATTGCACACGATCAGTGCAGCCTTTCCCAGCGGGAAAAGATCGGCTTCGATCACGTCCACCCGATCGCGCATATCCAGCCGCGCCAGATTTTCGCGCGCGCAAGCCAGCGCCCGCACATCCTGATCCGTCGCGATCACTTTTGCCACGCCACGATGCGCCAGCAAGGCTGCGATCACGCCGGTTCCGGTGCCGATATCGAATGCCAGTTTGGTTGTCGGCAACGGTGCTTCGGCAATCAGATTCAGATACTCGCCGCGCACTGGTGAAAACACGCCGTAACAAGGATGGATGCGTGCATTCAAGGTCGGGATTTCCACACCGTTCTTGCTCCATTCATGCGCACCGATCAAGCCGAGTATTTCGCGCAGGGACACCACGAACGCCCCCTGGCTTGCACCATAAGCTTCATTGCAGGCGAGCCGGATGTCCGGCGCACGACGCAAGCCTATCGTGTAATCGGCAGCCACTTCTATCAGCAGCATGCCTAGCGTACGAGCACGTTGCGATTGCGCCTGCCGGTGCAGATTGAAAGCGTCCAGCGGCGAAGCCGCCGTCTTGCGCGGCTTTTTTTCGGTACGGCGTGCCAGCGCCTGCAGCAACTGTCGCGCATTCTGATAGTCGCCGCGCCACAGCAAGGCATTACCTTCGCTGGCCAGACGGAATGCCGAATCGGCATTCATTCTGTCGTCCGCAATTTGCACGCGTTTGGGCGCGGCGCTACGGTTTTCCGATTGCCAGCGCGCCGAGCACTCTTCGCCTGCCTCATGCCAAAAAATAATTGAATGCTCGCTCACGATTATTTCTTGAATATCTCAGGCTTGGATTTATTGCGCTGCTCGAAAATCGTTTTTGCATCCTGTACCGCACGCTCCTGCGTACGCATGGTCGGATCGTCATCGTGCAGCGTGAAAAAATCGCCCGCCTGCGCGCGCACCACGTATTTGATCGCGGCGGCATCGCTAAGCTCGTACATTTCAGTCAGCAAGGTAGTCACTTCATCCAGATATTCTTCGTAGGTCATGAATCTTTTCAACTTTTAAAGTGTCGTTTATTGAACGAAGTAGAGAGTATGCCCTTCAAAGCTGTGTCTACATAGCTGAATTGTGGCTTTGCTGTTTTCACATGAGCAACACAAGTTACTATCAAGGAGTAGCTGCAGCCGGATAGCCGCCGATTCTCCCCGGCTATTGCCTTAATTGACAAGCAATAGTTGTCCTATTCATCCTTTCAACGGCCAGGAAGTAATGTCAGAATGCTCTTGCAGAAAGCACCATTTTCCGCGCAGAACATTTCCCGGAACGATTGATCCGCTCAGCCGATAGTGACTAAACCTGATAAATGAAATCAAAGAATTATTACCAGACGCTAGGTGTGCCGCACGATGCCACACAGGAAGTGATTAAGAACGCATACCGCAAGCTGGCGCGTAAATATCACCCTGACGTGAGCCGCGAAGTGCATGCCGAACTCCGCTTCAAGGAAGTCGGGGAAGCCTACAAGGCATTGAAAGACCCGGAAAAACGTCTGGAATATGATCAGATGTCAGGCTTCTCCAGTCTCCACAAGGAAGCCACACAGCCGCAAACGGCACGCAGCTATGGCTTCGACTCGCAAAAAGAAACACGCGCAGAAACCAGATCCGCCAAACGCAGCGACGACAATTTCAGCAATATCCTGGATGAAATGATGGGCCGCCCCAACCCGACGCCGCCCAGACACCGCAGCATCAATGTGCACGGCAGCGATCAGCATGCAAAAGTGCAGATCGATCTGGAAGATACTTTCCACGGCACTGCATGCAGCATTTCAATGCCCACCTACGCTACCGATGAATACGGCATGCCCGTGGTCTCCAAACGCACACTGAAAGTCAGTGTGCCGAAAGGCATACGCGGCGGACAAACCCTGCGCCTGGCCGGCCAGGGCTTTCCCGGCATGGGTGAAGGCAAGGCCGGCGATCTGTATCTGGAGGTGATGATACGTCCGCATCGTCGCTATCGCGTTGAAGGACGCGACATCTATTTCGACATTCCGCTGACTTCCGCCCAGGCGACAATCGGCACCACCATCAATGTACCGACTCCGGAAGGTTCGGTTCGACTATCGATTCCGTCGGGCTCCATGCCCGGTCGCAGATTACGCCTGAAAGGCAAAGGCATACCCGGCGATCCGGCCGGTGATTTGTACGCCGTTATCGTCAATGTCCCGGCACCCGTGCATACGATGGTGGCGCAAAAGGCATATCAGGCGCTGAAAGCGGCCTTCAGTTTTGCACCGCACTAGCCGGCGGCATTTTCCTTGCGACCCGGGCGCCAGTTGCTGATACATCCCTGGTTTTGAGCGCAACATCGCATCCGCTTCCTTTTGTTCATCCTGCTCGTGTATTGCAACTGCCGCGCCACTTACAGTGGACACCGGTTGCGCATCTTCTTCCCACGGAACACAGCAACCGGACGGCGCACCCGTTTGCGCATTAGAATGATGCACCTGATCACTCTTATTCGGAATTAAGCACTCATGGCATACGAAGTAGTCGATACACAACTCTCACCCGAAGGCCGCCTCGACATTCTCTCCAAGGCCGAAGTACAAAGACTGCTGGACACACGCAACGGCGGCCTGTATCAGCTGTTTCGCAACTGCGCACTGGCAGTGCTCAACAGCGGCAGCAACACCGACGACGGCAAGGAATTGCTGGAGCGTTATCAATCCTTCGATATCAACATCATCCAGCGCGAGCGCGGCATCAAGCTCGATATCAAGGGTGCGCCTGCCAGTGCCTTTGTCGATGGCAAGATGATCAAGGGAATACACGAACATCTGTTTTCGGTATTGCGCGACATTCTCTATATTCATGACGAAATCCTGTCCAATTCGACCTTCGACCTCGAATCCTCGGCCGGAATCAGCGACTCCGTCTTCAATATCTTGCGTAATGCCAATGTGCTGCATCCCAACCTGAACCCCAAGCTGGTGGTGTGCTGGGGCGGCCATTCGATTTCCCGTGAAGAGTACGACTACACGAAAAAAGTCGGTTACCAGATCGGTTTGCGCGACATGGATATCTGCACCGGTTGCGGACCCGGCGCAATGAAGGGGCCGATGAAAGGCGCCACCATCGGTCACGCCAAGCAACGCATTCCTGGCGGACGCTATCTCGGCATTTCCGAACCCGGCATCATTGCCGCAGAAGCGCCGAATCCCATCGTCAACGATCTGGTCATCATGCCGGATATCGAAAAACGTCTGGAAGCGTTCGTGCGTTCCGGTCATGGCATCGTCGTTTTTCCGGGTGGCGCCGGCACGGCGGAAGAAATTCTCTACATACTCGGCATCCTGCTGCATCCGGACAACGCCGGTCTGCCCTTCCCGTTGATCTTTACCGGTCCTGCAGCCTCCGCCGAGTACTTTCGCCAGATCGACCAGTTCATCGGCGTGACACTGGGGCCGGATGCGCAAAAGCTGTATCAGGTCATTGTCGACGATCCGGAACGGGTAGCGCAGGAGATGCAAGCCGGTATCGCTCAGGTACGCGAGTTCCGCAAAAGCAAGGGCGATGCATATTACTTCAACTGGAGCTTGAAGATAGACCACGCATTCCAGCAGCCATTTGCTCCTACACATGAAAACATGCGCAATCTGTCCCTGCACAAGAACCAGGAAAATCATTTGCTGGCGGCCAATCTGCGACGCGCTTTTTCCGGCGTGGTGGCAGGCAACGTCAAGGATAGCGGGATACGTTCGATCGAAAAACACGGCCTGTTTGAAATCAGCGGCGACCGCGAAATCATGGAGCCGATGGATGCACTGCTGGCATCGTTCGTTGCGCAAAACCGGATGAAATTGCCAGGCAAGGCTTACGTTCCCTGCTATCGCATCATCAAATAGTTTTTGTTTCAGTTCACCAGTCGCTGCTGCACCTTGTCCTTGTTCGGCAGCGACTGGATGGCACGCCCGAACAGGGGCGCATATTCGATCATGCCGATCGAACCTTCACGCAACGCCTTGATCAGCGATATCGACGAGTAGATCAGCAAACGCGGCCTCTGCTCCGGTGCAGCCTGGAATACATGGAATGATTGCTGCTGATACCCCTACATCAAGAATGTGCACAAAATGCACACAAAAATTCATATAGGAAGCATTGTTGTAGTTTTCATGCAAGGAGATGAGGAAAAAAACTGCTATCAACTCGCGGAAGATGCCAAAGGTCTCAGCAAGGCCAGCTTGTCTGCATCCAGATAGGCCCACTCGCCCTCTTCCAGTGCCAGCGACTCCAGCGTCAACTCACCTATCGCCGTCCGCCTCAAGGCCGAGCAATGATTGCCAGCTGCGGCGAGCATCCGCTTGACCTGATGATATTTACCCTGTTCCAGCACGATTTCGATCTGGTGTTCGGCCAGCATGCGGCAAGTCTGCGCCGCCAATGGCGCAGGCTCGTCGTGCAGTTGCACGCCCCCCAGAAATTTCGCAATCAGTTCCGGCGTCACCGGATCGTGCGTAGTCGCAACGTATACCTTGGGAATATGCCGTTTCGGCGAAGATTGCGCGTGTATGAAGGGGCCATCATCAGACATCAGCAACATACCGGTCGTATCGTGATCCAGCCGGCCTACCGGCTGCAGATCGCGCCAGGTAAATTGCTCCGGCAGCAAAGTCAGCACGCCAGGGTGGTGGCTAGGTTTGCGCGAACATTCAAAATTCGCCGGTTTGTTCAATACAATGTAGACGTGTTCACGATAACGCCAAACATCCTCGAAGATCGTGAATTCGAGATCGCTCGTGTCGAATGCCGCCTTGAAATTGTCGACAACTTCGCCATTGATGCTGACTTCGCCGTCTTCGATCAGGCCGCGGCAATATTTTCGGGTACCGAAACCCTGCGATTGCAGGATACGGTCTAGGGTCAATTTACTCATGGCCGCACTCTACCAGAACGGCTGCAAATTATCAGCCACCAGAGGAGAAAATACACTGTCGGCAGATGCCTTTACGTCATCACACGCAGCAAAACATACCTCGTTGACGCTCGTTCCAGAACCGCAATTTTCTATTTGTCGACTGCGCACGATAAAATGAGCGTATCTACAAATATAAGTATCAAAAGGAAACGCAGTCATGAGTCAGTTCTGGAGCCCTATTGTGCAAACACTCACGCCGTATGTCCCGGGTGAGCAACCGAAATTGCCTGGCTTGATCAAGCTAAACACGAATGAAAACCCTTATCCTCCATCACCCGCCGTTACAGCGGCCGTGCATGCAGTGACAGCCGATGCCCTGCGCCTGTATCCGGATCCGGATGCGTCCGAGTTGAAGCAGGTATTGGCGCGCTATCACGACGTGCAACCGAATGAAATCTTCATCGGCAATGGTTCGGATGAAGTACTGGCCTTTACCTTCATGTCCTTGCTCCAGCATTCGACGCCTTTGCTGTTTCCCGATATTACGTACAGCTTTTACCCGGTCTATGCCAGATTGTTCGGCATCGATTACGTGGAGGTGCCACTCAATGCGACGATGGAAATCGATATCGCCGACTATGAAAACCGGTCCTGTAGCGGCATCATTTTTCCTAATCCGAATGCGCCTACCGGCATCCTTGCGCCGCTGGCGGCAATTGAGACGCTGTTGATCAAACAACCGAATGCCGTCGTCGTCGTCGACGAAGCGTATATCGATTTTGGTGGTGAAACGGCGCTTCCGCTGATACGCAAATACCCGAATCTGCTGGTGGTGCGCACCTTCTCCAAATCGCGCTCACTGGCCGGTTTGCGTGTCGGCTTTGCGATGGGTCATCCAAAACTGATCGAAGCGCTGGATCGCGTTAAAAACAGTTTCAATTCCTACCCGATGGACAGGCTGGCGCTGGCAGGTGCAGTCGCCAGCTACGACGATGAAGCATATTTCCAGAAGACGAATGCAGCAATCGTAGACAGTCGCGCACAGATGACGGCTGCGCTGCAAAAGCTCGGTTTCTCGGTTCTGCCTTCACATGCCAATTTCATTTTTGCGCGCCACGAGTCGTATGCCGCAGCTCAACTGGCGACCGGTTTGCGGGAACGTGCCATCATAGTGCGCCACTTCAATCATCCCCGCATCGACCAGTATCTGCGTATCAGCATAGGCAATCCGGACGAGTGCAAAATGCTGATCCAGACGCTGGCCTTGCTGACCTCGCCTCATTAACCCAAGCAATCAAGATCGCCAGGTAAAATCTGCTACGGGAAATATAGGTGCATCTGATTCTGTCCACCGGCCTCAACGGGCTGTATGCTGTTAAACAGGAAAGATACGGGCAGGAATTGACTGCCGCAAGTGGACAATTTTGAAGGAAACAATGATGTCGGAACCAGGCAAGAAATCGCATGAAAAGACCTCCTTTTTGGCCACGATGGGAGCCATCTTCTGGTCTTTTATCGGATTGCGTCGCCGTTCGGATTATGAAAAGGATGTCACTGGACTCAATCCGTTTTACGTCCTGATCGCTGCGCTGATCGGTGCCGCCTTGTTCATCGGCATCCTGCTGTTCGTCGTCTCTCTGGCATTGAAATAAAAAATAGCGAGCCGACTGCGCACGCCATTCTATTTCTTATGGCAACACTTCCTGCCTGATTCAGGCTTCTTCTTCCAGTCCCATCACGCCCGTGACTGTATGCGTCGCACCGTCATTACACATGACGACAAGCTGATCCGGCACGACTACGCCATCCAGTTCCAGTACTTTGGCACCAGGCATAACAAGATGATTAATCTCAGCCTTGAAGCCCGACATCCGATTTTGGTCCATCAATATATTGTGGTTGGTGGTGCACAGGGATGAATTGGCCCAGATAGGCGCTTTCAAGTTCGCGTTCTGTCAGCATGATGTCATCCTCATCGTTTGTCGTTTGCGTACGGCTTCCGCAGGAACAGGGACGTGAAGCATCATTATGGTGAGCGTCGCAACAAAGCAAAGGGAAGAGATATGGAGGCTTTACCTGGCTATTCCCTTGCCAGGAGATTTTCTGAGCTAAATACTTAAATGCATGATCGGTGGCACGCGCCGCCACGTCTCAGTCGTACAGGGCGCTTTGAAGTTCCTTGAACTTCTCCGGCCCGACGGCGTCCTTGATTTTGGGTGCCAGCTCCTTCAGTTGGGCCAGGTTGCCTGCTGCTTCCACCGCCAGGTTGAATCGAAAGCCGCGCAGGCCCAGATTCGCCGTCAATCGTGTGGCAATCGGGTAGGCCTTTAAATATTGTGCTTGCTCGCTCTGGGTAGAAGGGGCGTCGGCGATCGGCGCAGGCGCAAGAACCTGCTGTGGCACTGCAGCAGGCGTGGCGGTGGCCACCAGCAGGCCCAGAGCCACCATATGCGTCACATCCTCTGCCGTGACATTCAATCCGGCGGTCGCATTGAGCACCTCCTCGGTGCTGCGCTTCCCGTCAAACATGATGAATGCCGAGCGCTGCCGCGGCGTGAGTGCAACAGAACGACTCTGAAAAGCTGTTTGGCCCAGTTCCGTCTTTGTATAAATCATCGGCTTGTCTCCCATCAATGCTCTTGGTTCTATCCTGCGGAACTTGGAGACGCTGTCGTTGTGTTTTTATTTTTGTCTCGTTTGATTCAATTTACCCCATTTTTGACAAGCCAGCACTATTTTTGGGCGCAGCCGCACAGCAGCGAACGTAGCACCCCACTGACGCCGCACGCTCATGCGGGCGCCAGAGCTCCTGTCCGTAAGTACTGAGATGTAAAATAGGAAATGAAAGACAACGCTGCAGCCGGCATCAGCGGCTGCAGCGAAGGCAGAGAAATTATGTCAGCTTATCAAGTCCCATCACAATCGTAACCGTATGCGTCGCACCATCGTCCAGCATGGCAACGACTTTTTCAGACACCGCAATGCCGTCCAGCTCGACATGTACCACGCCTTTGCTGACGCCATCCGGATTGACGATATTGATGTTGTACAGTGTGCTGCCGTAACGATAATGCACTTTCGCGTTGCGCCATTCCGGCGGCAGACAGGGATTGAGGCTGAGCTTGTCAGCCCTGATTTCCAGACCGAGGATGAACTCGACACCGGCGCGATATAACCATCCTGCGGCACCGGTATACCAGGTCCAGCCGCCGCGACGTACATGCGGCGATTCGGCATAGATATCGGCTGCCACTGCATACGGTTCTACCTTGTAGGCAGCCATGCCGGTGCGCGTACTGCTGCGATTGGCCGGATTGATCATCTTGAACAGATCGTGCGCCTGACTGCCCTTGCCCATCATTGAATAGGCAATCAGGCTCCATACCGCAGCATGCGTGTACTGCCCGCCGTTTTCACGTACTCCAGGCAGATAACCCTTGATGTAACCGGGGTCCAGCGGCGTCTTGTCGAACGGTGGCGTGAACAGCAGAATCAAATCGTCACCTGGGCGGATCAGATATTGATCGACCGACTCCATCGCGCGCTGCGCACGGCGCGGCTCACCGGCGCCAGAAATCACCGACCAGCTTTGCGCGATCGAATCGATACGACATTCGGCATTGCTGGCTGAACCAAGCGGCGTACCGTCATCGAAATATGCACGGCGATACCATGCACCGTCCCATGCATGCTTCTCGGTTGCCGCCTTCAATTTCTCTGCATGCCTGCGCCATGCCGTTGCCCGTACATGATCGTTGCGTGCCTCTGCCACCGGCGCAAAGCGCAGCAGCGTGGCGTACAGGAACCAGGCCAGCCAGACGCTTTCGCCCTTGCCTTCATGGCCGACGCGATTCATGCCGTCGTTCCAGTCGCCGCCGCCCATCAAGGGCAAACCATGCCTGCCCACCTGAAGACTGTGATCCAGTGCACGTGCGCAATGTTCGTAGACGCTGGCTTTTTCATCGGAAAATTTTGCTTCAAAATAATTGTCTTCTTTTTCCAGCGGCAGCAGCTCGCCTTCGAGGAAGGGGATCATTTCGTCGTAAATCTGTTCGTCGCCGCTCACCTCGACATAATGCGCAGCACAATACGGCAACCAGATCAGGTCGTCCGAAATATGCGTACGCACGCCGCGTCCGCTAGGCGGATGCCACCAATGCTGGACATCGCCTTCAGGGAACTGACGCGACGATGCACGCAAAATCTGGTCGCGCGCCAGTTGCGGTGCAACCATCGCCAGCGCCTGCGTATCCTGCAATTGATCACGGAAACCGTAGGCGCCACCAGCCTGATAAAACGCCGTGCGGGCCCAGAAACGACAACTCAAGGTCTGATACAGCAACCAGCCGTTGAGCAGATAATCCATCGAACGATCCGGTGTCTCGACTTGTATCGTGTGCAGTATCCTGTGCCAGTTGCGCTGACTGGTTTCAAATACCGTCTCGATATCGGCCGCGCGATAACGTTGTACCAGCTCGCGTGCGGCTTCGTTCGTGTCGGCCTGCCCCATCAGGAACACGATCTCGACTTCAGTGCCGACGGGAATTTCAAGTACTGTTTGCAAAGCGCCGCAGGGATCGAAACCAGCGCCGACGCGATTCGACAAGATATTCCCGCGCATCAAGCCGGCCGGATTGTGCAGGTTGCCGTTGCGGCCTATGAATTCCTTGCGGTCGCCGGTCCACGCAGTTTGCTTGCCGCACAAATCGATGAAGGCAACGCGCTGGCCGAATTCGATATTCCACGGATTATGCACAAACATCGCACCGCTTTCCGCATCATGTTCCGTGACGATGAAGGGTACATTCTCGGTGCGAGCCGCGCCCAACACCCATTCGACATAGGAAGTCAGAGACAGGCGACGCGGATTGCGCGAGACGTTCTTCAGACGCAGGCGGCATATTTTTACCGGATCGTCCCAACTGACGAATTGCAGCAAGTCGCTGGCAATACCGCTGCACACCAGCTCGAAGCGACTGTAACCCTGGCCGTGTCGCGTCGTATACGTTGCATTCGGTACGCGTATCGGCGACATGGTCGGGCTCCACAGCGCACCGTTTTCTTCATCGCGTATATAGAATGCTTCGCCGGACGGATCGGATACCGGATCATTCGACCACGGCGTCAATTTGTTTTCACGGCTATTCAGGCTCCACGTATAACCGGCACCGCGTTCCGATACCGTGAAACCGAACACAGGATTCGCAATCACATTGATCCATGGTGCCGGCGTGACTTGATCCTGATTCAGCACAATCACATATTCGTGGCCATCCGGATCGAAACCGCCGAGACCGTTGAACAGCGTCAGTTGCGGAGTCGGGCCTGGCGCAGCGCCTTGCGGCGCTCGCACCTCACGTTCCAGCCACGAAAACGGTGCATCGACTTCGCTGCCGGGGCGCGTCTGCAATTGTTCTGCCAGGCTACCCTGACCGCCCTCCAGCACGACCCTTGCAGAAGCCAGCAGCAAGGTGCGTTCATCTTCGGTAATCAGATCGGCACGCACGATGTAGGCGCCGCCACGCTCGGTCTGTTCCTGCTGGGCTGAAAACGCCTGCGCAGCACGCACCATGCTTTCCATCGCAGCCTGCAACTCTTGCGCATACGATGCGCCTTTTTCATTCAGGATGACAAGATCGACCGGCAACTGCTTCATGCGCCAGTATTCATGCGCACGCAGCAACTGCGAGACCAGCCGCAAGTCTTCCTGTTTGGCCATGCGCAACAACACGATCGGCCGGTCGCCGGAAATGCCCTGTCCCCACAAGCCGGCATGACTCAGGCGCATGGCGCGAATCACACGTCCGCTGACACGCGATGAGGCATCGGAAAACAGGATGCGGCTCGCCAGATGCTGGAATAATTCGGCTTCGTAATGTTCTGTGCGCAGGTAATGCAGCTGCACCTGCGCATGCGTCCATACCAGGGCCGAAATCCGCGCGAACGCCGAACCATCATGATATTTATCTGCCAGGCTGATGATCTCTGCGCGCGAGTTGGCCGCCATCGTGGCAAAGACCAGATGCGTGATTTCTCCCGGCTCAATACGCACCCGTACGCGCAAGCTGAAAATCGGGTCCAGTACCGCACCGACCGTATTCGACAAAGGCCGTCCGTCGCTGACGGAACGCGGATTGTGCACGCCCTGCCCGCGTCCTGTGAAACGCGCCCTGTCAGTTTCATACTCAATGCCGATCGTGCTGCTTCCCTCGCCGAGCGCCACCACATGCGCCGCCCACGGCCGCAATTCGCCATCCTTGCGCGGACGGCGCGATGCCAGCAAACCGCGCACCTCATGCAGATATTCGGTTTCGACAAACAGATTTGAAAATGCCGGATGCGCCGCATCGGCCGCCACTGGTGCCAGCAATACCTCCATATACGAAGTAATTTCTATCGTGCGTGCGCGCGAACCGGTATTCGTCAGCGTCAGGCGACGCAATTCGGCATCGTCTTCCGGTGAAACGATCACTTCCAGCATGCTGGAAATCGTGCCGTCCACGCGTGAAATGCGGGCCCGGTCTTCGGAAAATTTAACCTGATAAAAATCAGGTTCGACTGCCGTCGGCTGGTAACAGGCCGACCAGAACTTGCCGCTGTCGATATCGCGCAGATAAAGATAACTGCCCCATTGATCGCGCGTCGCATCTTCGCGCCAGCGCGTGACACCCAGTTTGTTCCACAGGCTGTAGCCGGAACCTGCCGCCGTCAGCATCACGGCATAATGCCCATTCGAAAGTAGCTGCGTTTCCGGCGTCGCCGTCATCGCTGTATTGAAATGACGCGCCACCCCCGACTCCGGCATGACTACTGCAGGACGTTCCATATCTTCGCGTATGGCAAGCGAGGCCGGCTGCACCCAGCGCGGTTGCGCTTCATGCAGCATCAGTTCGGCCGAACGAATGATGGCTTCATGATGAAATCGATGCCGCATCACGTTCCTGTTGACCACGTTGCCGAGTGCTACCAGCAGCATGCCCTGGTGATGTGCCATATAGGCGCGTACGATGGCCATGGTCTGGTTTTCCGCACGGCGTCCAGGTGTAAAATCGAGCGCCTCGTAAAAACCGTAACGCCCGATCGCACCCATTTCTGCCATGCGACGGAAGTTTTCAACGGCGCTTTTCGGCATGTACATCGCCGCCAGACCGGTTGAGTACGGCGAAACAACAACATCTTTTTCCAGCCCGCGTTTCAGTCCCAGGCCTGGTACACCGAATGCCGAGTATTGATAGGTGAAGGCACGATCCCGCAAATTCATCGCAGATTCGGAGACGCCCCATGGCACTTTGCGCTCCTTGCCGTATTCGATCTGACGCGCAACGATGCCACGGCAGGTTTGATCCAGCATGCTGCCACGCGGCGTCGAAATCACCAGCGACGGCATCAGGTATTCAAACATCGAACCCGACCAGGACGCCAGAACCGGCCCGTCTACGCAAGGCAGCATGCGCCGGCCAAGACGGAACCAGTGCGACGGCGGCGCCTGCCGTTCGGCAATGGCCACCATGCTGGCCAGACGTGCTTCGGACGCCAGCAAATCGTAATAACTATCGTCCAGTTTTCCTTCATCAGCGTTATAGCCTATCGAAAACAGTTTGCGTTCCGCCGACATCAGGAAACGGAAATCCATTGCCATCGCCATGCTGCGTGCCGCGTTTTCCAGTGTTTCCAGACGCGCCAACCATTGTTCCGACAGTGCACTTGCCTGCGCCAGTGCCGCATCCAGTTCATCGTAAAGCGCCTGCGGAATCACGCCGGGATCAAGCCGGTTCTGCGATGTAAACAGCCGCGTAACATCGCGCCGCACCGAGTCATACCGCTCCGGCAAGTCTTCCAGTACGATATCGGCATCGATCTGTGCATTGACGATCTGCCACAATTCTTCATTCTGCTTGGACTCCAAATCCTGTGCCTGCAGATGCGCCCACGGCAGGATGATCACAAAATCGTCGCAATGCGTGCGTACCGCGTCACGCAATTCCCTGGCCCAGGCCAGTACCTGATTGTCGGCAATCAGGATTTCGGCTGAAAACGCTTGCGCCAGATCGACCAGGTTTTCTGCGCACTCCGCCAATTCTTTCCAGGCGGCATAACTGGACAGGCTGCTACCCAGCGTCAGCAACAGATCGTTGAACTGTTCGACGTTCCTGCGCAGCTCCGTGATACTGACGGTCTGCGTGCGTAATTCGCGCCCTACGCCTTCGATCGCCAGGCCCAATAACAGTGCGGTATCACGCATGCCGGCATCGACGATGCTGCGCAATACGCTCTGCTCGCGCGCATCCTTGCATGCTTGCGCCAGTACGAACAGATGGCCGGCGAGATTACCGCTATCGACGGTGGAAATATAACGTGGCGACAGTACTTCCAGGCGCTCGGTTTCATACCAGTTGTAAAAATGACCGTGATAGCGCGGCAGATCCTGCAGCGTTTTCATCGTCGCTTCCAGCCGTTCCATCATTTCACTCAAGCCTATCCAGCCAAAATCGCGCGCACTGGCAACCGACAACAGGTAAAGGCCGAAGTTGGTCGGTGACGTACGATGCGCAATCACCGGCTGCGGATCTTCCTGGAAATTATCCGGCGGCAAATAATGATCTTCCGCCACGACGAAGGTAGTAAAGAAACGCCAGGTACGACGTGCAATCAGGCGTAATTCATTTTCTTCAGCGGTTTCCAGAAATTCGACATCTTTATCGGGCGGCGGCAGGCTGATCATGCGCGCGATCACCGGACTCAGCACCCACAACAAACCGAATGGCAGCACCCACAACCAGCGTTCCGGGTTCAGGAAATACACGATCGCGACGATAGCCACAGCCCCTAACATGCCCATCCGGCCACGCCAGACAAAACTGAACAGGGAATAGCGTTTGGATCTCTTGACTTGCGCGGACGTCACCCATTGCAGCAAGTTGCGACGCGTGAATATCAACCGGATCAGGGTGCGTACGATGGCGTCCAGCATCATCCACGCACGTTGCACCAGCACCACCAGCGAAATGAATATCACGGCCAGCGTATCCGGCAACACGGCCAGACCACGCCGCCAATGCGCCTTGAACGAAAGATCGTCGCGATGCGGCAACAGATCGGAAATGAACTGGAATACGGAAGGCGTCGCCAGCCCCACTATGCCCAATATCAGCCATGGCCAGATCGACGCATATTCAAGACAGAAAGCCGTCACCAACACCAGCAGGATTCCCGGCGTCATCAGGGAACGGCGCATGTTGTCGATGATTTTCATGCGGTCGATGACCGACATCGACACCCGTCCTATGTTCAACAACCACGGCAGCAATTGCCAGTCGCCGCGAGTCCAGCGATGCTCGCGTGCCGCAGCTTCCGCGACATGTGAAGGAAAATCCTCGAACAATTCAACGTCATTGACCAGCGCGCAGCGCGCCAGCGCACCCTCAAACAAATCATGACTGAGCATGGTGTTGTCCGGCACCTTGCCGGATAGCGCCAGTTCAAATGCATCGACATCATATAAACCCTTGCCGGAATAACTTCCCCATCCAAATACGTCCTGATACACGTCCGGTACCGCTCCGCCGTACGGATCGACGCCGCCACGCGCGGAAAAGAAGCGACGGAACAGCGTGCGTTCCTGCGGCATCGGCAATGTCGGCGTAATACGCGGTTGCAGAATGCCATAGCCTTCAATGACCTGCCTGGTAACGGGATCATGGCGCGGCTGATTCAACGGATGTGCCGCCACACCGACCAGCGCACGCAATGCGCCTATCGGAAGGCGCGTATCCGCATCCAGCGTAATCACGTAACGCACATTGTGCGGCAAGGAATTATTTTCCGGCAGGAAGGAGGTATCGTGCGCCTCGCGCAACAGGCGATTGAATTCATGCAGCTTGCCGCGCTTGCGTTCCCAACCCATCCATAAACCTTCGGCCGCATTCCACAAACGGTTGCGATGCAGGACATAGAAGCGTGTCTGTCCGCTTACACTGGGACCGTAACGTGCATTCAGCTGTGCGATTTCGCGGCGAGCTTTTTCCAGCAAGGGCAAATCCTGCGGCATATGCTGCTGTCTGGCGTCGGCCCAGTCTGACAACAGCGTGAAATACACTTCACCGTCCGGGTTGGCAAGATAGTGCGTTTCCAGTTGCCGGATCTCTTCGTCCACACCCTCTTCGCTAGTCAGCATGACAGGCACTGCGACAAAAGTGCGCACGCTTTCCGAAATATCCGCCAGTTCCAGTCGCGGCAAATGGCGTGGCCAGAACAGGCGCATCAATACTTTATTGACGATGGTAATGGCGATATCGGTGGCAGGAAAAAATCCTCCGACAATCAGCAACGTCAACGTAATGAAGGAAAGCTCGTATCCACGTGTAGTCAGCAGAGGAACAGCCAGCACAATGAAGCTAAAGAATAAAATCGTCAGCGGATAGTACAAACTGGAATGGGCGACATAATGCCGTCTCAGTTTTTGTGAAAAATGCGGCTGGTAACCCAGCTCCGCTTCCAGATCCGTTCTGCCGCCGCCCAGCAGATAATGGCCGGGATCAAGCGCGCGCTCGTCGGCAACGACGTCGTTACGCTGCATCTGGCTGCGGTAAAATTCGATCTTCCGCACCAGCGCATCGGCAATCTGCTGTTCCGAATAGCGTGCGTTCAAGGCAATGTGCTGAATGATTTTGCGATAGCGATCGCGCGTCAGAAAATCCAGCGCAACATAATTCGGCAGCGTTTGCAGTTTTTTCTCGACCAGGCTGACCGATTCAAAAAATACACGCCAATCGAAGCTTGCAATGTCGCGCATGCTGGTGATGATATTGCGTATCGTCTGGTTCGATGCAACTTGCGTCGTATGCTCGCGCAGTACCAGATCGTCTATGGTCAAGCCCTGCTCTGCCAGACGCCCGCCCAGTGTATCCAGCAATGCTGTAAATCCGGGTTGCTGATAACGCAGACGCTGCACCAGTTGCACCACGAATGGCTGCCGCAGGCGGCCCGACTGCAATACCAGCGCCGGTTGTTCGTTCTCCTGCGTCTTTTGCGCAACGACAATCAAATCGTTGGCGAAATCATCAGCCTCCTGGCGCGCCGTCTGTGCCGTGACGACGCGTAACGCGACTCGACGCAGATGTGCCAGCAACACGGCACGCATGACGATGGGCAAGGCCCACAATTCCGCCATCGTCAATGCCTGCACGCGCTGATAGGCTTGCACAAAACGCAGAAAAAGATCGGTATCGAAGTGATTATCGGTATGCGCGACAAAGGCCCAGCACAAACCATAGATACGCGGCTTGCCGGCAAATTCGCCGTTCGTTAACTTCGGCAGCGATTTATATACGCGGCGCGACATGTTTTCCACCACGCCGACGACATTTTCCTCGACAACATGCAAATTATCGAGCAGCCATTCAGCTGCAGAAGTAATTGCACGACGTTCGGCTGCCGCACGCTCGATCGCCGCATGCGCAGCAATCAGTGCACGCCCATCTTCGCGCACCAGGACAGAAAGAGACCGGTGAAAGGGAGCAGTACCGATTTTTTGTGTAGCGGCCAGTTGCGCTGCAAGTGCTTCCAGCCTTTCCGCACTGAATATCTCCGCCCGTACCGGTTCTTCGGAAATATCCTCCGCGTTTTCGGCGGTCGAAAAAAATGGAATGTGCTGGAGAAATTTATTAAACAAGAGTGCCCTCACATTTCCCGCATGAAACATACGCTTCAGGGGCAGGCGAATTCACGCGATGATGAGATCCTCTTGTGGAAAACCAGCACACTTTACTGATGGTGAAAAATCGCATCGCACATGCGAGAGCTGCATGCGTCGAGATGGTACTGACCATATTTTTTCCTCCCGCTGATGCGGTTTCTAGATCGACATGGTGGTCCGTATTTTGCTCAGTTGGAGGCAGGAAATGAGCAAGAGTTCCCAACTTTGAAATTGCAGCAGAGCGGAATATTGGTACTTGTAATCAGACAGCGTTGGTACTGCCCGTTCTGCGCTGAATTTCTTCGCAAAAAGCAGGTCTGACTAAAACCAACCATAGAGAGGTTACCATGCGCAGCAAACTCATCAACGATGGCTCGGAGAAAACCTACGCCTTGATACTGGAAACAGGAGAAGAAGTGGTCAGCCAATTGCAGCGTTTCGCCAAAGAAAACGATCTTGCTGCCAGCCGTTTCACAGCAATAGGTGCATTCAGCAGTGCGACGCTGGCCTATTTCAACTGGGATCAAAAAGACTATGAAAAAATTGCCGTCAATGAACAGGTTGAAGTATTGTCCCTGATCGGCGACGTGGTCATGCAGGATGGCGAGTCGAAGAGCCATACCCACGTGGTTGTCGGCAAGCGCGATGGCAGTGCACACGGCGGCCATCTGTTGCAAGCCTATGTGCGCCCTACGCTGGAAATCATCCTGACAGAATCGCCCGCCTACCTCAAACGCAGCTTCGATGCAGAAAGCGGTTTAGCACTCATCGACATCGGCTGACGGGACATACGGTACAGACAGGTGCCATGTAAAAAATACCGGCACCGCTTGCAAGAAATGTCGTTCTGCATCGTTTATTCGGATGACATATCTTTCGGATAAACGAATTCCAGTGCCGCATGTGTGCCTACATGCAAAGCCGCGCTGTGCAAGACGGTATCGCCAGCTGCGTCGTCAGCAGCATGAACAGCCACCGCAATATGACTGTTATCCCTGCTCGTCTTGAACCACCATAAATGGGATGCGCCAAAGACTGCACGCCCTTGCACCACAAAGCCGACTATATTCGTATTGCTATCGCCCATATTCACCACCAGCACGCCCTGCTCACGCAACACACGCCTGCAGTCGCTGACAAAATCGCGCGAACGCAAGGTCTGCGGCGCACCATCGGCATCGAAGCCATCCAGCAGGATGACATCCACAGATGCCGCTGCCATCTGTGCCAGATACTGCGCCGCATCGACATGCAAAACCTGCAAACGTGCATCGTCGGGTGGAATCATGAAGCAATCGCGCAAGGCGATGACGTCGGCATTCGATTCCAGCACCGTCATGCGGGCCGCCGGCAACTGTCGATAACAGTATTTGACCAGCGAACCGCCGCCCAACCCGATCAGCAGGATATGTTCCGGCGCCGGATGCAAGGCAAGGAAGCGACTCATCATCTGCGTATACAGAACCACCAGTTCGTCAGGCGCCGACAGACGCATTGCACTTTGCACTACCTGTTCATTGAAATGCAGCGTACGGATATCGCCGTCATCGAAAATGAACGGTTTGCCGTCACGTACCAGCGCTTTGGTTTGTTCTATACGTTCCGGACTAAAAAATTCCATGGCAGGCCAATGACTGGAGAACAGGAAAAACGCAGTGTGAAACGATCCTGCTGCAAAGTCAAAAACGGCGAAGGATGTAAAGTCCTGCCATTCGCTGCTACCATGTTTGCATGACTGCCACTGCATCCATCTTCAGCACTTTCAGAACCATGGGCCGCGCCACGCTGCGCTGGTTGATAGGCGGCTGGCGTATTGTGCTGTTCGGCATGCTGGTACTGTCGCTGTCTTTCTCGCCCGCGACTTACAAGCGCGACAACCGGCACGCGATTGCCTATCAGATCGTGCTCGGCACGACTGCCAATCTGATCTGGTTTTCCGTGTTGTCGGCGCTGGTCAGCCTGATCCTGATTCGCATCGTCGTCGTCACCGCACTGAGTTACGGCCTGTCCAAATATGCGCTGGAAATGGTAGTGCGGGTACTGGTGCTGGAACTCATACCGCTCACTGCCGCCCTGTTTGTGGCCTTGCGTCGTACTTTGCCGGATGGCGTCGAACTGGCCGAAATGCGGGCACGCGGCGAACTCGCAGACCTGCAACGCCAGGGCATCGATCCGATACGGCGCGAATTTTTTCCGCGCGCCGTGGCCGGCGTATTTTCCGTACTGATGCTGGCTGCCGTCAGTTGCGCCCTCTCCCTGATACTGGCTTATCTTTCCATTTACGGTTTCACGCATTGGGCGCTGCCCGGCTATACGCGTGTGGTCGGGCAGATTTTCAATCCCGCCGTATCGATGATTTTCATGCTCAAGACCATCTTCTTCAGTCTGGCTGTGTCCTTGATCCCGATGGCATCTTCGCTTTACGATACACGCAGCACGCATCTACACAGCCGCTCCAAGGCCGCGAATGAACTGGCGGCGATGGTCCGATTGTTCTTCGTTATTCTGCTGATTGAAGTTGCTTCGCTGATGGGTAACTATTACTAATCCTTATATGGCATATGACACCCATGCAAGAACGTCCTGATAACGCCCCTCCTCCGCCACTGCCGCCAAGCATGCAGGCAATGCCGAAGAATCTTGAATTCCAGGCGGCCATCCTGCTGCTGTTTTTGATCACGCTGATGTGCGCTGCAGCGGCCTATCTGATGTATGCACGTGGTGCTTTCGAGACCACGCAGGAACTGGTTTTGCTGGCTGACGATTCGGAAGGCGTGGTAGTCGGTATGGATCTCACGTTTTCAGGATTCCCGATCGGGCGCGTCAGCCGCATTGAACTCAGCAAGGAAGGCAAGGCGCGCATGATCGTCGATGTGGCGGAAAAAGACGCTCATTGGTTGCGCACTTCCAGTGTATTCGCGATGGAACGCGGCATAGTCGGCAGTACAAAGATGCGGGCTTATACCGGAGTACCGACCGATCCGGCTTTGCCGCCCGGTGCCGAGCGCACATTGCTGGTTGGCGATGTCGCGGCAGAAATTCCCTTGCTGGTCGCATCCGCCAAACAATTGATTGAAAATCTGAATGGTCTGACCGCGGCAGAATCTGCACTCAGCACCAGTCTGAGCAATTTGCAGGGACTGACAGAAAAATTCAATGGCCCACACGGCGCCTTGGGCGGACTGATGGGTAATGAAAAAGATGCACAAAAATTGGTAGCGACTCTGGATCGCGCCAATAGCGTTCTGACCAAGGTCGATGGCTTGCTGGTCAAAGCCGACAATCAGATTTTCGGCAAGGACGGCAATAGCCAGGCCACCATCGTCCAGCTCAACGCGATGCTGGCCGAAGCAAGATCAAGCCTGAAAAAAGTCGATGCCGTACTGGTCGATGCACAAGCCATCAGCGCCAACGCAAAAGTTGCCACCAGTGATCTGGATGTGTTGCGCTCGGATGTCGATCGCAGCCTGCGCAAGGTCGATCAACTGGTCACTGAAATCAACCGCAAATGGCCGTTTGCACGCGATACGGAGTTGACGCTGCCATGACATCGCCTTTCCCACGACTTGTTTTTTCTGCCGCCCTGGCCGCCTTACTGACTGCATGTGCAGGTACACCCGTTCCTGACTGGCAAATGAACGCAAAAACTGCAACAGAACGCGCTACCGCCGCCTACCTGGAGGGCAATGCACGTGTCGAAACGCAGGAATTCAAACAGGCTCGCAGTGAAATCGCCCGCACCGGTCGCGTCGACCTGATGGCACGCGTAGAACTCACACGCTGCGCCGGCCGTGTTGCCAGTCTGGTGCTGGAAGACTGCCCCGAATTTGAAAAACTACGCCAGGATACCGCCCCGCCGGAGCACGCCTATGCCGATTATCTGGCCGGTAAAATCAGGGCTCAGGATGTTGCATTGCTGCCAGCGCAACATCGCGCCGTTGCAGATGCAGCTTCGGATACTACCGCCACCACCGCCTTGCAAAATATCGAAAACCCGTTGGCGCAATTGATCGCCGCCGGCGTCCTGTTCCGCAGCAATCGCGCCACACCGGCGGTACTGGCCGTAGCGGTCGATACCGCATCCGCACAAGGATGGCGCCGTCCATTGCTGGCATGGCTGGGCGTGCAACGGTTACGCGCAGAAAATGCCGGCGATACCGCTGCCGCCGAACATGTGCGCAGACGCATTGCACTGGTACAAAATGCCGCGTCTTCTGCTCGACCTGAGGAATGAATACCTGACATCTTCGTCCTCAGTGCCCTGCTGCTCTGTACCTATAGCATCTCTGAGCCTTGCGCACCAAGCATCATGCAATTGCTGACGCACGTAGCTGAAATCCTGTTCACCGTTGCGCTGACGACGATGGTATCGGCGGGATTCATCGTGACTTATGCCTTGTCATGAGTGTGCTGCCGGATCACGCCACAGAAAAAACGAGTAAAATTCATTTAAACCTTTTATACTGTACGCATATACAGTATATTGATAACTCGCCCGAGCAAACGGCGTTTTGTCCCAAACAGTACTTTTGGAGGTTTTATGGCTGCATTGGCTTCTGCTCTTCCTTTTTCCACTACGTCCATCCTTGCGTCGCGACCAGATTCAATCTGCCTGCACGATCAGGTCGGAGCATACCGTTCCAAAGCGATTTCTTCCGGATATCGCGAACTGGATCAGCAGTTGCCGAATGGCGGCTGGCCCCCCTCCGTACTGATTGAGCTATTGCTCACCAATCCCGGCATCGGTGAATTGCGTTTGCTTGCGCCAGCACTGGCGCACATCACGCAAACCGGAAAAACCGTCGTGGTGCTGGCGCCGTCGCATCTTGCACTCGCCGCAAGCCTGGACGGGTGCGGGATCGACATGAGCAAAGTCACGTTGATAGAAGTAGATAAACCGGCAGACAAGATCTGGGCGGTGGAACAGGCCCTGAAAAGCGCCAGCTTCGGTGCATTGCTGTGCTGGCTGCCGCAAGCAAGAGACGACCATTTGCGGCGCTTGCAACTGGCGGCTGCCGGCACGCAAGGATGGACGTTTTTGTTTCGCCCCTTGGACGCGCAAGCTCAGGCATCACCCGCACCACTACGCATGCTCTGCAAACCGCTGGCTATCGGACGTCTTTCGGTGGAGATCATCAAGCGTCGCGGCCCGGTACACGTTGAAGCGATTATTTTGCCGCTGGATATCCCGGAAATACTGCTCAAGCCGCTCGCGGCACGGGTTCTCGGGAAACCCGTTTTCAGCACGCCTTCATACAGTGTGGATCGCTCTGCGCTTGCTGCAACTGCCGCCCGGCATCGCGCTGCATTGTATTCCTAGAAGATTTTCGGGATAGAAAAAGGCCGCACATGTGCGGCCTTTTTTCATGTCTGCATTAAATTTGATATGTTTGACTAGTAAGTGCCGGGAATCAGTATTTTCCTGTCGACTTTTTTCACGTCCGTCAGACCGCAAAATGCCATGGTCAGATCCAGTTCACGCTCGATGATTTCCAGGCATTTTGTTACGCCTTCTTCACCCATCGCCCCCAAACCATACAGGAAGGAACGCCCGATATACGTGCCCTTCGCACCCAGGGCAATTGCCTTGATCACATCCTGCCCGGAACGGATACCGCCATCCATATGCACTTCGATCTGATCGCCGACGGCTTCAACGATACTCGGCAATGCCACAATGCTGGACAGCGCGCCGTCGAGCTGGCGGCCGCCGTGGTTGGATACGATGATCGCATCGGCACCGCTGGCCACAGCCAGCCGCGCATCTTCTGCATCCATGATGCCCTTGATGATCAACTTGCCGCCCCAGCACTTCTTGATCCATTCGACGTCTTTCCACGACAAGGCCAGATCGAATTGCTGAGAGGTCCACGCCGATAACGATGACATGTCCGACACATCGCTGGCATGACCGACGATATTGCCGAAACTGCGTCGCCTGGTGCCCAGCATGCCCATGCACCAGCGCGGCTTGCCCATCATGTTCAGGATATTGGGAATGGTCAGCTTGGGTGGCGCCGACAGGCCGTTCTTCAAATCCTTGTGGCGCTGCCCCAGAATCTGCAAGTCCAGTGTCAATACCAGTGCCGAACATTTCGCCGCCTTCGCGCGTTCGACCAGGCGTTCGATAAAGGGACGGTCTTTCATCACATATAGCTGGAACCAGAATGGCTTGCTGGTATGCGCGGCAATATCTTCGATCGAACAGATGCTCATGGTCGACAAGGTAAACGGGATACCGAATTTTTCAGCAGCCTTGGCCGCAAGAATTTCGCCATCCGCATGCTGCATGCCGGTCAAGCCGGTCGGTGCAATCGCCACCGGCATGTGCACCTCCTGTCCCACCATGGTGGTTTTCAGCGTGCGATTTTCCATATTGACCGCAACCCGCTGGCGAAACTTCATCCTGGCGAAATCTTCACTGTTCGCACGATAGGTCGACTCAGTCCAGGAACCGGAATCGGCGTAATCGTAAAACATGCGCGGTACACGCTTTTGCGCCAGTACGCGCAGATCTTCGATATTGGTAATAACAGGCATCAGTTGGTTTCCTTTTGGCGATCAAGCAGGATCGATATGTAAAACAGGCTCCGTATTATTTGAAGATGTATGCCAAACAATATCCTGATCAACAGGCAATGGCTGACCTTGCAGGATCTGGCAACGGCTTCTCCGTTTTTCTACCGATATTCTATTTCCTCTTCATGCCGCGTGAGATGAATGTTTTTAACCGATAGCCGCGATTCCTCACAAGCGACCTTGCGAGCTCCGACAGGTGCTGTCGTCATTTGCGGCAAAAAATATTTGCATTAAGAATGCAACATATTTACACTTGCCTGCCGTGAAAAACACCCGGCTTCTTGCATTCAAGCTGAATACGAGAGACAGTACGCGTTGCCGATCTTGGCAGCAGCGTTGCTTAACGTATCATATCGTGATGTAATAACGGACTTGCGCATTCGTCAGGGGTAATATGGTTCTATCGAAATTGAAGCTGCTTCTTCGTATTGTCCCCGCCTCCATATTGGTTGATCGTTATGAAAAAATGCGTGCTTGTGCAGGCGCATTATTCGGCATCGTACTTACTTCTCTTTGCAGCTACTTTGTTCTCGGCAAAGATATCAATGCCGTCTGGCTGATTGCCCCCATGGGCGCATCGTCGGTACTGTTGTTCGCCGTGCCTGCCAGCCCTCTTGCACAACCGTGGTCCATCATGGGCGGCAATATCATTGCGGCGATTATCGGTGTGAGCTGTGCAAAATTCGTGGGCGAACCGATACTGGCAGCAGGTTTGGCGACCGCGGTCACCATCGGCGCCATGTTTGCCTTTCGCTGCATTCACCCACCCAGCGGCGCGGTAGCGCTGACGGCAGTCCTGGGCGGCCCAGCCGTGCATGCCATGGGTTACGACTTTGTACTGATACCGGTCGGACTGAATTCGCTGCTGCTGTTGCTGACCGCCCTGTTTTTCAATAATGCGACCGGGCGCCGTTATCCGCACATCGTGCAACCAGATCGCGCCAACAAGCACAACACAAAGGACGTCGCACCAACCGAGCGTACTGGCATCACACCGCAGGATCTGGATGCGGTTCTGGCACGCTACAATCAGGTGCTGGATATCAGTCGCGACGATCTGGAATCCATCATGCTGCAAACGGAAATGCAGGCATACCGGCGTCGCCTCAACGGCACCAAGTGTGCCGATGTCATGTCGAAGGATGTTATTCACGTAGAGTTCGGTACGGAATTGGCAGAAGCATGGCAGCAACTCAAGTCCCATGACTTGACTGCCTTGCCCGTCATAGATCGTGGTCGACGGGTGATCGGGATCGTGACCAAGGCTGATTTCCTGCAGCACGCGGAAGTCGGAGCGCACGAAGGTCTGGGGCGGAAACTGACAAACCTGATTCGCCCTTCCCAGCTGTCGCACACTGAAAAACATGAAGTGGTCGGACAAATCATGACCAAAGAGGTCTACACAGCCAATGCAAACCAGTCTATCGTCGAACTCGTACCGCTGATGTCCGATTCCGAAGTCCATCAAATGCCGGTCGTCGATAATGACAATCGCCTGGTTGGCATGATTACGCAAACCGATATGATCGCCGCCCTGTTCGAACACAGCATGGCGGAAGCGCAATAAACATCCCGTATTTTACGCAGGCGTCATTACCAGGAGAGAAAAATGCAAACCAACAATGTAGATCCGGCCTTGTCAAAAGCAATCGTGGATCAAGCGCCGGATGCCATCATTTTTGCCGATACCGGCGGCTTGATCCGTGTCTGGAATAGCGGCGCGGAAAGAATTTTCGGCCATATGGCAGCCGATGTAATCGGCGGCCCGCTCGACATCATTATTCCGGAACGCATGCTGGCAGCCCATAACAAGGGTTTCGACCATGCCGTATCGACAGGTGAAATGAAGTACGTCAACAAGGTATTGACCACCCGTTCCATGCATAAAGATGGCAGCCAGATTTACATCGACATGAGTTTCGGCATGGTGCGCGATGAAGCAGGAAAAATCCAGGGTGCACTGGCAGTCGCCAGAGATATCACTGAACGCTTTGCCAGCGAAAAGGCACAGCGCGTGCGTATCGCCGAACTGGAAAAAACCGTACAGGAAAAATCTGGCAACGCTGCCGGATAAGACAAGCACCCACTGCACGATTACAGAAAAAGGCCGCAGGCTCGAATGATCCTGCGGCCTTTTTTACATGCTATTTTCTAAGACCTGAACAAACGCTCCCTGACATGTTCTTCATGAAATGCCGTATGCGAAGGCTTGAGAAAATCGCTGCGACTGACAATGCCGGTCAGCTTCATGGAGAGCCGATCCACCACTACCGGCAATCTTTCTGCATGCTGGATCGCCATGCGACGCCCGACCGTCTGGCAGGTTTCAGTGGCAAAAGCCACTGATGGAATCTGTTCGAACAAGACGCCTATCTGCTGCGCTCCGCCATACTTGCTTAGCCACTGCATCAACAGCTCGCGGTCCAGCATGCCGAGCAATTTATGCTCTGCACCCACGACCGGAAAGCTGCGATGTTTCTGTCCCGTGCCGAAATAATCGTGCGATACCTGTCGCAGGGACAAGCCTGCATCGATGTGTACAATATCGGTTGCCATCACGTCCTGCACAAACAAGCGCTCTTGCGGATCGACGCTATATTCGCGATAAATATGCAAGCCTCGTCGTGCGATTTTTTCCGTCATGATCGAACGCCGCATTACCAGTACGGTAAAGCCGTAAGATACGCCGGTCGCCAGCAACAGTGGCAGCAAGGCATTGAAATCGCCAGTCAGGCCCAGTGCAAAAATTGCCGCCGTCAAGGGCGCACCCAGCACTCCTGCCAATACTGCCGCCATGCACACCAGCGGCCACAGCATCGGATCGCTACCCGGCACCAGGCTGGCAATTACTGCTCCCAATCCTGCACCCAGCATCAGCAAAGGCGCCAAGACACCACCGGAAGTACCGGAACCCAGCGCCACCACCCAGATGATCGCCTTCACCAGCAGCAAGGACAAGGCAGCAGACAGCATCATCCTGTGATTCAGCAAGTCGGCGATCACGTCATATCCGACACCGAGCGCACGCGGCTCGAAATAAGCGCCTATGCCGACCACCAAACCGCCTATGGCCGGCCACCACATCCAGTGCAGCGGCAACTTGCCGAACCAGTCTTCCACGCGGTACAGCGAAATCGACATGATTGCCGACAGCATGCCGCTGAGCAGACCGGCAACAATGCAAATCGCAAACGCCGCCAGCCCAACCGGCGCCGTGTGGATGGGAAATAGCGGTCCCGACTCTAGCAGCAAGGGTCTGCAGAATGCAGCAACGGCACAGGCCAGAATAACCGGCAATAAACTGCGCGGCCGCCATTCAAACAGCAATAATTCGACCGCCAGCAGTACGGCTGCCACCGGCGTACCAAATACGGCAGTCATGCCGGCCGTCGCCCCGGCTACCAGCAAAGTCTTGCGCTCGGCGGCGCTCATCGAGAAATTCTGCGCAATCAGCGAGCCGATTGCCCCGCCCGTCATGATGATAGGGCCCTCCGCACCGAACGGTCCGCCGCTGCCGATCACGATGCCGGATGTCAGCGGTTTGAGGACAGCCACCTTGGACGACATCCGGCTCTTGCGAAACAGGATGGCCTCGATTGCCTCCGGAATACCATGTCCACGCACCTTGTCGGAACCGTACCGTGCAATCAGGCCCGCAATCAAACCGCCGGCTACCGGCACCGCAATCACCCACAAGCCCAGGCCATGAGTGGCGGGCGAGCGATCGGCAAATGAAAAGGTCTGAAAGAAAAACAGATTGGTAAAAAAATGAATCAGATTAAGCAGCACAAACGCCGCCACTGTACCGACCGCACCGATCACTACTGCAATCAGACACAGAAAAATGATGCGCCGATCCGGCGCAAAATCACGTTGATGAGATTGCATGAAAACCGTTCGTTTGAAAGGAACTGCCTGAGAAGGAGAGCTATACAGCGTTGCCGCTGTCGTTGAAGGCAGAAATGCGCGCGACCTTGAATACATTGGACAGGGAACGCAGTTCATTGCGATGCAATTCCGCCAGATGACGCAACTGTTTTTCGCCGATTTCCGTCAAGCGTACGCGAACCTGGCGTCGATCTTCCACACCTGGAGAACGCGTAACCAGCCCGGCTTTTTCGCAGCGCGATACCAATGCAACCGCACCATGATGCTGCGTTTGCAGACGTTCGGCCAACTGACCGACGGTCGCCCAATCCTGACCGGGAAAACCCTTGATGTGCAACAGCACCAGATAATGCAGCGGCGTCAGACCGACGCTTTGCGCAGCATCTTCGCTAAAACGCAGAAAACGTCTCAGCTGGTAACGGAATTCAGACAAAGCCTCAAAGTCGGCTTGTTCCAGGGGCGGTGTATTGGCCATGTATTGTCATCGCTATCAGGGCGTGCCTGATACTGCAAAGGTAAAGCAGGCAATAATATCACGATGTGATCTATTTGTGGACGATGTCATGTATGAAACCGCCGCGTGCCTGCCGCTTCGCACTTGTAACCCACTTGCCCGCCATAAAATTCAGGCCTTTTGCCCGGAAACGGCGCGCATGCCCGTGCTCTTGTCTATCTTCATTTCCCGCAGCAATTTTGCCAGGCCGGCACCATGCACCAGCCGCATTTTATGATCGACGGCGAACTGCATCGCATTCGGCGTAAAGTCGCCCGCAGTAATGTAGAACGAATAATCCGCATCACCCGCTTCCACCGCATGATGCAAATCACGCAATGGTTCGATACCATTCGCCGCTTTCCAGCGTTTGCAGCTGACGAGCGCCTTGCGACCGCCGCTGATGATGGAAAAGTCGGCGTGCGCTTGTTCGATGCGCGTCACTTCAAAACCGTCGCGGCGCAATGCCTGTTCAATTTCCACCGCAAAATCCTTCCACGACATCGCCCGCGTTGCCTGCAGGATTTCCGCCACGCGCGCATCGCTGGGCACTCCGCGTTTGCGCCACAGCACCATCACACTGACGATCAGGAAAGGCATGCCACTAAACACGCCATATATCGCATAGTGACGCGGCAATATCGCCCACGCAATGATCGCGATGATCAATGCAATCCCGCCGCTTACCCACCACTGTGCGCGCAGTAATATTGCAAAGATCGAGTTTTTAGCCATATTAAATTTCACACGTCACCTCATTGTTTTCTTTGCTTTGCATAATAACGCAGTTCAAGCGTGGATCGAAGCCACGCTGCGATTTGCAGACGGCAACATTAAGACGTAAGCTGGCTCATTATTTTTCTCGCGCTGACGGACACAGAACATATGAAAAACAAACGACAGCAAAACGATTACGAGAATCGCATCATGCTGGGACTTGCCAAGCTTGGCATTGCACAGGAATTAATTACGCAAAAACAGCTGCCCTTTTATGCGGAAGCAGAGGAATTGACGACAACCGATACCGATGCCGCCGGTCGCGCATACCAGATGACGCCGGCAACGGCCGAAGCCTGGACTGCGATGAAACAGGCAGCGCAGCAAGATAATATTGTGCTGGAGGTAGTATCGGCCTTCCGCTCGATCGAGCGGCAAATCGAGATCATTCAATACAAGCTGGATCTCAATATGCCGATCGAAAAAATACTGACGCTGAGCGCGCCACCCGGTTACAGCGAACACCACACAGGTCGTGCAATCGATATCAACACACCGGGTTGCATCGCCACCGAAGCCGAGTTTGAAAATACCGCAGCATTCTGCTGGTTGACTGCCAACGCTGGCCGCTTCGGTTTTACCTTGTCATACCCGCGCAACAATGCGCTGGGATTCATTTACGAGCCCTGGCACTGGTGTTTCCAGCTTCCTCCACTCGAGGGAAAAAATATCTAGCATAACTTTAGATATACATCGCAAACCATTGTTTTTAATAGTTAAAGTTACTATAACTTTTGTTGCAAAAATTCCAGGAAACAACTGATTCTCCGCGACAATTGCGTGTTTCGGTAATACACCGCATGGATCTGCTGCCGATAGCCGGTGTAGTAATTCTCCAGGATTCTGACCAGCCTGCCTGCCGCAATATCGTCTTTAGTCATGTAATCGGCCAGGCAGGCAATGCCCTGCCCGTGCAAGGCCAGCGCACGCAGTGTTTCTCCACTCGACGCAAACAATGCAGGCGTAACAGCCAGTCCTTCTCCCCCTGCGTGTCTTATCGGCCACGTATTACCGGCTTCAAATTGCAAAAAACCTAGCAACTGCTGCTCGACCAATTGTTCCGGCGTGGTCGGCGTACCGTGGCGCTTCAGATAATCCGGGCTGGCCAGCAAATGCAGCGGATTGGCAGTCAGGGCGCGTGCGTGCAGCGTCGAATCCTGCAGGTTACCGATGCGGATCGCTATATCGGTTCGATGTTCAAGCAAATCGGCTACCTGGTCGTTACTCGTCAATTCCAGCGTAATTTGCGGATACAAGGCACGAAACTCGGCCACATGCGGAACGATTGCATGCAGGATGAATGGCGCCGCAGCATCGATGCGCAAGCGCCCGCTCGGTTGCTGGCGCCGCACCCGGATAGCCTCTTCAGCCTCATCCATTGCAGCCAGAATCGTGCGTGCTTTCTTCAAAAACAGCCGGCCTTCGTCGGTCAGATCCATCCGGCGCGTGGTGCGCGTCAGCAAGGAAGTCGCCAGTTTTTCTTCCAGCCGGGACAGCGCACGACTGACCGCCGAAGTCGTTTGTCCCAGATGCTGCGCCGCCACACCCAGCGTGCCGCTATCGATAACGGCAACAAAGGTTTTCAAATCGTCGGAATTGATATCCATTGTTGATTTCAAGGAAAATATCATTTGATAGTACAGCTATTTTTCTCAACAATAAATGCCTGCATAGTACGTCCATGTGCTTGATCCTGCAGTCCGGTCAACCGGCATGCACGGTGATAACGCTCACAGGAACATCACCCACTCGGGTTTATAAACAAGGACAGAACATGAACGTATTCATTACCGGTGCAGCAGGTTTTATCGGCGGCTCAGTCGCAACGCGTTTGCTGCAGGAAGGCGATCAGGTGCGCGGCCTGGTGCGCACGCAGGAACAGGCGGATCACGTACAACAACACGGCATCACGCCCGTCATCGGCACGCTGGAAGACAGCGAGGTGTTAAGCCGCGAAGCAAAACAGGCCGACGCAGTCATCAATGCTGCCAGCTCGGATCATCTGGTTTCCGTCGAAACCCTGCTTAATGCCCTGGCAGGTTCCGGCAAGGTTTTCATTCATACCAGCGGCTCCAGCGTCATCGGCGACAATGCGCGCGGCGAATGGAAGTCGGATACCGTCTTTGCCGAAGACACGCCCGTTACCGTAGTGCCTGAAAAAGCACCGCGCGCTGCGCTCGACAAACTGATACGCGATGCGGCACAACGTGGCGTGCGCTCCGTCATCCTGTGCAACACGATGATTTACGGCACCGGCCTGGGTGTCAGCCCGAACAGCGTGCAAATTCCACCATTGGTGGCGCAAGCACAAAAAAGCGGCATTGCACGTTATGTCGGCCAGGGCGTCAACGTCTGGTCCAACGTGCATATCAGGGACGTCGTTGAATTGTATTTGCTGGCATTGAAAAATGCACCGGCAGGCTCTTTCTATTTCGTTGAAAATGGCGAAGCATCGTATGCCGACATCGTTGCAGCCATCGCCACACGCCTTCAACTCGGCGCACCACAATCATGGCCGGTTGAAGAAGCGATCAAGGAATGGGGATTCGGCCACGCCGTCTATTCCTTCGGTTCCAACAGTCGTGTGACGGCTGCCAAGGCACGCAAGGAACTGGGCTGGAAACCAATCCATACATCGGTCTTCGAATGGGTCGCCAACGACATGCAAGTCACCTCCCGATAAACAGAATCACGCCAGCATCGCATTCAGGTAATCCGGTCGATGCCGGATTGCCTGAATGGCACCACACCCCATGCGAGCCTTCGACGGCGCCAATCGCTGGCGCAAGAAATCATCCAGGCAGCGACAAATCGGGGGCCATGCCCAGCAGCGAACAAATCCCCTTCTCCCGCCACCGGCCGACGCCATAGCAAGCCGGATATCATTCTGGCAAGGAAAGCGGCGAGAATATATTGCGAAAAATTCATCTCTCGGCAAATGGATTTCCAACAATGGCTTGCCCGCATAAAAACCCGGCTTGAGTAAGCGTAAAGTAAGCATCTCCAGCCAATATAAAGACGACGCAAGCAAAGTCGGCCCTCCAATCGCAGCATCAAGACTGCATTCGTGTATCAATTTGCCCCAGAGATGAATCCGGTATTTGACTGTGTGACTACCTGATTGATCTGTACAGCCAAGCAAACGCATCTGAATCCCAGCGGAAATCGAAAAAATTAATCTTTTGCAATGAGATGAAGCTGCCCGCAGCATATAAAAATTAGTCATACCAAAGGGGAAGACATATGTCCGCACTACAGCACCGTCGCTCCATGAGTATCGCCAAAAAACTTGGCTTGCTCACGGCCAGCGCCATCCTGGGTATCGTTGTACTGACTGCTCTGTTTCTGATTTCGGAACGAAAGCTGATACTGGAGGAGCGAAAAAATAATGTCCGGCAGGTAGTGGAAGCAGCCCACGGGATACTGGCTTATTACCACGATCTCGCCAGCAAGGGCACTCTGACCGATACGCAGGCGCAGCAACAGGCGATGCAGGCGATCAAAGGCTTGCGTTACAGCGGAACCGAATATTTCTGGATCAACGACATGCAACCGCGCATGCTGATGCATCCGATCAACCAGGCGCTGGACGGCAAGGATCTGTCCTCCAACAAGGACCCGACAGGCAAACATCTGTTTGTGGAATTCGTCAAGCTCGTCAAGGCAGAAGGCGCCGGCTTCGTTCCGTACATGTGGGCCAAACCGGGTAGCGAGCAAGCCGTGCCGAAAATATCGTACGTCAAGGGATTTGCGCCCTGGAACTGGATCATCGGTTCCGGCGTATACATCGATACAGTTGAAGCCACAATTATGAGTCGCCTGCTGTACTTTGCAGTGGGTGCATTGATACTGGCTGCCATCCTGTTTGTAATCGGCATGCTCATTTCACGTGGTTTGCTCAAACAGCTAGGCGGCGAGCCGGACTACACGAGCAATATTGTCAGCGCCATCGCTGCCGGTGATTTGACGGTTGACGTCAAGACGCACCCGCGAGACAGTATCAGCCTGCTGTTTGCGATGAAGAGCATGCGCGACAGCCTCGCAAAAGTGGTCGGCAATGTACGTGCAGGCACCGACACCATCGCCACTGCATCGAGCCAGATCGCTGCCGGCAATCTCGACCTTTCGTCGCGTACCGAGGAGCAGGCCAGCTCGCTGGAAGAAACGGCATCATCGATGGAAGAGCTGACCTCAACCGTAAAACAAAATGCCGATAATGCACGGCAAGCCAATCAGCTTGCCGCATCCGCGTCGGAAGTTGCGGTCAGAGGCGGCGCCGTCGTTTCACAAGTGATAGCCACCATGGGCTCGATCAATGCATCATCGAGAAAAATTGTCGATATCATCGGCGTCATCGACAGCATCGCATTCCAGACCAATATCCTGGCGTTGAATGCGGCAGTGGAAGCGGCACGCGCCGGCGAACAGGGGCGCGGTTTTGCCGTGGTGGCATCCGAAGTACGCAGCCTGGCGCAACGCTCGGCAGCAGCAGCCAGGGAAATCAAGACATTGATTGGCGATTCGGTTGAAAAAGTGGATGTCGGCACCAGACTGGTCGATCAGGCCGGCAGCACCATGAGCGAGGTGGTCGACAGCATCAAACGCGTAACGGACATCATGAATGAAATCACTGCGGCCAGCCATGAGCAAAGCAGCGGGATCGAACAAATCAATCAAGCCATCGGTCAGATGGATGAAGTGACTCAGCAAAATGCCGCACTGGTGGAAGAAGCTGCGGCCGCTTCTGCATCCCTGCAGGAACAGGCACGCAATCTGTCGCAGGTAGTCAGTGTGTTCAAACTCCACACCGATCATGCAACGGTCAACACGCCGGTGAAGACAATAAGAAATACGCAGCCGGTAAAACGGCTATTGCCGAGTCCGGCGCGGATGTAACTGCAACGTCAGACGCTGCCCCTTCATACATGCGGGGCAGCACACGTTGGTCAGGGCTTCAGAATCACCCTATGCCACTTGTCACTTATTTCAGCGCACCAAATACTTTTCCGAGAATCGCACTGCCAGTGCCGACCGGATCGGCACGTATTGCTTTTTCCTCATCAGCAATGATGAGGTAGAGCCCATCCAGCGCCCGTTGCGTCACGTAACTTTCCACCGTGGCTTCTTCTTTTGTCACCAGACCGGTTGAACTGGCCTTGCCCATGACTGCGTTATATTGCGCCGACAGACCATTGCGATCGGTGATTTTTTTTACAACAGGCAGGAATTTTTCACTCAAGGGGGTGGCTGTTTTCTGGCGGAAGAAATCAGTCACCGATGTTTCGCCGCCGGCCAGGATATTCTTGGCGTCGGTCACCGACATCGATTTCACTGCATCCAGCAACAGCGGCTTGGCCAGTGCAACAGCCGATTCCGCTGCGTGATTCATCGATACCTGCAATTCATCAATCTTCTTGCCCTGGCCGGTCATGCGTAGAATCGGCATGGCTTTTTCCACTACGCCAGGCAAACCGATTTTCACTTTTTCGTTATTCAGAAATCCGTTTTCGACGCCGAGTTTGGCGACAGCAGCACTCGCACCTTTTTCCAGAGCCACCTTGACACCGCTACTGGCATCCTTGCTGCTAAGGTCCGCCAGCGAAACAGCGCCGGCAAGGGAACTTGCACACACAAACGTAATGGCTGCGGCCGTTTTGCATAAAGAGAAAATCGACATGATGGCTCCGAGATTAGGGAAGAACGATGAGTGTTGACAATGAATATTAGCTGACTATCATCTAGATGGCAGAATTATATCTTCCCGCACTCGCATGAAACTGGCGAAGCGCGGAATGCCGCTGTGATTTTTATCCCGATATCGATACGTCACCCAGCTGCCGATTGCCGGCGGTGACGCGCGTTGTACGTCACTGAATCCCGTGCCCAGCCGGAAACGCTGACCATTCGGCATTTCCACCAGCAAGGCGCCTAGCCGTCCCTGATGTTTCCCCTTGCCCGGCACATGTGCGATCACTCTGGCCTCAGCGTCTTCATGCAGTTTCAACTTCATCAAATCGTCGTTGCGCACAGCGCGATACAAGGATGCGCCGCGGTGAAGCATCAATCCTTCACCACCGGCTTTCACTGTTTTTTGCAATAGTGCCTGCAAGGCCTGCTCGTCGTGCACACGAATTTGCGGGACAGCCCGGACCCACGGCACATCAAGTTTGGCAATGAGCGTTTGCAGCGCCGGCAGACGCTCGTCGAAAACGCCGCCATGCAAGGGCAGATCGAACACCATGAAACGCATGCTGCGCCAGGCCTTATCATCCGGCCTGTGCCGTCGCGCGGTCGATACCGCCTCGGAAAAACGTCCGCGCCCGGCCCACAGTTCGCCGTCCAGTGCGACTTGCGGCCAGCCTGCGGTAAACCATGCCGGCGCAAATATACGCTTGCCACCGCGCGTGAGGAATTGTTCACCATCCCAATAGGCGCGGATACCATCGTATTTTTCGCTGACCCAGTAAGTGGATAAATCAACATTGCGGTGATAGCTGTTTGCCAGCATCAGTGGTGCCGCGCTGGATGGCGCCATACCCAGCACAGCGGCAAATGCCAAGCCGAAGAAAACTTTCGCGAGGAATGCGAACAGTTGTGTCATGCACGTGGTGAAAGCAAACCGGCATGGATGCATGATATTTTCTTTCCCTGTTTCGGCTACAAGACCTCTGCTCGCTTGATGAGCCGCATGCAAGCAAACAGCGCCCCATCATAAACGAGCGCACAGGTGCTTAAAAGATACTGTTCTTGCGAAACAACAGGAAAAAACCGGTTGCGATGTCCCTGATCGACATTGCAAGTCTGAAACAGATTTCTCCGGGGCTGATCTTCCGTGACAGCGAATACGGTTCTCGAACCTGAACGACTTTTCTGCAGACTCCCGTACGCCATCAATACCTACATCGCATCCGTTTCGCCCACATGCGGTAAACTGACTGCTCCCCCACCCCTGCCTATCAGCGGATTTTTATCTGCAGGCGTTGCCACGTCTTTATCAACCGGGAGTCGATATTGAAAACAGCCACTCGCATACTTATCGCAATCGCCATCGCGGCCGCCCTTGCCGCCGGCTATTACTACTGGTCGCAACGGAACAATGCGTCAGTGCTTCCGCCGGAAGCAACCCAGTCGGAAACACCGGCATCAGCTGAACAAACCGAGCAGACACCGGAAACACCGGCGTGGGAGATCCAGCATCCGATAGAAGCAACGCCTGCCGAAGAACCACTGCCGGCCGTGAGGGACAGCGACAGCCTGATCGCACCGCCACTGGCATCGCTGGTCGGAAATGATCTCTGGCGTAACTTGTTTTACCCCGATGAGATCATTCGCCGCATTGTCACCACGGTGGACAATCTGCCGCGTCGTGAAGCATCGACCAAGCTGTGGCCGGTGCAACCCGCGGGAACGTGGATGGAAACCACGGGTAGTGACGACAAACTGGTCATTTCACCCACCAATACCAAGCGCTATGCGCAATACATGACGCTGGTACAGAACGTATCGGTCGAAAAGACAGTCTCCGTTTACCGCAAATTCTATCCCCTGTTCCAGCAAGCCTATGTCGATCTCGGTTATCCGGACGCCTATTTCAACGACAGGCTGGTGGTCGCGATCGACAATCTGCTCGCCACCCCGGAACATCTGGAAGCGCCGCGACTGCTCCAGGACAAGGTGATCTACCAGTTTGCCGATCCCGATCTGGAAAAACGTTCGGCGGGACAGAAGATCATGCTGCGCATCGGCGTCGAGAACGCGCAGATCGTCAAGTTGAAATTGCGTGAACTGCGCACCGCGATAACCCGGCAACCGGTTGCCGCACACTGACGAAGCTGATGTAGCCTATACCTTCACGTGAGGCAGCGTCAGCCGGGCCACGACAGCGGCAAGAATCGCGCAACCGGCAATGCCGGCAATCATCGGAGCGGCCGTGCCGTCTGCAAACAGGCCGACAATGCCCATGACCACCGCGCCGGTCACAAACTGCAGGGTACCCATCAGCGCTGATGCAGTACCGGCGATGGCACCATGTTCTTCCAGCGCCAGCACGGCTGTGGTCGGAATCACGAGGCCGAGAAAGCCGAAGCCGACGAACAGCATCGCCAGCATCACGTCGAGCCGCTCCACGCCGAACAGGCTCAACAACAGCAGCACTACCATGAACAGCGCATAGCCGCTCACCGCAAACTTCACCAACGGTACCAACCCGAAGCGCCGTGTCAGCTTGCTCGTCAGTTGCGACACGCCGATGAAGGCCGCCGCATTGGCCGCGAAAGCGATGCTGTACTGGCGTGGCGTCAGGCCATAGTGATCGATCAGCACGAAAGATGAATTTGCCAAATAGGCAAAGAAACTCGAAATGCCGAAAGCGCCGATGAACACCAGGCCGAGAAAGTGCCAGTCGCGCAATAACAGCCAGTAGGCCTGCAAGGCGCCGCGTACGTTGCTGCCGGCACGCTCGCTGGCGGGACGGGTTTCCTTCTGCCCAGTCGCCAGCAGCAGCAGCGCCATCACGGCGGCGATCGTCACCGCCCAGAACACGCTGCGCCAATCCATCCATTCGATGAGGAAGCTGCCGGCCAGCGGCGCCAGGATAGGCGACACGCTGAACACCAGCATCAGCAAGGCCATCAGCTTGGCCGCATCATTTCCCGTATGCAAGTCGCGCACCACTGCGCGCGGGATCACCATGCCGGCGCTCGCACCCAGACCCTGCAGGAAGCGCAGCACGATCAGCGTTTCGATATCCGGCGCCAGCGCACAGCCGATGCTGCAGACGGCGAACAGCCCCAGGCCGAAGTATAGCGGCGGCTTGCGTCCGACCATGTCGGAAATCGGGCCGTACAGCAGCTGCCCTATACCCAGCGAAATAAAGAATGCCATCAGGCTCGCCTGCACCGCATGCATTGGTGCATTCAGATTCTTCCCGATCGACGGCAGCGCCGGTAGGTACATGTCGATCGCAAACGGTCCGATCGCCGACAGCAGCCCCAACACCAGGGCATTCTTGAAAAAATGGTTGTTCATCAAACTCGATAATGAAAAGTGCGCGCACAGACTGTGCAGCGCCCATAAAGAAAAAGCCGGCAAGAACCCGAAGCCCTTGCCGGCACGTGATTATTTCACGTTCAGGGATGTCGTGCCAAGGCGACGGGTACGCCCTGCCCTGTCTCCTGTTCTGTCTGCCAGCCGCCTCCCAGGGCGCGGATCAAGCCGACCGATGCCACAGCGCGTTGTCCCGCGCTGCGAATACGCGAACGCTGCGAAGCAAGGCTGGAACGTTGCGCATCGATGACTTCAAAGTAGCTGGCTGAGCCATAACGATAACGCGAGTCGGCCAGACGCGAGGCCAGTTGCGCCGATTTGATCGCCTGCTCTTCAAATACCATTTGACGGTCAAGCGTGCGTAATGCACTCAGGTTATCTTCGACATCGCGGAAGCCAACCAGCACCTGCTGTCTATAGTTGGCAACCATCCCTTCGTAGTTTGCATCGGCACGCGCCAGATTGGATCTATTACGTCCGCCGTCAAACAATGGCATCGACAACATGGTGCCAACCACAGGTCCCAACATCCAGCTGCGGCTGGACCACTTGAACAGGTCACGCAACTCATTGGACTCGTAACCAGCCGAACCTGTCAGCAACAGCTTCGGAAAAAACGCTGCCTTGGCTGCGCCTATACGTGCGCTGGATGCGGCGAGTTGACGCTGCGCCTGCGCAATATCCGGGCGACGCTCCAGCAGATCGGATGGCAAGCCAGCCGGTACTGTCACAATAGGTGCACTGAACGGTGCGACAACCAGGGTAAATTCAGCCGGCGCCTTGCCCAGCAAAATTGCGAGGGCGTGATCACTGCGTGCACGTTCACGATTGACCCCTTCCAACTCGGCACTGGTGGTGGCCCATTCGGTTTTTGCCTGCGCTACATCCAGCTCACTGGTGTCGCCTGCATCAAAGCGACGTTGTGCCAGATCCAGTCCTTCCTGACGCAAGGCGATGGTTTTTTGCAGGACATCGATTTCCGAATCGAGTGAACGTATCGTGAAGTAAAGTTGCGCGACATCCGATTGCAATGCGAGCAGGACTGAACGATACGCGGCCTCCTGCCCTTCTGCATCCAGTCGTGCAGCACGGCTGGAGTCGGACAAGCGACCGAACAGATCGACTTCATACGAGAACGACAAGGGTGCACGGTAAGTAGTCGAACTTGTTTGCGCATTGCCGACGCGAGTCGGGCCTACACCTGCATCGACCTGCACGCCACGATCGGCATCCACCACACCGGCAGCAGCGCGTGCATCTTTTACGCGCGCCAGCGCCATCGCCAGGTTTGGATTCAAGATAGTCGCTTCGACGATCAGACTCCCCAGATCGTTGTCGCCATATACCTTCCACCAGGCACCGCGATCCGTATTGTCTGCAGGTGTTGCGACTTTCCATGCACCGTCCAGCTGCTCAGCTTTCTCACGATATTGCGTCGGCAAGTCGAGCTTGACCTGATCCGGCGGCTTCGCCGTAGAACAACCGGCAAGTATCAGTGCGGCAACTAAAGCGGTAAGAGTTAAATTAAATTTTTTCATGATCAAGCCTCGTGATTCTGCGTAAATGCATGCTGAGTATCCAATGCGACAGGCGCCGGGTGAGCCACGTATGCTTCGCCTTCCGGTTCCTGCTTGCGGCTGAATTTTTTCTCCAGCGTACGCAGCAATACATAGAAAATAGGCGTCAGGAACAGACCGAATGCAGTCACACCTATCATGCCTGCGAACACCGCCACACCCATCGCATGACGCATCTCTGCACCAGCACCGGAGGACAGAATCAGTGGCACCACACCAGCGATAAACGCGATCGATGTCATCAGAATCGGACGCAGACGCAAACGTGCTGCTTCAATTGCTGCCGCATACGTCTCACGTCCCTGATGCTCCAGTTCGCGAGCAAATTCCACAATCAGGATCGCGTTTTTACAGGCTAGTCCCACCAATACAATCAGGCTGATTTGCGTAAAGATATTGTTGTCACCACCTGTCAGCCAGACACCGAAGATGGCAGACAGCAAGCCCATGGGCACGATCAGCAACACAGCCAGTGGCAGAGCCAGGCTTTCGTATTGCGCAGCAAGTACGAAGAACACCAGCAACATCGCCAAGGGCAGAATGATAAACAGCGTATCGCCGGCGATCTTGTCCTGGTATGTGATCTCGGTCCATTCGTAGCTGATGCCGCGTGGCAGAGTTTCTTCCAGCAGACGTTCAACCACTGCTTGCGCCTGGCCTGTACTGTAACCAGGTGCCGGGCCGCCATTCACGTCAGCAGCCGGAAAGCCGTTGTAGCGAATGAATTGATCTGGGCCATAGCTTTGCGTCATTTTCAGCACTGAAGACAAAGGCACCATTTCGCCATTGGTATTACGTGCCTTCAACAAACCTATGTCTTCAGCATGCGCACGGAACGGTGCATCTGCCTGTACCCGCACCTGGAAGGTACGACCGAATTGATTGAAGTCGTTGACGTACAGTGAACCCAGATAAATCTGCAAAGTATCGAATACAGCCGGTATCGACAAACCAAGTTGCTGTGCACGTGTGCGATCCAGATCCGCATACAGTTGCGGCACATTGATCTGATAGCTGGAAAACATGCCAGCCAGTTCAGGCGCCTGGTAAGCCTTGACCAAGAACGCCTTCAATGCATCGTTCAATGCTTCCTTGCCGAGTGCACCCCTATCCTGAATCTGCAGCTTGAAACCGCCAATGGTACCCAGACCTTGCACCGGTGGCGGCGGGAACATCGCCGTATATGCACCTTGAATGCCGGCGAATTGCTGATTCAATTTCAATGCAATCGCACCACCGCTCAAATCCGCACTTTTGCGCTCATCAAACGGTTTAAGCGTTGTAAACACGATGCCGGAGTTTGGACTATTCACGAAACCGTTGATCGACAAACCAGGAAAAGCCACTGCCGATTCCACGCCTGGTGTTTTCATCGCGATCTCGGACATTTGACGGATCACGTCTTCAGTACGATCAAGCGAAGCGGCATCAGGCAATTGCGCAAAACCCACCAGATACTGTTTGTCCTGACCTGGAATAAAACCGGCCGGTACATGATTGAACAGGAACATCGTGGCACCGATCAACACTGCATACACTGCCAGCGAAGCAGATTTACGCTTCAACACTGTGGTCACGCCGGTGCCGTAATTTTGCGAACCGCGATGAAACACTTTATTGAAACGAACGAAGAACCAGCCAAACAGCCTATCGATCAGCAACTGGAATTTATCTTTAGGCGCGCCATGACTTTTCAGCAACAAGGCAGCCAGCGCTGGCGACAGCGTCAAAGAATTGAATGCCGAGATCACGGTCGAAATCGCAATCGTCAACGCAAACTGCTTGAAGAACTGACCGGTCAAGCCGCTGACAAATGCGAGTGGAATAAATACCGCCGACAAGGTCAGTGCAATCGCAACAATCGGGCCGGATACTTCACGCATCGCCTTGTAAGTCGCCTCACGCGCCGTCAAGCCGTCTTCAATATTCCGCTCTACGTTCTCGACCACCACAATCGCATCATCGACGACGATACCGATCGCCAGCACCAGTCCGAATAGACTAAGTGCATTGATCGAGAAACCCAGTCCCATCATTACCGCAAAGGTGCCGATCACCGATACCGGCACTGCCAGCAAAGGAATGATGGATGCACGCCATGTTTGCAGGAAGATGATCACGACGATCACGACCAGCAGAATCGCTTCCAGCAAGGTATGCACAACCGCCTCAATCGATGCACGCACGAACTGTGTCGGGTCGTAGACGATGCTGTAATCGACACCTTCCGGCATGTCTTTTTTCAGCGCAGCCATGGTTTTACGGACGTTATCTGAAATTTCCAGCGCGTTCGAACCCGGTGACTGGAATATAGGCATAGCAACCGCTGACTTGTTATCCAACAGCGAACGCAATGCATATTCGCTGGAACCCAATTCAACACGCGCCACATCACGCAAACGCGTGACCACGCCATCCGGCGAAGTACGGACCACGATATCGCGGAAGTCATCTTCAGTTTTCAGGCGACCCTGTGCATTGACCGACATTTGATAATCCACACCAGGAACCGACGGCGATGCACCGATAACACCTGCCGCGACGTTCACGTTTTGCTCACGAATCGCATCAACCACATCGTTGGCGGACAAACCGCGCTCCGCCACCTTGCGTGGATCAAGCCAGACACGCATCGAATAATCGCCGGCACCAAACAATTGAACAGCACCGACACCAGGTAAACGCGCAATATTGTCTTTGACGTTCAACACTGCGTAGTTACGCAGATAAGTCATGTCGTAGCGGTCGTTTGGCGAAACCAGATGGACCACCATCGTCATGTCTGGCGAACTCTTGACCGTAGTCACGCCCAAGCGCTGCACTACGTCAGGCAGACGCGGCAAGGCCTGGTTCACACGGTTTTGCACCAGTTGCTGAGCCAGATCCGGCGGCGTGCCGAGTTTGAATGTAACGGTCAAGGTCATCAAGCCGTCGGAGGTTGCCTGCGACGACATATACAACATGCCTTCTACGCCGTTGATCTGCTCCTCAATCGGCGTGGCGACTGTTTCCGCGATGGTTTGCGGATTCGCTCCCGGGAAATTGGCTTTCACAACGACCGATGGCGGTACGACTTCCGGGTATTCGGAGATTGGCAAATTCAGCATCGAGATCAAGCCACCGATCAAAATGATCATTGACAAAACGCCTGCAAAGATCGGGCGATCGATAAAAAATCGAGAGATATTCATGTCAGTTTCTTCTTTTTAAATGTTCCGAACAAAAGCGGCTTAGTTCACTGCAGTTGCAGTGCCCTGCCCTGCCGCCTTGTTCGCACTCGCAACTTTGGCGTCCATCGCAACCGATTCCGGTGCGACGGTGTCATTCGGACGGATGCGTTGCAAACCGTTCACGACGATGCGTTCATCTTTTTTCAAGCCGCTACGTACGACACGCAAGCCGTCGACGATCGGTCCCAATGTAATTTGGCGATACACGGCCTTGTTGTCGGTGCCGACTACCATCACGTATTTCTTGTCTTGATCGGTACCGACTGCCTTATCGTCGATCAGCAATGCATTCTTGGCGTTGGAATCACCGGTGCGTACGCGGGCATACATGCCGGGCGTCAAGCTGCCGTTTTCGTTATCGAATACAGCGCGTACGCGTATCGTGCCCGAGCCGGAGTCAACTCTGTTGTCGAAAGATTTGACATGACCCTCACGTGGATAGCCTTCCTCACTGGTCAGACCCATCGCAACCGGGACGCGATTCACGCCCGTATTGCCAACAGCGCCAGCACTTGAGTAGCGGATGTAAGTTGGTTCGTCGATTTCAAAATTGACATAGACCGGCGAGACAGAAACCAGCGTGGTCAGTGTCGGCGCAGTCGGGCCTGTTGCAACCAGATTGCCGACTGTGATCTCGGCACGCGAAACGCGGCCAGCGACCGGTGCGGTGATTTCCGTGTACTGCAAATTCAAGCGTGCTGTCAAAACATCGGCGTCGGTTGCCTTCAGATTGGCATCAGCTTCACGTAACGCATTTTCACGCTGATCGAGTTCGCGTTGAGCGACCGCTCTATCTTCCAGCAGGCGTTTGGTTCTATCCAATTCTGTTTTTGCCAGGGACAAGCGGGCTGATGCACCTGCACGTGCTGCATCGGCGCGAGCCAGTTCAGCCTTGTAAGGACGCGGGTCAATAGTGAACAGCAATGCGCCTTTTTTCACCAACTGGCCATCCTGAAAATGCACGGCGTCAATGGTGCCCGAGATACGAGGACGAATTTCAACTCTTTCTACCGCCTCAACCCGGCCTGAAAAATCATCCCATTCAGTGACAGAGCGTTCAAGCACATTCGCAACAGTGACAGGTGTCGCCGCTGGTGCAGCGGGTGCAGCTTTTTCTGCATGACCGGTCAACGATACCGTGGCAACGCCTATGACTAATAAGACACCGATTGCAATGGCGATCGTGCTGCGCGAAAAACGTGGTGTGGTGGAGGTTTGCATTTTTTATTCCCCTGAAGAAAACGTAAATAAAGATGTTTGTAAAAGATGAAAAGCTTGTGCCGCTTGTGCCTGAAGTTGCCGAATCAGGCTGGATCCTGAATAAATTGCTTGATTGTTGAGATGACAGATGAAAAACTTGTGTGCGTTGGCTCGACCAACTGTCCGCCTTCTGCAGCAAAGCGACGCACTTGCACCGGCACGCCGGCTGCGATCAAACTAGCTGCATACTGTTCAGCTTCATCGCGCAAGGCATCGTTCTGCGCAGTAATGACTAATGCTGGCACCAAGCCGCCGAGGCGGCGCGATTGCGCAGGAGCGGCATACGGGTGCAAAGCGTCGCTGGTCAATGGCAGATAAGCAGCCCAACCTTCCTGGCACACGCATTTGCCGAGTGCCTTCATGGACTTGGACGATTGGCTGGGATCCAACATCGGTGTGATCAGAATCTGACCCTTGAGGCAGATGCCACGCGAGGTCGGTGTCAATCTGTCGCGTGCGATCATCGCAACCGCGGCGGCCAGATTGCCTCCAGCCTGATCACCAGCCACCAGCACGCGCGTACCGTCAGCGCCCAATCCATCTGCATGGTCGTATGCCCATTGCAGGGTTTCGAATGCAACTTCAGTGGTGCCTGGGAAAGATGTATCGCCGGCGAGTGGATAGTCTACGGCGACAACGACTGCTTTTTCCGCCAAGGCGCTGGCGATGCCATCGGCATCTTCCACCGCACCGCAAGTGAAGAAGCCGCCATGGAAGTAAACGACTAATGGCAACAATTCTGCCGTTCTGCTTTTTCCACCGTTTTTGCCAAACACGCGCAAACCGATTTCTCGCGACGCTGCCGACGTTTTAAACGAGGTGGTCCACGGACCAAAAGCTGAACTTGTGCCGGTCGAACTCATCTCAGTGATGCTCCGCTGCCGTCGATTGCGCAAAAACATTGACCGAAATAGCGCTGGCCCACATCGCACCGCCAGTTAACGCACTGTCGTAAATTGCGTCCTGGAAAGCGCCGTTGTGCATCGCAACAGAGATCGCCAATGTGCTTGCGGCGACGGCAGTGGCTTGGTATAAGTGACGCGAAATACGACGCGAAATTTGATTTTTCATTTTGTTGCTTCCGTAAAACCGATTCGATGGAAGAAGTATATGAATCCATCAATCAAAGATAAATACTGATATTTATGAAGAACTGTATGAAAATATTAGACAGTCGATCATATTTGATGCAAAAACTGATGACCTTTAATCATCTTCTTTAAAAACTCACTCTGGGAACTGACGTTTTGTCATGCAAACGTCATATTTAATAGCGATCACTACGTATTAAGTTTGTGACTTTATAGTGCTTGTTTTCAGGTGTCAAGAGGTTTACTATCGATCACTATGGAAATAGAAAATAAATCCGAAAAGCCGCGCAAAAAAACCGGGCGCCCGCTCTCCTTTGATCGCGAAGCTGCTCTGCAGCGGGCAATGCTGGTGTTTTGGCGCTACGGTTATGAAGCAGCATCACTGCAGGAATTGACGTCGGCGATGGGCATCACGCCACCCAGCCTGTATGCCGCCTTTGGTGACAAGGAAAAACTGTTTCTGGAAGCAGTCGAACGCTATTCGTCCGAAAATTGCGACGCCCTGCTCTGCCTGTTCAACCAGGCGCCGCGCGCACGCGACGCAATAGAGCGCTTGCTGCAAAGCGCCGCCGTGGATTTCACATGCCCGAGTCATCCCCCCGGCTGCTTGATGAATACAGCGGCAACCAATTGTTCGGCGTCTGCCGAACATGTGCAGCACGCAATGCTGGAACGTCGCGATCATGTCGAAAATCTGATTCGCACCAAAGTTGAAACAGCAGTCAGCGATGGCGAACTGCCACCTGACACGGATGCCAGCGGACTCGCCAATTTTTACTGGACAGTGATTCAGGGAATGTCGACACAGGCAAGAGACCATGCCGACCGCGACAAATTACTCGCCATCGCAGCAACGGCCATGCGTGCCTGGCCGGCTCCTGAATAAGCGGCAATCTTGAGAGCGCAGATGCGCGGAATTGCAGGCCTTGAATGAAAAAGAGATCGATAGGAATATCGATCTCTTTTTGTTTATGCCGAACTTTGAAAAAGTCATAGCTTCCCTGCCTCTACCAAACAGCCGGGATAAATACACTAGAATCACAACAACTTTAATCAATAACGGAATAATGCGATGGATCGCTTCGACACAATGCTGGCCTTTACGCGCGTGGTTGAACTAAGGAGCTTCACCAAAGCTGCCGTCTCATTAAATTTACCGAAGGCGACAGTATCGGCGCAAGTCATCGCACTGGAAAAACGCTTGCGTGTGAAACTGCTGAATCGCACCACCCGCCACGTCAGCGTCACGCCGGAAGGTGCAGGTTATTACGAACGCGCGATACGTTTATTGAGCGAACTGGAAGAAACCGAAGCCGCCCTCAGTCATGCCGCGATGTCGCCGAAAGGCAGATTGCGCGTCGATGTTCCAAGTTCGGTCGCGCGCCGCATCCTCGCGCCGGCACTCGCCGATTTCTTCAATCGTTATCCGGAAATCGATCTCGAAATGGGTTGTTCCGATAGACCAGTCGATCTGATTAATGAAGGCATCGATTGCGTAATCCGTGGCGGCCCGATCAATGATGAATCGCTGGTGGCGCGACGCCTGGGCGATTTCCGCATGATCACGTATGCAGCGCCCGCTTACCTCGCCAAACACGGCACGCCAAAAGATCTGGAAGAACTGGAGCGTCATCAGGTCGTCAGTTTTTTCTCATCCAAAACCGGCAAGACTTACCCGTTCATTTATGAACAGGGCGAGATACAGACGCCAATACAAGGACGGTCGCGCATCGCAATCAACGATTTCGATATATGCGCTATCGCTGCATGCTCTGGCATAGGACTGATACAACTGCCGGCATTTATCGCAAACGAATACACCAAATCCGGGCAGCTGGTACCGGTGCTTGAAGGCTATATGTCAGAAGTGGTTCCAGTCTGGATGCTGTACCCGCCGAATCGGCATCTGTCGGCAAAGGTACGCGCCTTTGCCGAATGGACGGCAGAACTATTCACGAAAACCGAATTCGGCAGCGAAGGTTCAACTTGAATTAATAAAGAATCAGAATGACGACCCCGCCGTTTTCAGAAATGCGATTTCCTCCTCGGTCGAAGTTCGTCCCAGAATTTCATTCCGATGCGGGAAACGCCCGAAGCGGGCAATGATGTCGCGATGACGAATCGCAAATTGATGGAAACCATCGAAGGCGTTTTTCTGCGAAGCTGCTACATCGCTCGCAAGCTGCTTGAACAATTGCACGGCGCGTTCCTGGTCTGCCAGCGATTCAGAATGCTCCAGCGGCAAATAAACAAACACACGTTCTATCGGCCGCAATAACTGATCAATTCCCTCCTCCATCACTTGCACACTCAATTGCAAGGCAATGTGATCGTATGCGAACGAGCCTGCTGTGCCGCGATACATATTGCGAGGGAATTGATCGGTCAGCAGAATCAGCGCAAGCAATCCGCGCGGAGTAGCTTTCCAGGAATCCAATGCCCCATCTGCGGCAGCCAATGCAGTTTTTTCAAAGCGCTGCACAATGAGCTTATCAACTGCAATGTCCTTGGACCACCAGAGTTTTTTCTTTTGATCGGCCGTCTTGACGTCATCGGCGTCAGCGCCGAACCAGAATTCGTGTATCGCATCTGCAGTTTCCATTGTGATCCTTAACTATTCTCTCAAAGAGGAACAGATGCGGACATATGGTCGATTTTACAATCGCAAAATGCGTTTATAAAAAGCTTTTTTACTCAGGCTTTCGTATTGACGCTGTTGCCGAGATGAGGAGGCAGTAATACCGCCGGAATGGCTTCGATCAGGGAAAGTGCTGCCGAACTCTGTATATCGAGTGCTTTTTTCAGAACCGCTACCGAGACGTCCATATCGTTACGCTGTTGCGCCATACTTGTCGCCAAATTCGCAATATTGCTTACGTCCATGTCCGCCTCTATACGCGCCTGAAATAGCGCTCCTTACTCCTTATCGACAGATGCCCTGAATACTTTAGATCAGTGAAGCGTGAATGTCTGCCTGTAAAAATTACAGACAATCAAAATAAATAAAAGAAAGTTTGCTTTGAAGTTAACTTTTCAGAAAATTTGCTGTCTTATCAACATGCGTCTCCGATGCAATGCGTCACTCGTTTTCAAGATGAAATTAAAAAATATTTTTGCTCCCGGACTTGTTTGATCAAGCCTTAAATCAAGTCGCTATTGATTTTATTGAACAATTTAAAATATAAAAATCATCATGCGTAATCGATTTGGCATTCAACTTTTTACAACTATTCCTCTGGTCGCGCTATGTCTGGCGCTGAGTTCTTGCGCTTCCCTGCCTGATGTCCACTATTTGAAAACATCACTGGCCCCGCAGGATTCAGCCACCTTGCAAACGACGCAGGGCACATTATCAAAACAAAAAACAGAGTCCTTGCTCGCGCAAAGACTGCGCAGCGCAAAAGTCGATTTGCCGGAACTGGCAGCACTGGAAGAAGCGGCAACCGGCAGTCCACTGATCGCAGGGAATAAACTAACGCTGCTGAATGACGGTCCGCAAACGATATCCGCGATGATGGCTGCAATCAAAAATGCCAAAGATCACATCAATCTGGAGACCTATATTTTTGGCGATCAAGGTTTGGGCGAAGAGTTTGCCGATCTGCTGATTCAGAAACAGCGCGAAGGTGTTCAGGTCAATGTCATCTACGACAGCATAGGTTCCATCAATACGAAACCCGAATTCTTCCAGCGTTTGCGCGATAACGGCATCAATCTGCTGGAATACAATCCGGTCAATCCATTCAAACGAATGATTTCATGGCGCTTGAACAATCGCGACCATCGCAAAATTCTGGTTGTCGATGGCCTGATCGCGTTTACCGGCGGCATCAATATCACCGACGATTATTCTTCCAGCTCGCTGTTCCGTTCGCGTTCTAGAAACCGCTCGAATCTGGGTTGGCGCGATACGCACATCCAGGTCGAAGGCCCGGCAGTCGCCTCCTTCCAGTGGTTATTCATGCAAACATGGGTAAGCCAGAAAAGCGACGACCTCGCTGCACGAAAATATTTTCCGCAGCTAAAACCGATGGGAGACAAAATTGTTCGCGTCATCGCCAGCACGCCGGATGGTGATTATGAAATCTACAAAGCGTACATTCTCGCCATGCAGGAAGCGAAAGTGTCGATCCACATTACCAACTCCTATTTTGTGCCTGATGCGCAAATGATTGATGCACTCACCAAGGCAGCACAACGGGGGCTGGACGTGAAAATCATCTTCCCCGGCGTCTCCGATGCAAGTCTGGTCATGCATGCCGGCCGTTCGTTTTACAGTCAGTTAATGGCCAGCGGCGTACGGATATTCGAGTTGCAGGCATCTGTACTGCATGCCAAGACTGCCGTCATCGATGGCTACTGGTCCACCGTCGGCTCGACCAACCTCGATATGCGCAGCTTCCTGCACAATAGTGAAATCAATCTGATCGCCCTCGATCAGGGCTTCGGTTCCATCATGGAAAATGCCTTCAATGAAGATTTAAAGAATTCCATCGAGGTGACCAGAGAAAAATGGGAGCAAAGACCATTTTCCGATCAGCTCCGCGAATGGATCGCACGCCGCTTTGAATACTGGCTATAGTTTTTCAACAGTATCCTGAATGTCGATGACATCGAACCTTGCTGGTCGCCTGCGACAACTGTTTGTAACTTGATCAAAAAACTGCAATACCTCGCACATGCCGATGGTATTGCAGTTTGCATGGAATTTTTTTCAGTTACACCTCAAATTGCCAGCCATTCCTGGCATATGGCAGCATCGGAGCGTAGCGCTTGCGGCGTGCCCTCAAACACGACCCTGCCATGCCCCATCACATAGACGCGCTGTGAAATATCCAGCGCGATCGCCAGTTTTTGTTCTATCAGTAAAACCGATACACCACGCTGCGCCAGCTGCTCCAGAAACCCGGCCAGCAGCGCCACCATCTGCGGCGCCAGGCCTTCAGCAGGTTCGTCTATCATGATCAAATCCGGATCGCCCATCAGGCTGCGACATAGTGCCAGCATTTGCTGCTCGCCACCGGACAGGACCCCGGCTGCCGCATGCTGGCGTTCTTTCAAACACGGAAAAAGACTGTACATATCGTTCGCATGCCAGCGCGAATGCCGGCTCTTTTTTTCACCCAGCAGCAGATTTTGCGCGACCGTCAAGGTGGGGAATATTTCCCGGCTCTCCGCTACATAAGCCAAACCCTTATGCGCAATCTCGAACGTCTTCAGACCTAGAATTTCTTCGTCCTTGAAGCGGATGGAGCCGGTCGCTACCGCCAGCCCCATCGCCGCCTTCACCGTGGTAGAACGGCCAACGCCGTTACGGCCGAGTAGACTGACAATCTCGCCTTGATGCAGCACCAGATCGACGCCGTGCAGTATGTGGCTTTTGCCATAGTAGGCATGCAGATTCTCGATTTCAAGCAATACGCTCATGCCCGTTCACTTTCAATTGCATTACCCAGATAGGCTTGTTGTACTCGCAGAGTATTGCGTATGACCGATGGTCTATCGCAGGCAATGATTTCGCCATGCGCCAGTACCGCAATGCGATCGGCCAGATTGAATACCACACCCATGTCATGTTCGACCATCAACAAGGTTTTGCCAGTCGTTACCTTGCGTATCAATTCGACCATCGCTTCGGATTCGGAGCGATTCATGCCGGCGGTCGGTTCGTCGAGCAAAATCACTTTCGCGTCACCGGCAATGGTGATGCCGATTTCCAGTGCACGCTGTTCCGCGTAAGCAAGCAAACCAGCTTCGACATGCCTTCTTCCCTGCAAGCCAATTTCTTCCAGTATCTGTTCGGCACGTTGATTCACGTCTTGCAGGCCGTTCAGGCGTTGCCAGAACGAATAGCGGTAACCAAGCGACCACAGCACTGCGCAACGCAGATTTTCATACACGCTCAAGCGATGAAAGATATTCGTGATCTGGAAACTGCGCGCCAGTCCAAGACGATTGATCTGATGCGGCTTGTGTCCGGCGATGCTCTTCCCATCCAATAAAATATCGCCATCGCTCCAGGCAAAGCGGCCGGAAATCAGATTGAACAAGGTGGATTTTCCGGCGCCATTCGGGCCTATCAATGCGTAACGCTGACCTTGCTCAATCTGCAAATTGACACCACAGATGATTTCCGCATTGCCGAACTTCTTGCGCAAGCTGACAAGTTCCAGTGCCGCTGTCTTCATGCTTGCACCTGCTGCGCGATGGCTTCCACTTCCATCTGCGCGGCGTGCCATGCGCGCAAGAATTTCCTGCGCGTACCCAGCCACGCCGCCCAGCCGGCGACAATCAGGCCACCTGCCAGCAGCCAGCCATACACTCTGGCAGTATCGATCAAGAAACCGCACAACTGCATGATGCTGCCGTTAGCCGCATTCAAACTCAGGTGATACAGCATTTCGACCAGCAGCACAAAACCAGCGGTGAACAATAATCCGCTACCTCCAGCGAACGCCAGATGCGGCGACAAGGCAGCGATTTTTCCATGCCTTGCCAGGCATGCGAACTGCACCAGCAAACCCGCCATGCCGCCCGGCGCAAACATCACGATCAGCATGAAAAACACGCCGATATAAAGCTGCCATGCACTGGTAAAACCGGACAGCACCATCGTCAACAATACGCCAACGATGGCACCTATGATCGGGCCGAAGAAAAAACCTGTTCCCCCGATGAAGGTAAAAAGCAGAACGACGCTGGAGCGCAGGGCACTGACATTTTCCGCGCTGACGATTTCAAAATTGATGGCCGTCAAGCCACCGGAAATGCCGGCAAAGAATGCCGACAGCATCAACGTCAGGTAGCGCACCCATTGCGGATCGTAACCGATGAATGCAGCGCGCTCCGGGTTGTCGCGCACCGCATTGATCATGCGTCCCAGCGGCGTCTGCGTGAAGGCAAACATCGCAATCGTGCTGACAAACAGCCAGAATGCAATCAGGTAATACACCTCGATTTGCGGGCCATAGCTAATCCCCAGGAAAGGCTCGCCGATCACGCGATTGGTCGAAATTCCACCTTCGCCACCAAAGAATTTGGGCAACATCAATGAACAGGCGAATACCAGTTCCACCATGCCCAGAGTAATCATTGCAAAAGTAGTGCCGGATTTTTTCGTCGCCACATAACCGAACAGAGTACCGAAGAACATCCCGGCCAAACCGCCCACCAGAGGAATCAGCGCAACAGGAACAGACAGGCTGCCGGCGGCAACAAGATTGAGCGCATGAATCGCACAGAATGCGCCCAGTCCCGAATACACGGCATGGCCGAAGGACAGCATGCCGCCCTGCCCCAACAGCATGTTGTACGACAGGGCAAAAATCATGAAGCTGCCCATCTGGCACAGCAGCGACAGGGATGCGCTCTGGCTGAAAACCAGCGGGGCGATCAGCAGCGTCAACGCAAAACCGCCCCAGATTATCCAGCGCGCCAAGCCGGGCTTGTACTTTGCCGACATATGCATTGCGCTAACCTTCTCTCGTTCCGAGCAGGCCTTTCGGCCTGAAAATCAGCATGAGAACCAGCAGCAGATACGGCAGGACAGGCGCAAGCTGCGCGATCGTCAATTGCATGAGCTCATGCGCAAATGCAGCATCGCTCACGTTCACACCCAATGCAGTCAATAAGTGCAACATTGAAAAATCCAGCGCAACTGCAAAGGTTTGCAGCACACCGATCAACAGGGATGCCAGCAAGGCCCCGCTCAGTGAACCCATGCCGCCCACCACGACCACGACAAAAACGATGCTGCCCAAGGCATACGCCATGCCCGGCTCGGTCACGAAGGCATTGCCGCCTATCACGCCGGCCAATCCAGCAAGTGCGCACCCGCCGCCGAATACCCACATAAAAATGCGTGGCACATTGTGGCCAAGTGCTTCCACCATCTGCGGATGCGTCAATGCCGCCTGGATCACCAGTCCGATACGCGTGTATTTCAGCATGACATACACGGCCAGCAGCATCAGGATGGCAACCAGCATCATGAAGGCACGATAAACGGGAAAAGTGCTTGTATAGAGTGTGAACAGCGAGCCCTGCAGTTCGGCAGGAATGGCATACGGCACCGCAACACGCCCCCATAGCAACTGCACCAGCTCGACGATCACGTAGGACAGGCCAAAGGTAAACAGTAACTCGGGAATATGGCCGTACTTGTGCACCCTGCGCAAACCGTAGCGCTCGACCAGCGCACCCAGCAAGCCCACCGCCAGCGGTACCAGCACCAGCGCCGACCAGAATCCAATCGCGCTGCTGATGCTGTAAGCCAGATAGGCACCCAGCATGTAGAAGCTGGCATGCGCAAAATTCAACACGCCCATCATGCTGAAAATAAGCGTCAGCCCGGACGAAAGCATGAACAGCAGCAAGCCGTAACTCACTCCGTTGAGCAACGAGATCAACACAAATTCCAAGTACCTTCACTCCCCTGTTCGACGCAAGGTAATGCAGTCGCCATGCAAGCGCAATGACACGAGGCGCAGCCGCCCGTCTATTACCTGTACGTGATTATCTGAGCGGACGTTTCATCTGGCATGAAGTCGGCTGGGTGGCTACATAGGCCGCGATTTTTTTATTGGTGCGCCAACCGTAACCGGTATCTTCCTGATCAAATCGAACGTCCGTATTGTTTTTCTTCGTCCATGTTGCTATGTACAAAGGCTGCTGCGCCTGATGATCTGATTTGCGCATTTCGACTTCGCCGTTCAGGCTTTTTACCTTCATGCCCTCCATCGCCAGCGCCACCTTCAGGGGGTCGGTGGAAGCGCCTTCCCTGAACGCCCGACCAAGCATGGCCATGATGGTGTAAGACGCCATCGCATAGTAATCATCGTTATATTTTTTCCTGAATTGTTCAATGATGTCCTTGCCTGCATAGCTTTCATTATTCAGGTTCCAGTACGCCACATATTTGACGCGGTCCAGTCCGGCCGCACCCATCGCAGTTGGTACGCCGGTCGTTGCAGCATAGAAGGTATAGAAGTTCGCCTTCAGGTCGGCCTCCTTCGCCGCCTTGATCAGCAAGGCAAGGTCAGTGCCCCAATTGGCGGTAATAACGGTATCGGCGCCTGAAGCCTTGATCTTGGCGATATACGGAGAAAAGTCCTTTACCTGGCCAATCGGATGCAAATCATCGCCCACGATCTGCATATCCGGTCTTTTGCGTTTCAGATAAATACGCGAGGTGCGTGAAACTTCCTGTCCCAGCGCGTAATTCTGCCCGATGACATAGACTTTCCTGATTGCCGGATCCTGCGCCATGTAACTGGTCAGCGATTCCATTTTCATTTCCGAATGTGCATCGAAACGAAAATGCCAGAAGCTGCATTTCGCATTCGTCAGCATCGGATCGCCTGCCGAATGATTGAGGAATAGCACTTCCTTGCCTGGATTACGTTCATTGTGTTTGTTCACCGCATCGATCAGCGCCAGTGCAACGCCCGAACCGTTACCCTGCGTGATGTAACGATAACCCTGATCGATGGCGGATTTCAGCTGGATCAGCGATTCCTGCGGACTGCCCTTGTTATCGAAGCCGACCACTTCTATCGTATGCTCTCCACCCCATTTTTTCTGATTCGACAGCGCGGCTATCGTCTGGAAACTGCGCAAAAGATTGTGCCCGACCGGCGCAAACGGCCCGGACAGCGGATCGATGAAAGCAATTTTCACATTCTCGGCAAGTGCGCAGGAAGCAGCGCAAGCAAGGGAAAAAGCGGCGATCAATTTCAGGCTGGGTAGCAGGAAGGAAGTACGCAGGGCCATTTTGTATTCTTTTAGGCAATAATGACCGTTTTTATACCATATATAGAAAGAGCAGCTTTCCAAAAATGCAAGTGGGAAACAATTCCATCACTGCTGCATGCCGTTTGCCCTTCTCTGTCAAAATACGCACTTTACTTACTGCATCAATGGATCCCGGCTCGGTTGTATATGTCCGTATCAGTTTTACTAATCATGGCTAAATCCTTATTGCATGCAGACAGCCACACCAGCCCGGCTTTCCGCCGCTCAAGGAATTGACATGAATACCCCCATACCGCACGCGGCTTGCCGTTTGAACGATTTGCCGCTTGCCAATTCGTTTGCATCCTTGCCGCCGGCACACTATACCGCGCTGATGCCGACACCCCTGCCTGCTCCCTATCTGGTGTGTGCCAGCACTTCGGCCGCAGCCCTGATCGGGCTGGATTTTTCCGACATCAACAGCGCAGCTTGCATAGAAACCTTCACCGGCAATCGCATTCCCGACGGCTCCGGCCCAGTGTCAGCCGTATATTCAGGTCATCAATTCGGTGCATGGGCCGGCCAACTCGGTGATGGCCGCGCCATTCTGCTCGGCGATGTGCCCGCTCCGGCAATTACCCCCAGTGGCAGACTCGAATTGCAATTGAAAGGCGCCGGATTGACGCCCTACTCGCGCATGGGCGATGGACGTGCCGTGCTGCGTTCATCGATACGTGAATTTTTATGCTCAGAGGCCATGGCGGCGCTGGGCATACCCACTACGCGTGCGTTGTGCGTTACCGGTTCCGACCAGATCATATTGCGCGAACAGCGTGAAACCGCTGCCGTCGCCACGCGCATGGCGCAGAGTTTCGTGCGTTTCGGCTCGTTTGAACACTGGTTCTACAATGAAAAACACGATGAACTGAAAACACTGGCCGACTATGTGATCGCGCAGTTCTACCCTCAATTCAAAACTGTTGAAAATCCTTATAAAGCGCTGTTAAGCGAAGTCACCCTGCGCACCGCACAGATGATCGCGCACTGGCAGGCTGTCGGATTTATGCACGGCGTGATGAATACCGACAACATGTCGATACTGGGCTTGACGCTGGACTACGGCCCCTTCGGCTTCATGGAAGCCTTCAACGCCACGCAAATCTGCAATCACACCGATCAGCAGGGCCGCTATTCGTATGCGCGCCAGCCGCAGATCGGCGAATGGAATTGCTATGCGCTGGGCCAGGCCCTGCTACCCTTGATCGATGATGTAGACGAAACGCAGGACGCACTGCGAATTTACAAACCGGCCTATGCCGAAAAATTCGCAGAACTGATGCGCGCCAAACTCGGCCTGCAAACGCAGCAACCGGATGACGGCAAACTATTCGATGCACTATTTGCCGTTCTGCAAGGCAGCCATACCGACTTTACGCTGTTCTTCCGTCGTCTCGGCGAGTTGCGCATCGGGCATGCGGGCAGCCGCGAAGCGCTACGCGACCTGTTCATAGACCGTGCCGCGTTTGATCACTGGACGCTACAATACGAGGGGCGTCTGCAACTGGAAAACAGCAACGACGACGCCCGCAAGCTTGCAATGCACGCGGTCAACCCCAAATACGTTTTGCGCAATTATCTGGCGCAAATCGCCATCGAAAAAGCGCAGAACAAAGACTTTTCCGAAGTGGCAAAACTATTGCAGGTGCTGGAAAAACCGTTTGACGAACAAGCTGAAAACGAAAAGTACGCCGCCTTACCGCCCGACTGGGCCAACGACCTTGAAGTGAGTTGTTCATCATGACTGAAAAAGTAATCAAGACCGACGCCGAGTGGCGCGCCATGCTGGACGATGAAGAATACGACGTCACACGCCACGCAGCGACTGAAGCGCCGTTCAGCGGCCGTTACTGGGATCATCACGAGCATGGCATTTATACCTGTGTCTGCTGCAATACGCCGCTGTTTGCATCGGATACCAAATTCGACTCCGGTTGCGGCTGGCCCAGCTATTTCACCGCACTCAATCCGGACAATGTGAAGGAAAAAATAGATCGCGGCTATGGCATGATACGTACCGAAGTCATCTGTAATGTATGCGATGCGCATCTGGGCCACGTCTTCAACGACGGCCCGCCGCCAACCGGCTTGCGCTATTGCATCAACTCGGCATCTCTGCGCTTCGACGCCACACCCGATCTGAACGAAAGCTGATTCATATGAAATTCCTGTTCGACCTGTTTCCCGTCATTCTTTTTTTCGCCGTCTTCAAATGGGGCGAAGGCAACACCGATGCCGCGCAGGCATTCGGCCAGCAATTTCTGTCCGGGCTGGTTTCCGGTGGTCAAGTCACGGCCACGCAAGCCCCTATCCTGCTCGCCACCGCAATTGCCATCATCGCCACCGTTTTGCAAATCGGCTACCTGCTGTCACGCCGGAAAAAAGTCGATGGCACGCTATGGCTGTCGATGGCAATTATCGTGTTTTTTGGCGGTGCAACGATTTACTTCCACAACGAAACCTTCATCAAGTGGAAACCTACCGTTCTCTACTGGTGCTTTGCCGCTGCCCTGTTATTCAGCCAGATTTTCCTGAATAAAAACCTGATCCGCATCATGATGGAAAAACAGATGTCGCTGCCGGATGGCGTATGGCGTCGTGTCAATCTGTCCTGGGTCGCCTTCTTCATCACGATGGGCTTGCTGAACCTGTATGTGGCTTTCAATTTTTCCACCGCCACCTGGGTGAATTTCAAACTGTTCGGCGGCATGGGGCTGATGTTCGCCTTCATCATTGCTCAGAGTTTGATGCTCTCCAAGTATCTGAAAGAGCCGCAATGAGTACACGAATGGACCGCATGCGGGAACGACTTGTTGAAACTTTTACACCGCTGGAATGTCAACTGGAAGACGAGTCTGCATTGCATGCAGGACATGCCGGTGCGGCATCTGGTGGTGGCCACTTTCGTCTGCGCATTATTTCCGCTCAGTTTGAAAAGCAGAGCCGGATAAAACGTCACAGGCTGGTGTATGATTGTCTGGATGACATGATGCACACAGAAATACATGCGTTAGCCATTACTGCCTTGGCGCCATCCGAAATTTGACATGCGCCGTAAATTGATTGCCGTACTTCTCTAAAAAATACTTCCATTAGGAATTTATATGATCTTAAAACCTGCTCATCTGCTGGTCGCATTATTTGTATCCGCTGCATTGCCTGCAATGGCACAAAATCTGGCCGTGGTGAATGGCAAAGCAGTGCCGTCTTCACGTGCAGATATCATGATCAAACAAATGGCGACACAAGGTCAGCAAGACACGCCCGAACTGCGCGCCATGGTCAAGGAAGAGTTGATCAATCGCGAAATCCTGATTCAGGAAGCCGACAAGCTGGGCCTGGGCACCAATGCCGAAGTGAAAAGCCAGGTTGAAATTGCCCGCCAATCAATACTGATACGCGCGCTGGTCGCCGATTTCCTGAAGAAAAATCCGGTCAAGGATGCGGATATCAAGGCTGAATACGACCGCTTCCGCGCACAAGCCAGCGACAAGGAATATCACGCTCGCCACATCCTGGTGGAAAAAGAAGATGAAGCAAAAGCCATTATTGCCAAATTAAAAGGCGGCGCCAAGTTTGAAGAACTGGCCAAGCAATCGAAAGATCCAGGCTCGGCCGGCAATGGCGGCGATCTGGATTGGGCAGCACCAGCCGCATTCGTCAAACCTTTCTCGGATGCGATGATTTCGCTGCAAAAAGGCCAGTTGTACGACACGCCGGTTAAAACCCAATTCGGTTACCACGTGATCCGTCTGGATGACGTGCGTGCAGCAAAAATCCCGACCCTGGAAGAAGTAAAACCGCAAATCTCGGAAGGACTGCAACAGAAAAAGCTGCAGGCATTCCAGCAGCAACTGCGTGCGAAGGCAACAATCAAGTAATCGTCGTCTGACAAAAAAAGGCGCTCTTCGGAGCGCCTTTTTTTATTACCTCGTTTATTGCATCAGACTATTTGATCGCCCACTTCATCAAGGAAGCGATCTGCATGAACTACATTGCTGAATGCTTAGCCGACCCACTTGCGTGCGTTGCGGAACATGCGCATCCATGGCGAATCTTCGCCCCATGACTCCGGGCGCCATGACTGCTGCACGCTGCGGAATACGCGTTCGGCATGCGGCATCAGAACCGTAAAACGACCATCCGGCGTCGTCACCGACGTAATCCCTTCCGGCGAACCGTTCGGATTGTATGGATAGATTTCGCTTGTATGGCCTTTGTTATCGATAAAACGCATCGCCACCAGTGCCTGGTCTATGTCGCCAGTCAATGAGAAGTCCGCATAACCTTCACCGTGTGCAATCGCTATCGGGGCCTGTGTGCCGCCCATGTCACTGAAGAAGATCGATGGAGAATCCGTCACTTCAACCATGGAAAATCGCGCCTGGAATTGCTCCGCCTTGTTGCGCGTAAACTTAGGCCATGCTTGAGCACCAGGAATAATCGATTTCAGATTGCTCATCATCTGGCAGCCGTTGCAAATACCCAAAGCAAACGTATCGGCGCGATCAAAGTAAGTGGCGAACTCCTCCGCCAGTTGCATATTGAACAGTATCGTTTTTGCCCAGCCCTCACCCGCACCCAATACGTCACCGTAAGAGAAGCCGCCGACGGCGATCATGCCCTTGAAATCGCTCAGATGTGCACGGCCGCTAATCAGATCGCTCATATGCACATCCACCGCTTCAAAACCGGATTTGTGCATCACATATGCTGTTTCCACCTGCGAATTGACGCCCTGCTCGCGCAGGATTGCCACGCGTGGCCGAGCGCCCTTGGCAATAAACGGTGCAGCAATATCTTCCTGCGGATCGAAGGTCAGCACCGGATTGATGCCAAAATCGAGCTTGTCGAGGATGCGATCGTATTCGGCATCGGCACAATCCGGATTGTCGCGCAGACGCGCAATGCGCCAGCTGGTTTCGCTCCAGAAGCGATGCAGATCGATGCGCGACTGGCTGTAAATCACCTTGGCATCGCGTGTGAATTCAATCATGTCGTCGCCACTCGGCTTACCGATGATGTGGCTGCAGGCGCCCAGATTGTATTCGCGCAGCACATTCATGACATCCGATTTTTCAGCGGCACGCACTTGAATTACCGCACCGAGTTCTTCATTGAACAAGGCACGCAAAGTCATGTCCTTGCGCCGCTGGGCTACCTGATCGGTCCAGTTTTTCGCATCGCCACCATCGCTGGCGTGCTCGCCTTCCAGTGTCAGGATATCCAGATTGACCGACAGCCCGCTGTGACCGGAAAATGCCATTTCGCACAAGGTTGCGAACAAGCCACCGTCGGATCTATCGTGATACGCGAGCAGTTTCTGTTCCTTGTTCAAGCGCTGGATCGCGGCAAAGAATCCTTTCAGATCTTCAGCACTATCGACATCCGGTGTTTCATTGCCGAGTTGCTGCATCACCTGAGCAAAGGCTGAAGCACCCAAACGGTTCTTGCCGCGGCCCAGATCGATTGCGATCAGCACGGTATCGCCGGCATCGGTGCGCAGTTGCGGCGTCAGCGATTTACGCACGTCATAAACCGGTGCAAATGCCGATACGATCAGAGAAACCGGCGAAACAACAGCCTTGTCCGTACCATCATCCTTCCATGTAGTGCGCATCGATAATGAATCCTTGCCGACCGGGATGCTGATGCCCAGAGCCGGACACAATTCCATGCCGACTGCCTTTACTGTATCGAACAGTGCAGCATCCTGGCCCGGCTGGCCGCAAGCGGCCATCCAGTTGGCGGACAGTTTGATATCGGAAATATCGGCGATCGGTGCAGCAGCAATATTGGTCAGCGCTTCACCGACGGCCATGCGCCCCGATGCTGCGGCATTGATGACGGCCAGCGGTGTACGCTCGCCCATCGCCATCGCCTCACCCAGATAACCGTCAAAACTCATCGTGGTTACTGCGCAATCGGCTACCGGTACTTGCCATGGTCCGACCATCTGATCGCGTACCGTGGTGCCGCCAACGGTGCGATCGCCTATCGTTATCAGGAAGGATTTGTCGGCTACCGTCGGCAGACGCAACACGCGTACCGAGGCTTCCAGCAAATCGATGCCGGTTAAATCGATGGCAGGAAAACTTTGCTTTGCATGGCTGACGTCTCTATGCATTTTCGGCGGTTTTCCGAGCAAGACGTCCATCGGCATATCGACCGGCTCATTGCCGTGTTCTGGATCGATTACCTTCAACTGGCGTTCTTCAGTAGCGGTGCCGACCACGGCAAACAGGCAGCGTTCGCGTTCGCACAGATACTGGAACTGCGGCAGGCTTTCCGGTGCAATCGCCAGCACATAACGTTCCTGAGATTCGTTACTCCAGATTTCCTTGGGCGCCATGCCGCTTTCTTCCAGCGGCACTGCGCGCAAATCGAAGATCGCACCGCGCCTGGCATCGTTGGTGATTTCCGGAAAGGCATTCGACAAACCGCCGGCACCTACGTCATGAATGGACAGGATGGGATTGTTATCCTGCATCGCCCAGCACGCATTGATGACTTCCTGCGCGCGTCGTTCCATTTCCGGATTGCCACGTTGTACCGAATCGAAATCCAGATCGGCAGTATTCGTTCCCGTTGCCATCGACGAAGCAGCGCTGCCGCCCATGCCGATACGCATGCCAGGACCGCCGAGCTGGATCAGCAAGCTGCCCACCGGCAAATCGTGTTTTTTCGTGTGAATTGCGGCGATACTGCCGATGCCGCCGGCGATCATGATCGGCTTGTGATAACCGTTGACCAAACCTGCAACGTTTTGTTCGTAGGTACGGAAATAGCCGCCCAGATTCGGACGGCCGAATTCATTGTTGAAGGCGGCCGCACCTATCGGTCCATCGATCATGATTTGCAAGGGTGAGGCGATGCGATCAGGCTTGCCGTATGCATTCGATTTTGATTCTTCTGTTACCGCAACGGTGACGTCGTGATCGTTTTCCCACTGTTGCACGCCATCCGGCAACATCAGGCTGGAAACGGTAAAACCGCTCAATCCAGCCTTGGGCTTGGCGCCGCGACCAGTTGCACCTTCATCTCGAATTTCACCGCCGGCGCCGGTAGAAGCACCGGGAAACGGCGAGATAGCGGTCGGATGATTGTGCGTCTCCACCTTCATCAGGATATGCGTCAACTCTTCCGACTCCGCGTACACATTGCCGCTGGCAGCGCCACGTGGATAGAAACGCGTAACGGTTGCGCCTTCAATCACGGATGAATTGTCGCTATACGCAACAACGGTACCGCGCGGCGCCAGTTGATGCGTATTCTTGATCATCGCGAACAGGGATTTATCCTGTTTCACACCATCGATAGTCCAGTCGGCATTGAATATCTTGTGACGGCAATGCTCGCTATTGGCTTGCGCAAACATCATCAGTTCAACGTCGGTCGGATTGCGTTTGGCCGTCGTGAAGGCGGTCAGCAGGTAATCGATTTCATCGTCGGACAAGGCCAGGCCAAGTTCGGTATTGGCTTGCACCAGCGCCGACTTGCCGCCCTGCGCGATATCGATGAAGGCCAACGGCTTGGCTTGCAGTTCGCCAAACAGGCCGGATGCCTCGTCGGCGCTGCGCAATACCGTTTCGGTCATGCGGTCGTGCAGCAAGGCTTGCACCGCAACGATCGCCTCGTTGCTGAGTTTTTTCGCGCCGCCGAGCAAACCGGATTTCAGGTGCACGATATAACGCACGCCGCGTTCTATTCGGCGAATGCCAGTCATGCCGCAGTTATGCGCGATATCGGTCGCCTTGCTGGCCCATGGCGAAATCGTGCCGAAACGCGGGATCACGACAAACTCGTCACCCTCCAGTTTGGCAGAGAACGGTTCGCCATAGATCAGTAAACCGTTGAGGCGTTTGACGTCATCCGGCGCAATGGCTGCTGCAGAATCGACAAAATGCAGGAATTGTCCGGTCACCCCGGTGATTGCATGATCGATTTGTTGCAGTTGCAGTAAGAGGCGTTCGGTACGAAAGGCAGACAGGGCGTTGGAACCTGGCAAAATCAGCATGGCGAGAAGGTAGTTGATGCAGAAAAGCAGATGAATTCGGCTGCCGTCCTGCGAGTTAAATCAGAAAGCGTGATTATACCGCGAGAGCCTGCATTAACTGTCAGAACGACAGCTATTGTTCAGCTAAAAGGCATAAGGGACGCATTTTCATGCGCCCCTTATTCTTTATTGCCGCCCGCTTTTGCAAAACGCCGTCAATTCCATTTTCCGCCACGGCCGCCTATGCTGAAGCGCCCCGCTCCCAACAACATGATTGCCAGGGCGGTGACCAGAAACATGCCCTGCAGTTCCAGCGACCAGCCGCCCTGACCGTTCAGCGTCAGCAGTTGTTTCATATGCACGAGGAAAATGGCAAACACCATATTGCCGGCAATGATCAATGCCGCCACACGCGACCAGATACCGACGATCAACAGGATAGGTGCAAGCACTTCACCCAGATAAACCAGATAGCCCAACGCAGCCGGCAGCCCGGCATCGCTCACCATACCGACGATGTAGGCCGGCCCGGCAACGATTTTTGCAATGCCGTGCAACAGTATCAATATGCCCAATACTAGTCGTAACAGCAATTTCCCGAGGTCATCAGCATTTTGCATATATCCATCCTTGATCAATTAGTTGGTAATCAGAGCGACCGGCCTGCACGTACGACACAAGACATGCAGTGTGGATCGTGTCCGGGCGGGCATTACATTTATTGCCATTAGCATAATACGCCAGCACCTGAAAAATGGGAAATTCGTCAGATGGCGCCGGCACTTTTTCCTGTCCCGATTTGCTCAAGCTACTCGCCAAGCAATTCAGCAATCACCTGCCATCCTTCGATATGTTCGGAAATCACCTTGACGATCACAATGATGGGAATTCCGAGCAGCATGCCCCATACGCCCCATAGCCAGGTCCAGAACAGCAGCGACACAAATACCGCCACCGCATTCATTTTTGCGATGCGTCCGGTCATCCATGTAGTGACGAAGGTGCCAACCAGAGTGGCTATCGTCAGGGTAAGGCCGGCGATCATCAGTACGGACGAAAACGTTTCAAACTGCATGAAGGCTGTTACGCCAGTGGCTGCCACTATCAGTAGCGGCCCGAAGTAGGGAATGATGTGTAAAAATCCCGCCGCAACAGCCCAGGCGCCGGCATTTTCCAGTCCGACCCAGCGCAAGGCAATCCACATCAGCAAACCGAACAGGATATTCGTCGCCAGCAGCATCAGCATGTAGTGCTGAATCGATGTGTTGATTGCCTCCAGAATATTCACAGTGATTTTGCGTGAAGACAGTGACCTGCCGCTGATTTTCACCAGTTTTCGCTTGAACATATCGCCCGACACCAGAAAGAAAAACACCAGGAAAATCACCATCAGGACCTGACTCGCGAAGGCAGCCGCACCCATCGAACCGGTCCATAGCCACTGTCCCAGATTGAAGACCGACTGCTCGGCCGCCGAATTCTTGATGAGCGGACGCACGCCGGCAGCCTGGTTGGTAGCCTTTTCAATTTCCGTCGCAGCGGCCTGCATTTGCTGAATCGTGCTGGTTTGACCTTTTTGCAGATGCTTGAGCGAACGCGTCAGCTTTTGTGTGGCGGTCGGCAGGCTGACGAGAATCGAATTGAATTCATCGCGTAAATTATTCGCCGTCCACAAGGCGCTGGATAAAATCGCGGCAATGACAAACACGGTACCCACCACACGCGGAATGCGAATGCGCTCCAGCCAGGCCACCAGCGGGTTCAGGGTATAGGCAATGAAGATGCCAAATACCAGCGGAATAAAAAACTTGTGCGCAGCAGACAAGGCGAACACAAATGCCACACTCGCCAGTATCGTCAAGGCGATGCTGCGTGCATTGACCGGAAGCTGAATATGCGCGACATCGCCGGCAGCGGGTGCCAGCCTGGTCTCATCCTCTACTTCTTTGTTATCCGCATTCGTGTCGGCCATGATTGTGCGCTTGAAAAGTGACGTCTATCGGATAGGCGATTGCATGAAAACGAAGCGATTGTCCCATACGCTTTTAAGAAAAGCATGCTAATTCAGGCGCAAATCGGCTTAGCTATTTTTATGTGCGAAAGCGTACAGATGGAAGTCAATGGCAACGCTAGACTGGCGCAGAAAGCTGATTGCAGACACATGCATTGTGATCGGCATGTTTCTCGATGCACAGTGTTTTTCCATGAAAACCTGCAACTATAAAAAGAGAAGCCAAGTTGTTGTAACGAGCATTCCACAATGAACCATAAACAGAAAGGAAATTGCCATGCTCTATACCATCGCAGTCGTACTCGTCATCCTGTGGCTGATCGGCCTGGTCAGCTCCTATACCATAGGCGGCTTCATACATGTCCTGCTGGTGATCGCCATTGTGATTATCCTGTTACGCATTATCAGCGGCCGCAAGCCCTTGTAATACGCAGCATAAGAATCAACCGGAAAATTCGACCAGGCTGCAGTACAGTACCCGGACGTATACGAAAGAAAAAGCTGTGCCGATTCGGCATGGCTTTTCATTAATCAATCGACATCAATCATCCGCATTCCTCCGACTATCTGCTCTTTGCACACTGTCTTGTATCGGTTTCCTGCAACTTATTCTTAATTTCCCTACCTTCTGCTGGCCTCTTTGTGCACCGGCTTGGTAACATGCATAGCTAATTTCAGGGGGGTGGAAGTAATGCAAGTAGCAGTTGTTGGTGCCGGTGTAGTCGGGGTCTGTACTGCATATTTTTTAGCTGAAGCAGGACATCAGGTCGTGGTGCTCGAACGTCGCAACAATGTGGCGGAAGAAGCCAGCTTCGGCGACGCCGGCATTCTTGCTCCCGCCAGCATTGCACCGTGGGCAGCGCCCGGCGCCGCACAATCCTTGCTCTCCCATCTGTTCAAATCCGAATCACCTCTGCTATTCAATCGGATGCTGGATCCTTCGATGTGGCGCTGGATACGGCGCTGGCTGAAAGAGTGTGATATTGAGCGTTATCAAATCAATCGCAAGCGCATGCAACGCATTGCTTTTTACAGCAATGAAATCATGCAGCAATTGCGCGAACTGCATCAACTGGATTACGAGCAGACACCGGGCTACCTGCAATTATTTCGCTCCGGGCGCGATCTTCAACTGGCAAAGCCCGCTTTCGATTTTCTTGCCGCACATGGCATTCGACACGATTTTCCGGATGCCGATGGTGCACGTGCGATAGAACCCGCATTGAATCCGCATATGCCGCTTGCCGGCAGCCTGCATTTGCCGACAGACGAATCCGGCAACTGCCCTTTATTCACGCGCCAGATGCGTCAACTTGCACAGGCCATGGGTGTGGAATTTCATTTTGGCTGCAACGTCAAATCGATACGGCAATCCGAACATGGGGTGGATATCGGGATTGAAGACCGAAACTTTTCCGCCGACCGGGTAGTACTGGCAAGCGGCGCCGACAGTAACAAACTGCTTGCGCCGCTGGGTTTGCATTTACCGGCCTATCCGATAAAAAGTTATTCGGCGACTGCCACTATCCGCAATTTTGAGTCGGCGCCGGTGGCCACCTTGATGGATGAGTCTTACAAGGTTGCCATCACGCGCATGGGCAATCGCATCCGCATTGCCGGCATAGCGGAGTTAGGTGCGCGCACGTCGGATTTGCGCCAGGCCGGATTGAATACTCTGCTTAAAGTCGGCTACGACTGGTTTCCTGATGCGTGCAACTACAACACCGCTTCGTTCTGGTCCGGCACCAGCCTGATGTTGCCGGATGGTCCGCCGCTCATAGGCGCAACACCTGTCAGAAATGTCTATCTTAATATCGGCCATGGCTCCGCCGGCTGGTCCATGGCCGCAGGTTCAGCCAGGGTATTGGCGGATATTGTTTCGGATCGCACTCCGGATATCGATCTCGACGGTTTGACGCCACTGCGGTTTCGCTGATTTCAGCGAACGGATTGCGCTAGAATCAAAGCAAGCTGTGTTGGCGTCCTGCCTTGCACATTTTTCTGATCGCACTTTCTGATGACAAACCATCGCCCTGCCCTTTATCAAGTTGCAGAGATTCGCCAGATCGAACAAGCTGCACACGCCGCGCTTCCCTCTTATTTCTTGATGCAACGTGCCGGTACGGCAGCCGCCGAATATGCCCGGCAATTGCTCGATAATCATGATGATGTCGCCATCCTGGCACTGATCGGACCCGGCAATAATGGCGGCGATGCGCTTGAAGCAGCGAGCCAACTGGCGCACTACGGTCTGCAGGTAGCGATCCATCTGAGCAGCGATTCGACACAACTGCCAGCCGATGCGCAGCAAGCCTTGCAACACGCCCAGGGCAGCCCTGCCACTTTCATTAATCGCGCAGCCATAGGTTCACGTACCTGGGCATTGGTAATCGATGGCTTGTTCGGCATAGGGCTGGCGCGCGCCATCACGGGTGAAATGTCCGATCTGATCAAGCAGATCAATGCTTTGCACTGTCAGGTCCTGGCGCTGGATGTCCCGAGCGGATTGCATGCAGACAGAGGTACGATCGTCGGCGGCAACAACGGCAGCAGCATCCGGGCCACCAACACGATTACCTTCATCGGCGACAAACCAGGCTTGCATACCTGCGATGGCCGCGATTATGCCGGAGATGTTCTCGTCAGCGATCTGGCGATCGATCCGCAGCTGTTTCCATCTACCGCCATACAATTAAATCATGTTGCCCTGTTTTCTGCCGCGCTGCAGCCCAGGCGACACAATTCACACAAGGGAAGTTACGGCGATGTCAGCATACTCGGCGGCGCGCACGGCATGGTCGGTGCGGCGATCCTGGCTGCTCGCACAGCAGTCAACTGCGGAGCCGGCCGCGTATTCGTCGGCTGTATTTCCGAAGCACCTGCCTACGACAGTACGCAACCGGAACTGATGTGTCGTCTGGCTGCACATATCGACTTCAACAGTACGACGATCGTCGCCGGGCCGGGATTAGGCGACTCGCGCACAGCGCACGATTTTCTCGCCAGAGCACTGGCAGCGCATACACCGCTGGTACTGGATGCGGATGCACTGAATCTGGTTTCCATGGAAACAGGCTTGCAGCAAAAACTGATAGCGCGCAAGGCGCCGACGCTGCTGACTCCGCATCCGCTGGAAGCCGCCCGCCTGCTCGGCCTCACGGTGCAACAGGTGCAGGCAGATCGCATTGCCACGGCGCGGGCACTCGCAGCCAAGTTCAATGCCACCGCAATTCTGAAAGGTTCGGGCACTATCATTGCGGCGCCGACCTCAAACGGGAGCATCGTCATCAACCCTACCGGCAATCCGGCGCTTGCCACTGCCGGCTCTGGCGATGTGCTATCGGGATTATGCGGCGCTCTGCTCGCACAGGGTTGGCCGGTATGGGAAGCGGCACTGGCGGCCGTATGGCTGCATGGCAAGGCAGCCGACAATCTGGTTCGGAACGGTATTGGTCCGATCGGACTTGCTGCCGGCGAATTGATTCCGGCAATACGCGCTGCATTGAATCAATTGATACTGCAACAGCACACCATCATCGCACCAGGCGACCCGCTGCAATCGTGATGGTGCGTTTGCATAGTGCGGCAATCGAAGGATCGTGCGTGACCAGCACCAGCGTCGATTTACGCTCATGGTTGAGCTCGAACATCAATTGAATCACTGCCTCACCGGTTACCGCATCCAGGCTGCCGGTAGGTTCGTCGGCAAACAATAGCGGCGGTTCGCTGACGAAGGCGCGCGCCAGCGCCACACGCTGCTGTTCACCGCCCGACAGGTATTTTGGATAATGCTTGAGGCGACTCGACAAGCCCACGCGTGCCAGCATCGCCTCGGCTTTTTCACGCGCCTTGCCATCATTGCGCAACTCCAGCGGTAACATGACATTTTCGACGGCATTCAAATGTCCCAGCAATTGAAACGACTGAAACACAAAACCGAGATTTTCTTTCCGCAATCCGGCACGCCCGTCTTCATCCAGCGCGAAAATATCGATACCGTTCAGCTTGACTGTTCCATCCGAAGGCGTATCCAGCCCGGCCAGCAAACCAAGCAAGGTCGACTTGCCAGAACCGGAGGCGCCGACGATCGCCAGCGTGTCGCCCGCTTGCACGGTAAAATCAACCGTTTGCAGGATGGTCAGTTCACCCGTTGCATCGGCCACGCGTTTAGTCAGATTGATTGTTTCAATTGCAGGATACACAGTAGAGGATTCAGACATGCCGATTGATTTCAGGTTTTCGTATCAGGTGGGGAATATATTAAACACGGTATTCAAAGCGATATTGCAAACAGTGATGCTGATCGCTTTAACATCATTCGCAACGAGTGCTTATTCTGCATCAAAAACCGTCCTCGTGCTTGGCGACAGTCTGTCGGCAGAATATGGCCTGGCGCGCGGCGAAGGCTGGGTCAATCTGCTGCAGAAAAAACTGGTAACGGAAAAAATCACCGCCCCCATCGTCAATGCCAGCATCAGCGGTGAAACCACCAGCGGCGGCAAGGCGAGACTGCCATCCCTGCTGGTCAAACATAAACCGGCAATCGTCGTGATAGAACTGGGCGCAAACGATGCACTACGCGGCTTGTCGCTCGCTGCGACACAGGAAAATCTGCGCGCCATGATTAAAAGTGCACAAGTGGCCAAGGCAAAAATCCTGTTGATCGGCATGCAGATACCGCCCAACTATGGCAGCGATTACACCAAACAGTTCTCTGCCCTCTTCCCAAAACTGGCGCAGGAAACCAAATCCTCTCTGGTTCCATTCATGCTGCAGGGCGTGGCCGAAAAAAACGAACTGTTCCAGGCCGATCGCATTCATCCCAGCGCAGAAGCGCACCCGAAGATACTCGACAATATCTGGCCGCAACTCAAACCGCTGCTGATCGGCAGAAAATAAAAAAGCCGCTTGTCGCGGCTTTTTTAAACTTGCAATCCAGGCAAACTACTATTCAACTGCCTCTGATTTGATGGCAGGTCGCATGATTTTTACATTAGCCTTTTGCTTCAAGGCTTCGATATAGGCAAAGGTTTCCTGTTGCGCCAGCGCTGCAGTGATCTGTTGATGTTCAGCCTGACGTTTGGCGCTATCGACCTTGGTCGGCTGCATCACACGTACAATCCGCAATACGCCAAAACCCTGCGGCAAATCGACGCCGACGTAAGCCGGCAGCTTGCTGGTATCAGCCTTCATCACTGCCAGGAACACTGCGGGATTCAGACCCTGGCTCCTGGCGCGCGAAACGATTTGTGCTGCAGGAAAACCGCTTGCGTCGTCCTTCTCATTCAACGTCACCAGCTTCGCCTCACCCGCTTTTTTGGCGAGTGCAGCGGCTTCTTCTTGTACAACACGCTCATGCACCTGCGCTTTCACTTCATCGAAAGGACGTTTGGTCGCAGGTGTGTATTCCGTCACGCGACCGGAAATCAAGGTGTTCGGCGCGACTTCCAGTGCTTCCGTATTGCGTTTGTTTTTCAGCGATTCATCTGAAAACAAGGCCGTCAGGAATTGTTGATTATTGTATGGCGCTGCCGGCGCCACAGCAGGATTCGGCTGGCGCGACAGATTGCCGGTTGTTTCAATTTTCAATTTCAGTTTATCGGCCACTGGCTGCAGGCTGTCTGCCTGTTCGTACACCGTATTGTTGAAGACGTCTGCCGTCTCGGTGTATTTTTTCGTTACCAGTTGTTTTCTGATATCGTTTGCGATCTCGTTTTTGACTTCATCCAGCGCCCTGGTCGAAGCCGGCTTGATGGCGGTGACCTTGATAATATGGAAGCCGTAATCGGATTGCACCACCTCACTCAATTCGCCTTGCTTGAGCTTGAAGGCTGCGTCTTCAAAAGGCTTGACCATCATGCCCTTGCCGAAGAAATCCAGATCGCCGCCACGTTCAGCCGAGCCGGTATCGCTTGAATTTTCCCTGGCAATCTTGGCAAACTCTTGCGGATTCTTGCGCAACGCTGCCAGCAATTGCTCTGCTTTCGCTTTTGCAGCAGCCTTGTCGACATCGGATGCATCCTTGTTGCTGCCGATCAGAATATGGCTGGCGCGGCGTTGTTCTTCCACGCCATAGTGTTTTGCATTCTGTTCGTAATACGACTTGATATCTGCATCGCTGACATTGATCTGTGTAGCCAATGCATCTGCCGTCAATACGACATATTCAGCTTTCACCTGTTCAGGCACATCAAATTGGCGGCTCTTTTCATAATATGCTTTGAGCATGTCGTCAGTTACCTTGACCTGAGCGACATAATCGGATGTCTTGAATGCCAGTTGCTGCACTTCACGTTCCTGCTCGCCCAGTTCAGACAGGCGTTTAGCCAGTGAATCGGGGGCAAATGCAGTATTTTGAATCGCAGCATTCACTTGCTGCGATGTCAGTTCCTGGCGCAAGCGGGCTTCGTACATGGTTGGTGTCATGCCTTGCGCAGCAAGAATCGCCTTGTAACGCTCGACATCGAACTTGCCGTCGGCGGTCGTCAAACCACCCATGCTGATAATGGTTTGCTGCAAGGTCTGGTCGGATACGGCAAGCTTGTTGCGTTTTGCTTCGGCTGCCAGGACGCGCTGCGCAATCAGGTTGTTCAGGATTTCCTGTTTGGCTTCAGGCGTATCGAACATCTTGGCATCGAACTGATCGCCAAACATCTGACGGAAGCGTTCCATCTGCTCGCGTTGCGCCGCATCCCATTCCGGCTGTGAAATTGTCTGGTCGGCGACTTTCGCGACAGTATTCGAGGCATCACCCATGCTGGTGTAGCTCTCCAGCCCGACAAAAGCGAAGGATGGCAAGATAACCAACAATAGCAAAAACTGCATCAGGCGGCGGTGTGTGCGGATAAATTCAAACATGGCTAACCAATCCCAGACAGATCAATATGTCGCATATGAAAAAAGGCGAACTCTCGTTCGCCTTTTTATTTTTTGGCGGAGTGGACGGGACTCGAACCCGCGACCCCCGGCGTGACAGGCCGGTATTCTAACC
>DGBN01000056.1:1092-4651 GCA_002384815.1 Oxalobacteraceae bacterium UBA4003 | reverse complement strand
ACGCTGGCCATTCTGGATGGCATGTCGATCAGGGTTGGCGAGGAAATTTACATCCTGCCGCTGGGCTACGTGGTGGAATCGCTGCAGCCGGAGCCGGAAGATGTGAAGGAAATCAGCGGACAGGGCAAGGTGGTCAAGGTGCGTGGTGATTACCTGCCCTTGATTCCGCTTTACAAGATGTTTGATATTGAACCGGGTTTCACTGAACCATCCGAAGGCATCGTTGTGATTCTGGAGTCGGAAGGGCGCAAGGCTGCCTTGTTTATCGACGAGCTGGTTGGTCAGCAACAGGTCGTGGTCAAGAATCTTGAATCGAATTATCGCAAGGTGGCGGGAATTTCCGGTGCCACCATTCTGGGTGACGGCGGCGTATCGCTGATCATCGACGTTGCTGCATTATTGCGCTCCAGTCGTCAATTGAACGACGAATCCATTTATTCCTGAAGAGGAGAATTTTCATGATTCACAACATACAAGACAATACAAACGGTGCCAAAACGGGCAATGAATTTCTTGCGTTTACGCTGGGCAGGGAAGAATACGGCATCGACATTCTGAAAGTGCAGGAAATTCGCGGTTATGAAGCCGTTACGCGGATTGCGAATGCGCCTGAATTCGTCAAGGGTGTGGTCAATCTGCGCGGCATCATCGTGCCTATCGTCGATATGCGGATCAAGTTCAATCTGGGCGAACCGACCTATGATCAATTTACCGTCGTTATCATTTTGAACATCGGCGGTCGCGTGGTGGGCATGGTGGTCGATAGCGTGTCGGACGTAATCACCCTGTCGCCGGAACAGGTCAAGCCTGCGCCGGAAATGGGTACGGCATTCAATACCGATTATCTGATCGGTCTGGGTACGCTGGACGAACGCATGCTGATTCTGGTTGATATAGACAAACTGATGTCCAGCCAAGAAATGGGTTTGATTGAAAATATTGCAGCGTAGTCAAGCCAGCATAAAAACTGTGCAAAACAGTTGACGGTTTTTGGAGACTGCATAGTCGGCAGCATTGATATGCAACTGTGGAAAAGGAAAGTGGCAGTATGAAATCGTCTTCTCAAACCAGAGCGGAAGGCTCCAAGGAGTTCGAGTTTACCGCTCATGATTTCGAACGGGTGCGCACGCTGATTTATAAAAAAGCGGGAATAGCTCTGGCCGAAAGCAAGCAGGAAATGGTTTACAGCCGGCTGGCGCGTCGTTTGCGCGCCACTGGCATCAGTTCTTTCGTGACGTATCTCGACAGACTGGAGCAGGGTAGTGGAGAGACAGAAGAGTGGGAAGCGTTTACCAATGCCTTGACGACGAATCTGACCTCGTTTTTCCGCGAATCACATCACTTTCCGATTCTGGCCGAACATCTGAAGAAGATAAAGGAACCGATAGAGATCTGGTGTTCTGCTGCATCGACTGGAGAAGAACCGTATTCGATTGCGATGACGGCATGCGAAGTGTTCAATACGCTGACGCCACCGGTGCGCATCATTGCCACCGACATTGATACCAATGTACTCAACACCGGCGCCAACGGCGTTTATTCCATTGACCGACTGGACAAAATGTCGCCGGAACGGACGCGTCGCTTTTTCCTGCGCGGAAAAGGTGCGCGTGAAGGCCTTGTGCGTGTGCGTCCTGAGTTGCGTCAGATGATCAGTTTCAAGCAAGTGAATCTGCTGGCTGACAATTGGGGAATTTCCGGGCAGTTCGACGTGATTTTCTGCCGGAATGTGATGATCTATTTCGACAAGCCGACGCAAGGAAAAATACTGGATCGTTTTGCGCCTTTGATGAAACCGGATGGCTTGCTGTTTGCCGGTCATTCGGAAAACTTCCTGTATGTGTGTGATGCGTTCAAGTTGCGCGGGAAAACCGTGTACGAGTTGGAGCCGGAACGGAAAACCGGCAGTGCAAAATTGCGCAAGGCATGAGATTGAATCTATGAGTGACGCAAGCAAAGAGCATTTCGCAACCAACGTTTATTACGACAGAACCTTCGACCGTGATGCAGCCAAGATCCTGCCGGGCGAGTATTACTACACCGGCAAGGACATGCTGATCGTGACGGTGCTCGGTTCCTGCGTATCTGCCTGCATACGCGATCGCGTAACAGGCGTGGGCGGCATGAATCANNTATGGCACCTATGCAATGGAAGTACTGATCAACGATCTGTTGAAGGCCGGTGCCAAACGTGAAAATCTGGAGGCCAAGGTGTTCGGCGGTGGTGCCGTACTGCGCGGATTTATCGCCATGAACGTAGGCGAACGTAACGCACAGTTCGTGCGTGATTTTCTGAAGGTGGAAGGTATCCGCATCATTGCGGAAGACCTTAACGATATTCATCCGCGCAAGGTGTATTACTTCCCGCGCAGCGGCAAGGTATTGGTCAAGAAGCTCAAGCAACTGAATAACAATACGCTGGTTAATCGCGAACAGGATTACGCAGATCGCCTGCAATCGAACAATGTCGGTGGCGACATCGAGCTGTTTTCCTGAACGCATGACTGTAGATAAAACAGCTTTGCCAAGGTAGAGACATGAAAATAAAAGTGTTGATTGTGGACGACTCGGCCCTGATCCGCAGCGTGATGAAGGAAATCATCAATAGCCAGCCGGATATGGAAGTCGTGGGCGTTGCACCTGACCCGATCATCGCGCGGGATTTGATCAAGCAGACTAATCCCGATGTGCTGACGCTGGATGTCGAAATGCCGCGCATGGACGGTCTCGATTTTCTTGAGAAGCTGATGCGTCTGCGGCCGATGCCGGTCGTGATGGTGTCTTCGCTGACCGAGCGCGGTTCGGAAATCACCTTGCGCGCTCTGGAACTGGGTGCGATCGACTTCGTTACCAAACCGAAGATGTCGATACAGAGCGGCATGCTGGAATACACGGAAATGATTGCGGACAAAATTCGCGTCGCTTCCAAAGCGTGCATCAAGGCGCGGAAGCTTCCGGCTGAAGCGCACAAATCGGCTGGAGACGGCGTGCTGCCGCTGATACGCAATCCGCTGACAAGTAGCGAAAAGCTGATCATCATCGGTGCTTCGACCGGTGGCACGGAAGCGATCAAGGATTTCCTGATGCAGATGCCGTCCGATTGCCCGGGCATACTGATTACCCAGCACATGCCGCCCGGTTTTACCAAATCGTTTGCGCAACGCCTCGATGGCCTATGCAAAATCGATGTCAAGGAATCCGAAGGCGGAGAACGTGTGCTGCCTGGTCACGCCTATCTTGCACCGGGTCATTCGCATTTGCAGCTAGTGCGTAGCGGTGCCAACTACATGACGCAACTCGATCAGGGGCCGCCGGTCAATCGCCATCGTCCATCCGTGGAAGTACTGTTTCATTCCGCTGCCGTGCATGCAGGTAAAAACGCGGTCGGCGTGATCCTGACCGGCATGGGCAAGGATGGTGCGCTCGGCATGCTGGAAATGAAAAATGCCGGTGCTTATAATTTTGCCCAGGACGAGGCGTCGTGCGTGGTGTTCGGCATGCCGCGGGAAGCGATTGCAGTCGGCGCAACACACGAGGTCGGCTCGCTGCATGCCTTGCC
>DGBN01000056.1:725-1036 GCA_002384815.1 Oxalobacteraceae bacterium UBA4003 | reverse complement strand
TACAAAGAATTAATGGAGTAATTCATGGCAGGTCCAAACACCAAATTTTTAGTGGTCGATGATTTTTCAACCATGCGTCGCATCGTGCGCAATCTGTTGAAGGAATTGGGTTACACCAATGTCGATGAAGCCGAGGACGGCGTCATGGCGCTGACCAAACTGAGAAGCGAACAGTTCGATTTCGTTGTCTCCGACTGGAACATGCCGAATATGGATGGCCTGACGATGTTGCAGCAGATACGTGCCGATCCTGCGCTGTCCAAATTGCCTGTCCTGATGGTGACGGCAGAAGCGAAAAAGGAAAACATCAT
>DGBN01000056.1:0-720 GCA_002384815.1 Oxalobacteraceae bacterium UBA4003 | reverse complement strand
CCATGTCTGACGAGCGTGGGACTCTGGCGCACGACGAGGTATTGTCGCGCGTCGGTCATATGACGCGCACCTTGCACGATAGCCTGCGCGGTCTGGGTTTCGATCAGCTGGTCGAACGTGCTGCACATGACATTCCGGATGCGCGTGATCGCCTCGATTACGTGGCACGCATGACCGAGCAGGCGGCGCAACGTGTGCTCAATGCAACCGAAGCTGCCGGCCCCTTGCAAGACCGTATTCAAACCGATGCCGCCAGCATCTCGGCCGAATGGCAGCAAACACTGCAGGCAGCGTTTTCGGAAGAAAAATATCGCGCCGTAGCCGAGAATACGCTCGCTTATTTGAATCAAACACAAGCAGCAACGGCAGAAACCAAACAGCATCTGATGAATATCATGATGGCGCAGGATTTCCAGGATTTGACCGGGCAGGTCATCAAGAAGGTGACCGAGCTGGCACACGGGCTGGAACAGCAGCTGTTGCAATTGCTGGTCGATTATGCGCCGCCGGAAATCAAACGCGAAGTCGATACCGGTTTGCTGAACGGACCGCAAATCAATCCGGTGGGTAACGATGTGGTTGCCGGCCAGGCGCAGGTGGATGATCTCCTTGACAGCCTTGGGTTTTAATTCGTCGGCAAGTGATGTGATGCATCCTTTCCATTTCCTCTTTTCTCCTTTCTTATTACCCCATGCTTGCATCTAAATTTATTGTTCGCGA
>DGBN01000061.1 GCA_002384815.1 Oxalobacteraceae bacterium UBA4003 | reverse complement strand
GCACAAATCGTCACCGTCGCGATTCGTCGCGTCAATATCGGCCAGGATCCGAATGCACCCAGCCTGCTCGATGTCTTGCCGCCATCCGAATTTACCCTGTTGCCGAATTCAGCCGGTTGTTACAACGCCGCTGATGCGGTCTACACCTTGCAACTCGGCCGTGAAATTCTGGGTGGACACAAGCTTTGCAAGCTGGAAGTACTCGGCGATGAAAAGACCCTGTTCCCGAACATGCCGGAAACCCTGAAAGCAGCTGAGACTTTGGTCAAGGATGGTTTCGACGTGATGGTCTATTGCAGCGATGACCCGATTCAAGCGCGCATGCTGGAAGACATAGGCTGCGCCGCCATCATGCCGCTGGCATCCCTGATCGGCTCCGGCATGGGCATACTCAATCCCTGGAATCTGTCATTGATCATCGAACAATCGAGAGTCCCGGTCATTGTCGATGCCGGTGTCGGTACGGCATCGGATGCCGCGATCGCAATGGAACTCGGTTGCGATGGCGTGTTGATGAACACCGCGATTGCCGGTGCGCAAGACCCGGTACGCATGGCACATGCGATGAGCCTGGGCATAGCTGCCGGTCGCAACGCCTACCTTGCCGGTCGCATTGCCAAACGCTTCTCTGCTTCGCCGTCTTCGCCCATGGCGGGACGCGTAGTTAAGTAAAAAATAAAATTCATCAGGAAAATAGTATGCAAGGTTTGTATCTCGTCACCCCGGATTGGGACGACACCCGCAAGTTGCTGGAAATTACCGAGCTGGCGCTGAAAGGCGGCGCCAGCTTGCTGCAATATCGTCATAAAACTGCGGACGCTGCTTTGCGTCGCGAGCAGGCTGAATGCCTGCAGGCGCTCGCCAAAAGTTATCAATGCCCGTTCATCATCAATGACTACATCGATCTGTGCATGGAGCTGGATGCCGACGGTATCCATGTAGGCGGCACCGATATGGCGGTCGCAGAAGTACGCAAGGCAATCGGCCCGCAAAAGATTCTGGGCGCATCCTGTTACGGCAGCCTGGAAATGGCGCATACAGCAGAAGCGGCAGGCGCCAGCTATGTGGCCTTCGGCGGCTTCTATCCATCGAAGGTAAAGAAATATCCGGTCACGACGGATGCCATGATCGTCGCGCACTGGAGAGAACAGGGCAAGGTGCCTAGTTGTGTGATTGGCGGCATGACGAAAGAAAACGCGGCACCGCTGGTCGGGAATGGCGCGGATATGGTTGCCGCCATCAGCAGCATCTATCTTGCTGGCGATCCGCAGGCTGCGGCGCGTGCCTTCGTCAATTTATTTGCCGAATAATTTTTGTTTGCGCGCGCATCCGTCGCACGCAAACATGCAGATTGCCGGTCTTTCTTCGACATAATGTGTTGAATGAAAGACCGGCAATTTTTTTGTGTCAGGAATATTGCCTGCCGACAGGGCAAGGCGTTGCTGCTAACAGTGTGACTGCATGTAATCAGCGGCGCATCAGCACCTCGCGGCAGCTATAATCGATAGATGCAAAATCTTCTTCACAATCTCAATCCCGAACAACTCGCCGCTGTCACCTTGCCTGCGCAACCCGCCCTGATTCTGGCTGGTGCCGGATCGGGCAAGACGCGTGTGCTGACGACGCGTATCGCATGGCTGATTCAAACCGGGCAGGTATCACCGTCCGGCATTCTCGCAGTGACCTTTACCAACAAGGCAGCGAAGGAAATGATGACGCGTCTGTCGGCGATGATGCCTATCAATACGCGTGGCATGTGGATAGGAACGTTTCACGGTTTGTGCAATCGCCTGTTGCGCGCGCATTACCGCGATGCGGCTTTGCCGCAGACGTTCCAGATTCTGGATACACAGGATCAGTTGTCGATGATCAAGCGCTTGCTGAAGGCAAACAATATCGACGATGAGAAATATCCGCCGCGCAATCTGATGTACTTCATCAACGGCGCCAAGGATAACGGCTTGCGTGCGCATGAGGTCGAAGCGTTCGACGATTACAACCGCAAGATGGTCGAACTGTATGAGATCTACGATCAGCAATGCCAGCGCGAAGGCGTGGTTGATTTTGCCGAGCTGTTGTTGCGTACCTATGAATTGCTGAGCCGGAATCAGCCGCTGCGCGAGCATTATCAGTCGCGCTTCAAGCATATTCTGGTCGACGAATTCCAGGACACGAATAACCTGCAATACAACTGGTTGAAACTGATGGCTGGCACGCAAGGTGCCGTGTTTGCCGTCGGTGACGACGATCAAAGCATCTACGCTTTTCGCGGTGCGAACGTGGGCAATATGAGTGCTTTTGAACGCGAGTTCAAGGTTGAGAATCTGATTAAGCTGGAGCAGAATTATCGCTCGCACGGTCACATTCTCGATACCGCCAATATGCTGATCGCCAACAATACCAAGCGTCTGGGTAAGAATCTGCATACCGATGCAGGGCATGGTGAACAGGTAAGGATTTTTGAATCCACCAGTGATCTGCAGGAAGCGCAATGGATCATCGAAGAAACGAAAAGCCTGATTGCAGAAGGTGGTACGCGTAGCGAGATTGCCGTGCTGTATCGCTCGAATGCGCAATCGCGCGTGATCGAACATGCATTGTTTTCGGCCGGCATACCGTATCGCGTATATGGCGGGCAACGCTTTTTCGAGCGCGCCGAAGTCAAGCATGCCATTGCGTATCTGCAGTTGATGGACAACCTGCACAACGACTCTGCTTTTTTGCGCGTAGTGAATTTCCCGACACGCGGCATAGGTGCGCGTTCGCTGGAACACTTGCAGGATGCGGCCAGACAGTATGGTATTTCTCTGTATGCGGCGGTGCCGTATGTCACGGGCAAGGCAGGCACTGCGCTCGGCGCCTTCGTCAAATTGATAGAAGGCGCACGCTTTGAAACGCAGCATTTACCCTTGCCGGAAATGGTGCAGGTGGTAATCGATGCCAGTGGTTTGATCGCCCACTATCAGAATGAAAAAGAAGGCGCTGACCGGATAGAAAATCTGGGGCAGCTGGTGAGCGCGGCGACGTTATTCGTTTCGGAAGAAGGTTTCGGTCACGATGCACCTGCATTGATGGGGCCGACCAGCGAACAGATGGCAGGTCCGGCCATTACCACGCAGGACGGTATTGAAGTGCTGGATGCGGATGCGCCCTTGCCGGCGGTGATGTCGCCCTTATCGGCATTTCTCTCGCATGCGTCGCTGGAAGCGGGTGATAACCAGGCGCAGGCCGGACAGGATGCACTGCAATTGATGACCGTGCATTCAGCCAAGGGTCTGGAATTCGACGCGGTGTTCATCACCGGTCTTGAAGAAGGTTTGTTCCCGCACGAGAATTCGCAGAAGGAAGAGGGCGGGGTCGAGGAAGAGCGGCGTTTGATGTATGTGGCAATCACGCGTGCCAAACGCAGGCTGTATATCAGTTTTTCTCAAACGCGCATGCTGCATGGCCAGATGCGTTACAACATGAAATCGCGCTTTTTCGATGAAATGCCGGAAGAGTCATTGAAATGGCTGTCGCCTAAAGTGCAGCAGCAGGCGCATCACTGGTATGCACATCCCAAGGCCGCGTGGGAAGACGCGCTTGGTGCAGGATCCAACAGGATTGCGCAAAACATCGTCAAAAGCGATATCGGCTGGCGCATAGGCGAATCGGTTGCACATGCCAAGTTTGGCGAAGGGGTGATCGTCAATATAGAAGGCAGCGGCGGCAGTGCTCGTGCACATATCAACTTCGGGCGGAACGGGATGAAATTGCTGGATTTGAGCATTGCCAAACTGGACAAGCTTGCCTGCTGAGTTTGATGATACAACTGCTCGGCGATGCAGGCGCAAGCGCATCTGCATCGCCGTTTTTTCAAGACGGCAGCGGTTCCGGCGCGGGGCCGAACAAGTGCGTATAGGTAGGATAAAACGAGCAGTACATGATAACGGTCAGTACCAGCGACATCGGCAACAAAAGAAAAATGGAGGCGGTTGACGAGTTCAGCAGCATGCCGACGATAGAACTCACGATCACCGGCAATATCATGCCGATGGTTACCCATGCCAAACCGTAGATAATAAATGCCCGGCCGGCCCGGCGTACGGCGAAGAAACTGTAAAAAATCGCTTTCCCCACTCCCATGTTTTGCCATGCGATCAGTGGAGCAGCGTACCAGAATGCCATCGCGGCCGGCGTGTACACTGCAGCCGAAAAAAACATTGCCAGCGTCATGTTGGAGTTACGCACGGTTTCCGTATCCAGCGCGATCTGGCCGGTGATTGCCTGCCAGAATACGCCGCCATCAATCAGGCTGGAGGCACCGACCGCAACGATGGCCGCTACCAAATATAGCGTGCCGAGTTTGACCAGATTACGTACAGCCGGCGAACGAAAGCCGACCAGCAGCAGATTCGGATACACGCGTTTTCCGGTTTCGATATGCACGCATGCATGCATGAAGGTCATGGAAAACAGCGGCACCAGAATCAGCGGCAGCAATTGACCGATGACCGGAATGATGCCGAGAGCCAGCATCAGGAACATGTAGCCGAAGAAAAGCGTAGACAGTTCGGCCGGTTGCTTGCGGAACAGGGTAAAACCTTCCTTGACCCATAGCCAACCGGTGCTTGCAGGTAATTTTTCCATCATCCAGCCGTTGTGAAAAGTGCGGGTGCAGCCTGCGAGATACGCAGACGCAGTATGCGTTCAAAATGTGCGGGGTCGTGCGGCGTCAGCATTTCTGCATCGCGCGGCAGATGGAAATCATACAGGCGCGACAGCCAGAAGCGCAATGCGCTGGCCCGCAACATGGTTTGCCACGCGTTTTGCTCTATTGCCGTAAATGGGCGTATCTCGTGATACGCATCCAGCATGGCGCGTACCCGGGCCTGATCCAGCTCGCCGCTTTCTACATCGATACACCAGTCGTTGACTGTGACAGCGACATCGAACAGCCAGGTATCGCAACCGGCGAAATAGAAATCGAAGAATCCGGTCAGTTGCTCGCCATCGAACATGACATTGTTGCGGAACAGGTCGGCATGGATGGGGCCGTTAGGCAATTCCCTGAAAGCATCGGTATCGGCAAATGCATTCTGGAAAATTATTTCGGTTGCCAGCAACTGCTTGTTGCTATCTGAAAGATAGGACATGACGATAGGCGTGGTTTCGTTCCACCAATCGAGCCCGCGCAGATTCGGCTGGCGTATCTCAAAATCTTCTGCGGCCATGTGCATGCAGGCGAGCATGGCGCCGACTGCGGCGCAATGCTCAGGCTGGGGTGCAAGCTGGCAGTGTCCTTCCAGTTTGGTCACAATCGAGGCTGGTTTGCCATGCAGGGCATTGATGATGGAACCATTGCGATTGGCGACAGGCGCAGGCACCGAGACGCCGCCTTCGGCCAAGTGGCGCATCAGGTTCAGATAAAACGGTAGTTGCTCGAACGTGAGTTTTTCAAACAACGTCAGCACATATTCGCCGCGCTCGGTAGTGATGAAAAAATTGCTGTTTTCGATGCCGGATGAAATGCCCTTGATCGCCAGCGCGCGGCCGAGATCAAATTGCGCTATCCACGAAGTGAGGTCATCCAGGCTGACCGGAGTAAATACTGCCATGAGGAAATAAGAGAAAAATACCTGTGATCAAAAAACAAAAAATAACGCAGCTGCCTGCGTTATTTTTGAGCGGATTGCATGCAAAAATTACTTGGCGGGCGCAGGTGCGGGCTGCAAAGTCTGCGCGGGATCAGTAGCCGGAATGCTTTTCGGCGGGCCGAATTCACCGACTTGAAATTGCACCGGACGCGTGACATCGCTTTGGCCGTCGCCGCGCATCGCGCTGCCGGCTGGATCGTTCGGTTTGGCGTAGTACGTGGTTTTGCCGGTTTGCACTTTTACTTCAGTGACTTTTCCCTGCGATTTCTTTTCGGTGATTTTCTTTTGCGTGTCCGGCTGGCGTATCGTCACTGCAGGCGCTTCGCCTTCCTCCAGGCGCTCCATTTGCGGCGGTGCCGGTGCGAAATCCTTGCTTGACGGCGTGTCTTGTGCGCTGACAATCACAGGCATTGCGATTGCCGCTGCGGAAATCGTAATAAGAGACCAGAATTTGGATGTGCGCATGATGTATATAGAAGCCGACGTTGAAAGGAAACCAATGTAGTTCATTGTAGCAAACCGGCTCATGCATGTAGAAAATAGTTCTGCCTGCATGTTGTCGCCCATCGGAATGCTGCGGGCTTTGCATAATGCCAATCTTCGCCGGGAAGGCGTCCTCCCGTCGGCCCGCGCCCGAAACGGTAGTACGGAATTATTCGGCTGCACAAACTCTGCCATAATCGTAGCCGTTTGCCATGAAGCCTCTTGTTTCAGTCGGCCGCTTTTCCTACCGAATTCCTATGAATAAAACCCTGTTGTTAGTCGATGGTTCCAGTTATTTGTATCGTGCCTTCCATGCGATGCCGGATTTGCGTGGACCTGAAGGAGCGCCCACCGGCGCCATCTACGGCATGATCAATATGCTGCGCCGTCTGCGCAAGGATTATCCGGATGCCGAGTATATGGCGTGTGTATTCGATGCCAAGGGCAAGACTTTTCGCGACGATCTGTACGCTGAATACAAGGCACAGCGCGCATCCATGCCGGACGATCTGGTGCGGCAGATCGAGCCGATACACGAAGCGGTGCGTGCGATGGGCTGGCCCATCCTGATGGTGGAGGGCATCGAGGCCGACGACGTGATCGCCACGCTGGCGGTGGCAGCAGTCAGGCATGGAATGAACACGGTGATCTCGACCGGTGACAAGGATCTGGCGCAGTTGGTCAATGAGCATGTGACGCTGGTCAATACGATGAGCGGTGAAATACTCGATCGTGACGGCGTGCAGGCCAAATTCGGTGTGCCGCCGGAACGCATCGTCGATTACCTGACGCTGATAGGAGATACCGTCGATAACGTGCCCGGGGTGGAAAAAGTCGGGCCGAAAACGGCGGTCAAGTGGTTGACGCAATACGGCACGCTGGACGGCATCGTCGAGCACGCGGCGGAAATCAAGGGAGTGGTGGGCGAAAATCTGCGACGTGCGCTGGACTGGTTGCCGCAAGCCAAGGTCTTGATCACTGTCAAAACCGATTGCGACTTGTCTGCGCAGATGACTGAAATTCCGGAATCTCTGACGCAAAAACCGGAAGACGCCGAAGCCATGATCGCCTTCTTCAAGCGCAACGGTTTCAAAAGCTGGTTGCGCGAATTGACGGAAGATACCGCATCGCCCGGCAGTGCCAATGCTGCAGCCATCGCTGCGACCACCGCACTGGCACCGCAAGGCGCACTGTTCGGCGAAGATGTGCCGGAAGTGGAGAAACACTATGAAACGGTATGGACGGTAGCTGATCTGGATCGCTGGCTGCAGAAAATCAATGCCGCCGAACTGACGGCGCTTGATACCGAAACGACCTCGCTGGAGCCTATGCAGGCGCAGCTGGTGGGAATTTCATTGTGCTGTGAGCCGGGCGTCGCCGCTTATATTCCGCTTGCACACCGCTATCAGGATGCGCCTGAACAATTGTCGCGCGATCTGGTACTGAAAAAGTTACGCCCCTGGCTGGAAGACGTCAGCAAAGCGAAAGTCGGGCAGAACCTCAAGTACGACAGCCACATCTTCGCCAATCACGGCGTGGCTCTGCGTGGCATAGTGCACGATACCTTGCTGCAATCGTATGTGTTTGAATCGCATCGCAGTCACGATATGGACAGCCTCGCCTTGCGCCACTTGAACCACAAGACGATTACGTTTCAGGATGTGTGCGGCAAGGGTGCATCTCAGTTGTGTTTCGATCAGGTCGACATTGCTCGTGCAACCGAGTACGCGGCTGAAGATGCGGACATTACGCTGCAACTGCATCAGCGCATGTTTCCGCATGTGGCTGCAGATGCGGGTCTGAGTTTCATTTATGAAAAAATAGAATTGCCTACTGCCGTCGTGTTGCAGAAGGTGGAACGCAATGGCGTACTGATAGATCCGGCCTTGCTCGCCACACAATCGCATGAACTCGGCAAGCGCATGTTGGGGATAGAGCAGCATGCATACGAACTCGCAGGCCAGCCTTTCAATCTGGGTTCACCCAAACAGATAGGCGAAATTTTCTTTGAAAAGATGAAGCTGCCGGTCGTCAAGAAAACGCCGTCCGGCGCTCCATCCACCGATGAGGAAGTACTGCAAAAGCTGGCGGAGGATTACCCCTTGCCCAAGCTCCTGCTTGAGTACCGCGGTCTGTCGAAATTGAAATCGACTTATACCGACAAGCTACCGAAAATGATCGATCCGACTACCGGACGTGTGCATACGAATTATGCGCAGGCGGTGGCAGTGACCGGACGCTTGTCATCAAACGACCCCAATCTGCAAAACATCCCTATCCGCAATGCGGAAGGGCGTCGCATACGCGAAGCATTTATCGCGCCACCCGGTAGCGTGATCGTGTCGGCTGATTATTCGCAAATCGAATTGCGTATCATGGCGCACATCTCGGGCGATGAAAACATGCTGCGTGCGTTTGCCGAGGGCGAGGATATTCATCGCGCGACTGCCGCAGAAATTTTTGGCGTCGCACGTGGCGATGTCAGCAGCGAGCAACGCCGCTATGCAAAGGTGATCAATTTCGGTTTGATCTATGGCATGAGTGCATTCGGGCTGGCCGGCAATCTCGGCATTGAACGCTCGGCGGCGCAAAGCTATATCGAAAAATATTTCTACCGCTTCTCCGGCGTCAAGCGTTACATGGATGACACGCGGCTGGAAGCAAAAGCGCGTGGTTATGTGCAGACGGTATTCGGCCGTCGTTTGTGGCTGCCGGAAATCAATTCGCCCAACGGGCCGCGTCGCCAGGGTGCAGAACGCGCTGCTATCAATGCACCCATGCAAGGCACGGCAGCCGATTTGATCAAGCTGGCGATGATCGCTGTGCAGGCCTGGCTGGAAGCAGAAAAGCTGCAAACCAAAATGATCATGCAGGTGCATGATGAACTGGTGCTGGAAGTGCCGGAAACCGAATTGGCGCTGGTGCGTGAGAAACTGCCGGAACTGATGCGCAAGGTCGCAGAATTGAAAGTGCCTTTGATTGCCGAAGTTGGTGTTGGTAAAAATTGGGACGAAGCGCATTAATCATTCATGCGGATGCAATGCGATGGATTTGAATATCGATTTCGCCGTTTGCTGTCATGGCGCATGCGTATAGGGCAGCGAATATTTTCAATCAAGATGCAGAACTGCTCACTGGAGAGTTGCAATGGAAAATTTGCAAGAAGATTTCGACAGCCTGGTTGCAAAGACCGCCTTGTCTGATGGCGTCGATAGACGCGGCTTCATGAAGGCGGCTCTGGGTACTGGTTTTGCAGCGGCAGTGCTGCCTGTGTGTGCGCAAAGTGTAGTCAAGACCGACTCTGCAGGTTTGACTGTTGGTGAAGTAGCGGTGATGGTCAACGGTCAGGCTGTGCCGGTGTATCGCGCGCAGCCGGAAGGCAAAACCAATCTGCCGGTAATTCTGGTGATCTCGGAAATTTTCGGCGTGCATGAATATATCGCCGACGTCGCACGTCGTTTTGCGAAGTTGGGTTACCTGGCGTTGGCACCGAATCTGTTTGTCCGGCAAGGCGATCCGGGCGCATACAAAACAATTGCGGAATTGCAGAAGGAAGTCATTACCAAAGTGCCGGATGCGCAGGTCATGGCAGATCTGGATGCGGTCGTTGCATGGGCCAGGACGAATGGCGGTAATATGAACAAGCTGGGCATTACCGGCTTTTGCTGGGGCGGCCGCATCACGTGGATGTACTCGGCGCACAATCCCAAGGTCAAGGCAGGTGTTGCCTGGTACGGCCGTCTGGTCGGCAACAGTACGCCATTCACGCCTGCCTACCCTGTCGATATCGCTGCCAAGCTAAAGACGCCGGTACTGGGTTTGTATGGCGCACAAGATGGCGGTATTCCAGTCACGACCGTGGTGGAAATGAAGGATGCGCTTGCCAGGGGCAGCAGCAAATCGGAATTTATCGTGTTCAAGAATTCCGGCCATGCATTCCATGCCGATTATCGCCCTAGCTATGTCGAGGCGGATGCGAGGGAAGGTTGGCAGCATGCGCTGGCCTGGTTCAAAATGCACGGCGTGGGTTGACGTGTTCTAGCCTTGCGAAAAAAGCGATAGTGGATGTCACTATCGCTTTTTTATTGCTCAAATGGGTTTGGTATGTTCTAATTTGCAACCTTGTTGCATTTAATCGAGATCCAAAATTAATTCCACGCTCGTTTCCATTTTGCTGACCACCGCCATTTCCGGTGTGTTCAGTATTTCCGCGGCAGCTCTGTTTTCCTTTTCACTGTTGTCGAAACTGGTTGATCGCATGGTCAGCCTGTCAGTGGGAATTTTGCTGGCGACATCCTTGCTGCATGCCTTGCCGGAAGCATTTGAATCCGAAGCCGATGCACACACATTATTCGCGGTCTTGCTGGGCGGTTTGCTGGCATTTTTCCTGCTGGAAAAAATGGCCATCCTGCGTCATTCGCATCATCATGAACATGATGGGCACGGTCATCACCACGGTCACGATGCACATGAAGCCGGTACGGCTGGCTGGATGATTCTGGTGGGCGACAGCCTGCACAATTTCACCGATGGCATTTTGATCGCCGCTGCTTTTCTGGCGGATCCACATCTCGGCATCATGACGGGGCTGGCGATTATCGCGCATGAAATTCCGCAGGAAATCGGTGATTTCATCGTGCTGTTAAACGCTGGTTTTACGCGTACGCGCGCTTATGTGTACAACATTATTTCCGGTCTGATGGCGGTCGTGGGCGGGGTGGTTGGCTACCTGTTGCTGGATCAGGCGCAATCATGGATACCCTACGTTCTGGTATTCGCTTCGTCAGGATTCATTTACATCGCAGTCAGCGATTTGATGCCGCAGATGCAGCGTCGCGCATCGATGCGCGAAACGATACCGCAAGTGCTGTTGATTGCACTTGGTGTCGCTGTCGTTGTGTTACTGACGGGGAGTGCGCACGCGCACTGAAGTACAGTGCATCGTGTCTACACGGTTTGTGCAACAGGCCGCGATGGATCGGCGCACCATTCGCTCCATGACCCGGGATACAGTGCCGCGCCGGATAATCCTGCCACTTCCAGTGCCAGCAGATTGTGGCAGGCGGTGACGCCGGAGCCGCATTGCATGACTGTGGTTTCCGGGTTCTTGACCAGTTCACTGAATTCGCTACGCAGTTGACCCGCAGATTTGAAGCGGCCGTCGGCTTGCAAATTGTCCTTGAAAAAGCGGTTCTTCGCGCCCGGGATATGGCCGCCGACCGGATCCATGGTTTCATTCTCGCCGCGAAAACGATCCGGTGCACGGGCATCGATGATGGCGTACGCGGAAACAGTCAAACCTTGCAGCAAATCATCGGCGCTGACGGATGTGACCAGCGATGGCTGGTCCGCCAATGTACCCAGGGTGCGTGGCGCGGCCTCGGTCGATAAAAACATGCCGGATGCCTGCCATGCCTGCAAGCCGCCATCCAAAACTGCAACGGCATCGTGCCCTACCCATTTCAGCATCCACCACAAGCGCGCAGCGAACATGCCGCCATGTGCATCGTAGGCGATGACTTGCGTGTCGTCGTCGATGCCCCAGCGGCGCAAGGTGGCGATGAAGCTTGCGCGATCGGGTAAAGGATGGCGACCACGAAAAACCTTGTCCGTGCCTGATTTTTCACCGGCCAGGTCGGCATCCAGATGGGCGAACTGCGCGTTGGGGATATGGCCTTCTGCATAAGCCTGACGGCCGAAATCAGGATTCGCAAGATCGTGACGGCAATCGATCACGACCCAGTTCGATGCGAAAACGTATTCGGCCAGATCGTCGGCGGAAATCAATGTCGTGTATGCCATGTTCTATCCTTGTATGTGTAAGCGATGATTGCGCCATTACGCAATGGCGGCAAGGCAAGGGAAACAGGTTTAAAGCTCTGCCGCAATCGGATCAACCGGTGGCATGGTTTTGCCCGCTGCCGTGTTTCGGATATTGTAAAACGTGGCGACGATGCCGCTCGCCAGAATAATGACGATGCCGAGCCAGCTTAACCAGCCCAGCACATCGCTCCAGATCAGGATGCCCCATATGCTGGCAAACACGATGCCCGTGTATTGCAGATTGGCGGTTACCAGCGTATTGCCGAGCCGATAGGCGCGCGTCATGGCCATCTGCGCCATTGCGGCTAGCACGCCTATGCCGAGCAGTAATACCAGGCCGTAGCTGGTGTGCGGACGCAGCAGTGTGAATGCTGTCCCGCCGGTCATGGCATCGAACAGGCAGCCGGCCAGGCCGGCGACAAAGCCGGTTGCCGAAAAATAAAATACGACGCGCGATTCAGGTTCGCCCAATTGGCCCAGATGACGTACTTGCAGGTATGCCAGTGCCGACAGGACGCCGGAACACAAACCGAGCAATGCGCCTATCAATTGGTCCTCGTGTATCGATGGTTGCAGCAGCAAGGTCAGGCCGGCGAAACTCATGAAGATGGCGGCGACCAGTCCCCATTCAAAGCGTCGCTTGCCGCTGCGCCAGGCAAGCACGAACAGTATCCCGGAGATCCAGATCGGTGCCATGTAATTGAGCGTCATTGCGGTCGCCAGTGGCAGCAGCGCAATAGCGCAAAACCATAGCCACAATGAAGTGACGCCCACTACGCAACGCCATAGATGTTGCCATGCCAGCCTGGTTTTAAGCGTGCCGCCCTGTTGCAGGATCAATGCATAGATGAAGATGATGCCGATGAAACCGCGATACATGACGATCTCGGCGACGGTATAGGTTTCTGATGCGAGCTTGACACATACGCCCATGATCGAAAAGGCGAGGGTGGCAAAGAGCATCCAGAGTGATTGCATGATTGATGAGGTGAGAATGCTGCAGGTTGATGTGCCGGTGGAACGGCGGGGTGTTCATGCGTGATGCGCGCACAGCAACGCATTACGCATTTTCAAACGTCCTGCTGGCGGCGATACCATTCATGGAAATGCTGCATGCCATCTTCCATCGGTGACTGATATGGACCGACTTCGTTGACGCCTCTATCCAGCAGGATCTTGCGGCCGGTATCCATGCGCAAGGCGATTTCATCGTCTTCTTCACAGGTTTCCATATAGGCGGCGCGTTCGGCGGCGATGAATTCGCGCTCAAACAAAACGATTTCTTCCGGATAGTAGAACTCGACCACGTTACGCGTTTTTTGCGGGCCGTCCGGCCACACGGTAGACACGACAAGTACGTGCGGGTACCACTCGACCATGATGTTCGGATACAGCGTCAGCCAGATCGCACCGTAGGGCGGTGTTTCACCTTTGCGGAATTGCAGAATCTGCTCCTGCCACTTTTGATAAGCCGGTGAGCCGTGTTTGGCCAGCGCATTGTGCACACCAACGGTTTGCACGCTGTACTGATCGCCGAATTCCCATTTCAGATCATCGCAACTGACGAAGCTGCCCAGGCCCGGATGGAAGGGCTCGACGTGGTAATCCTCCAGATAAACCTCGATGAAGGTTTTCCAGTTGTAGTTGCATTCGTGCACTTCGACGTGATCCAGCATGTAGCCGCTGAAGTCGAGATCTTTGGTGACACCAAGATTGCCAAGAATTTTTGCAACGTCAACACCATTGCGTTCGAACAGCAGGCCGTTCCAGTTTTGCAGCGGTGTGTTGGACAGGTTCAGGCAAGGCGTTTCGCCGAAATGCGGCGCGCCTATCAATTCACCCTTGAGATCGTAAGTCCAGCGATGCAATGGGCAGACGATGTTGCTCGCATGGCCGCGGCCATTGAACATTTTCGCCTGGCGATGGCGGCAGACGTTGGACAGCAATTCGATGCCTTGCGGATTGCGTACCAGCATGCGGCCTTCGTTTTCCCACGCGAGCGTGGCAAAGTCGCCGACATTCGGCACCATCAATTCATGTCCCGCATAGCGCGGGCCATCGCGGAACAATTGCTGAATTTCCTGCTTCAACAGCACTTCGTCAAAATAGACGTTGACTGGAAGTTGCGCGTTAGAGCGCGCGAGTTTGGCGAGATTAGCCAGATCGGACATCCCCACCCTCCAAATTAATTTGCACCTTTGCATCCCTGTAGGTAGGGAGCACCTGCTAGCAAGCAGGTACTTTAACGCAGGCGAAAAGCTGTGCTCATCGAAATTCCTGCCGCACCCTAGAGGGAAAAATCCGCAAAAACCTTAGATCAAACGGGATAAAAGGCAATTTTGGACAGAACCGAAGATTATACCCGAGAGTCCAAATCCGGGACTGTTGCGCCGGATTTTTGGCGCCTGTCGATTTATATAATTATCAAAAAGAAAATATTTTTGATAAAAGCCGGGATTATCCTGATCTGCGCACCCCGTGTGCAGCCCCGTTTATCCCCGTGGCGTGTGGATTGCTCTAAAATAACGGGCTAAACCTTTTTCCCATTCTTATGTCCAAAAAACCTAATACTGCTGCACTTCCTGCGTCTTTTGAAGAGGCCATGGCAGAGCTCGACCAACTGGTCGCACGCATGGAGGCGGGCGAGTTGCCGCTGGAAGCATCGGTAGCGGCCTACAAGCGTGGCTCGGAGCTGGTGAAGTACTGCGCAGCGCAACTCGAAAAAGTCGACAGTCAGGTCAAGGTACTGGAAGGCGACATGCTTAAACCGTTTAACGCCGAGCGTGTTGAGGCGGATGAATGACGGAGCAATCGTTTGAAGGCTGGATGAAATCAATTCAGGCAGAGATGGAAGTGGCACTGGTGAGGTTTCTACCGCCGGTGACACAAAAGCCTGCGCGTTTGCACGAAGCGATGCATTACGCAGTGCTGGATGGCGGCAAACGTGTGCGTCCCCTGCTGGTGCATGCGGCCGGTGCCTTGTTCGATGCAGATGCCGCAGAACTGGCACGCGCTGCCGCTGCAGTTGAAATGGTACATGCGTATTCGCTGGTGCATGATGATATGCCGTGCATGGACGACGATGCGCTGCGGCGCGGCAAGCCGACCGTGCATGTGAAGTACGACGAAGCATGCGCCTTGCTGGTTGGCGATGCCTTGCAGTCGCAGGCATTTGAAGTCTTGGCCGATGGCCGGCTTGAGTCGGCACGTCTGTTGTCTATGGTGCGTTTGCTCGCCAAGGCATCTGGTTCGCTCGGTATGTGTGGCGGTCAGGCGATTGATCTGGCGAGCGTGGGTTTGTCCTTGTCGCTGCAGGATCTGGAGCAGATGCACACGCTGAAAACCGGCGCCCTGTTGCGGGTGTCGGTATTGCTCGGGGCATTGGCCGGCAAAGCTTTGTCTGAGAATGAGGTAGCTGCGCTGGATCAGTACTCCAGCGCGATTGGTTTGGCGTTTCAGGTGGTCGACGATGTGCTGGATGCGACGGCAGATTCGGTCACTTTAGGTAAAACGGCGGGCAAGGATGCGGCCGACAACAAGCCGACCTATGTATCAATACTGGGGCTGGCGCAATCGCAGGCCCTGGCGGAAAAATTGCGCATGGAAGCTCATCGTGCGCTGGAGCAGTTTGGAGATAAGGCGCGACGCCTGCGAGAACTCGCGGATTTGATCGTGCAGCGGAAGGCCTAGATGAATTTGCTTGAAACAATTAATGACCCGGCCGATATGCGGCATTTCACACGTCCACAGCTCAAGCAGCTGGCGGATGAGTTGCGTGCGTTTGTGCTGGAATCCGTGTCGGCAACCGGTGGGCACTTGTCGTCCAATCTTGGTACGGTCGAATTGACGATCGCCTTGCATAATGTGTTCAACACGCCGGAAGACCGCATCATCTGGGATGTCGGCCATCAAACCTATCCGCACAAGATACTGACCGGCCGGCGTGACCAGATGCACAGTCTGCGCCAGCGCGACGGCATCTCGGGTTTTCCGCGGCGCGATGAAAGTGTTTACGACACCTTCGGTACCGCGCATTCGTCGACTTCGATTTCCGCTGCATTGGGGATGGCGCTGGCTGCTAGAACCAAGGGTGAAAACCGCCACGCGATTGCCGTCATCGGCGATGGCGCGATGACGGCCGGCATGGCGTTTGAAGCGCTGAATAACGCAGGCATCCACGATGACATCAATTTGCTGGTGATATTGAACGATAACGATATGTCGATCTCGCCGCCGGTCGGTGCCTTGAATCGTTATCTGGCGCGTTTGATGTCGGGCCAGTTTTATGCGGCGGCAAAAAACGTTGGTAAAACCGTGCTGCCTGCTCCTGTGCGCGAGTTGGCAAAACGCTTCGAAGAGCATGCCAAAGGCATGATCGTGCCAGCCACCATGTTCGAGGAATTCGGTTTCAATTACATAGGTCCTATCGACGGTCACGATCTTGATTCGCTGATCCCGACTCTGCAAAACCTGAAGAATCTGAAAGGCCCGCAGTTCCTGCACGTTGTGACGAAAAAAGGTCAGGGCTATAAACTGGCGGAGGCCGACCCGGTGCTGTATCACGGCCCGGGTAAATTCGATCCGGCTGAAGGCATCAAACCAGTTGTGGCGAAAAAAGTGACTTACACCAGTGTGTTCGGAGACTGGCTGTGTGACATGGCGGCGGCAGACGACAAGTTGATCGGCATTACGCCGGCGATGCGTGAAGGCTCGGGCATGGTCGAATTCGAGCGCCGCTTTCCTGATCGCTACTACGACGTCGGCATTGCCGAACAACATGCGGTGACTTTTGCCGCCGGCATGGCCTGCGAAGGTTTGAAACCGGTAGTGGCGATTTATTCAACGTTTTTGCAACGTGCTTACGATCAACTGATTCATGACGTTGCATTGCAGAATCTGAACGTGACTTTCGCGCTGGATAGAGCAGGTCTGGTCGGTGCCGATGGCGCGACCCACGCTGGCAATTACGATATTGCTTATTTGCGGTGCATTCCTAACATGGTGGTGATGGCGGCTTCGGACGAAAACGAGTGCCGTCAGATGCTCTCGACCGGATTCCAATACAATGGACCTGCTGCAGTGCGGTATCCGCGCGGCGGTGGCGTAGGCGCCAAGGTGGCGAACACCCTGGAAACGATTCCGCTAGGTACAGGCGAAATCCGCCGCGAAGGAAAAAGCATTGCGATACTGGCATTCGGCACGATGGTTGCACCTGGCTTGTTGGCCGGTGAAGAGCTGGATGCGACAGTGGTGAACATGCGTTTCGTCAAACCGCTGGATATCGAATTGCTCAAACGCCTGGCAGCAACGCATGATGCCTTGGTGACTGTGGAAGAAGGTTCGATCATGGGTGGAGCGGGTGCTGCAGTTGCAGAAGCGATGGCAGCAGAAGGTATCGTCAAACCGCTATTGAATCTGGGTTTGCCTGACCAATTTATCGATCATGGCGATGCAGGTCAGTTATTGGCTGCATGTGGCCTGGATGCAAAAGGGATTGCTGTTTCAATTCGGCAACGATTTTCCAAAGACGAGCCTAGGCTGGTCGTCAATAACAAGCAGTAAGCAGTACTTATTTCGGCTCTGCGCCGACAGGACAGGTTTTAAAATGAATACTCGCGATCTCGGTTTGAGCACTATCCCCGATGTGCAAAGCACGCCGGACACCCGGCATATCGCCATCCAACGTGTAGGCGTCAAAGGCGTGCGCTATCCGATCACGCTCAAAACGTCGTCTGGCGTACAGCCGTCGGTCGGCACCTGGAATATGTATGTGCAATTGGCCGAAGAGCAAAAAGGCACGCACATGTCGCGCTTCATCGCGCTGCTCGAAGACAATACGCAGCCTTTCGATGTTCCAGCCTTCACCGAACTGATGCAAAAAATGCTGGTCTTGCTGGATGCCGAGGCTGGCCGGATTGAAGTGTCGTTCCCGTATTTCATCAACAAGACTGCACCCGTATCCGGCGTGCAAAGCTTGATGGATTATGAAGTTGGTCTGACGGGCGAAATCAAGAACGGCGCACTGGAAATCACCTTGAAGGTTCTGGTTCCGGTGACCAGCCTGTGCCCATGTTCGAAACAAATTTCTGCTTACGGCGCGCACAATCAGCGCTCGCACATTACGGTGAACGCGGTATTGAATGGTGATCTGGTTGTTGAAGAACTGATCGCAAAAATTGAAGAGCAGGCTTCGTGCGAACTGTATGGTTTGTTGAAGCGTCCGGATGAAAAGTATGTGACTGAACGTGCCTACGACAATCCAAAATTTGTCGAAGATCTGGTGCGCGATGTTGCCGTGATGTTGAATAATGAAGAGCGTGTTTTGGCTTATACGCTGGAAGCGGAGAATTTTGAGTCCATACATAACCATTCGGCTTATGCGTTGATTGAACGCGATAAACGTTTGAAGTAAACGTTTGTTTGGTCTGTATTGAAAATGCCGTTCAGTGTGTTGCACTGAACGGCATTTTTTATTTGTGTTTGGTTTTGTTGTCATTCCCGTGAAAGCGGGAATCCAGAGATGCCTCTCTGTTCTCGGCTAGAGATAGCTAATGTTGTTCATCCTTCGGTCAGATTCAGTTGCCGGGGGTAGCCCGGCG
>DGBN01000047.1 GCA_002384815.1 Oxalobacteraceae bacterium UBA4003 | reverse complement strand
GCGACGGTGACGATTTGTGCGCCGCTGGCCAGGCTGGCTGCCCGTGTTTCGGGCAAATCCTTGTATTTGCCGCTACCGACCAGCAAACGCGAGCGATAGGTGGTGCCGGCGATGACGAAGGGTGCGTCAGGGAATGCTTGAGTAGTCATGTGTGGTCCTGTTTCGATGATTCAAGTAGATACGTAAAAACACACAAGGCAGCTTGTGACTGCCTTGTGTTTGCTTCAATAATCAACCGCCACCGATAGCGCGCACGATATCGACTTGGTCAGCCGATTGCAATTGCCGCTGCTGCCACAGATTACGTGGCACGATTTCGCGATTGATCGCAACGGCGACTGCCTTGCCTGACAACGACAAGTTGTCAATCAACTCTTCCACGTTTTTATGCGCGTCGAGGCTATGGTTAGCGCCATTGAGTGCTATCGTTATTTCAATATTGAGCATTATTGTTTTTGATAAATTTCCGAACCGTTTTTTACAAACTCAATCGACTTCACTTCCATGCCTTTTTTCAAAGCCTGAATTTCAGTGATGCCTTGCTGAGCTGCGTATTCGCGTACTTCCTGTGTGATTTTCATCGAGCAGAAATGCGGGCCGCACATGGAACAGAAATGCGCAACTTTGGCGGAGTCTTTCGGCAAAGTCTCATCATGGAATTCGCGTGCCTTGTCCGGATCGAGACCGATGTTGAATTGATCGTCCCAACGGAATTCGAAACGCGCTTTCGACAATGCATTGTCGCGTATCTGCGCACCGATATGACCTTTTGCCAAATCAGCAGCATGCGCGGCGATCTTGTACGTGATGATGCCGTCCTTGACGTCGACCTTGTTCGGCAAACCCAGATGTTCTTTCGGCGTTACATAGCAGAGCATCGCCGTACCGTACCAGCCGATTTGCGCTGCGCCTATGCCGGACGTGATGTGGTCGTAACCTGGCGCGATATCAGTGGTCAATGGTCCCAGCGTATAGAACGGCGCTTCGTGGCACTGCTCCAGTTGCAGATCCATGTTTTCCTTGATCAGATGCATAGGCACATGGCCCGGGCCTTCGATCATCACTTGCACGTCATGCTTCCATGCGATCTGCGTCAACTCGCCCAGTGTTTTCAGTTCGCCGAGTTGCGCTTCGTCGTTCGCATCGTAGATAGAACCCGGACGCAAACCGTCGCCGAGACTGAACGACACGTCATACGCTTTCATGATTTCGCAGATGTCTTCGAAGTGTTCGTACAGGAAGGATTCCTTGTGATGCGCAAGACACCATTTCGCCATGATGGAACCACCACGCGACACTATGCCGGTCAGGCGTTTCGCCGTCATTGGCACATAGCGCAGCAACACGCCGGCGTGGATCGTGAAGTAATCGACACCCTGCTCTGCTTGCTCGATCAAGGTGTCGCGGAAGATTTCCCATGTCAGGTCTTCAGCCTTGCCGTTGACCTTTTCCAACGCCTGATAAATCGGCACAGTACCGATAGGCACAGGCGAATTGCGAATGATCCATTCACGCGTTTCGTGGATGTGTTTACCGGTCGACAAATCCATCACATTGTCGCCACCCCAGCGAATTGCCCAGGTCATTTTTTCGACTTCTTCACCTATCGAAGATGTGACTGCCGAGTTGCCGATGTTGNNGATCTTGACCAGGAAGTTACGGCCGATGATCATCGGTTCGATTTCCGGATGATTGATGTTGGCAGGGATGATCGCGCGGCCGCGGGCGATTTCGCTGCGTACGAATTCAGCAGTAATCTCTTGCGGAATCGATGCACCGAATGATTGGCCCGGATGTTGACGATCCATCAGCTCGGCGAGCTTTTCACCTTTGGGCCCGGAATGTTTCAGCTCTTCCAGATACGCGCGGCGGTTCATGTTTTCACGAATCGCAACGTATTCCATTTCCGGCGTGATGATGCCCTGACGTGCGTAATGCATCTGCGAGACATTTTTTCCCGCCAGCGCACGGCGCGGTTTGCGATGCAGATTGAAACGCAATTCAGCCAGCTTGGGATCATTCAAACGCTCGATACCGTATTCCGATGTCGGACCGGCTAGTTCTTCAGTGTCCTTGCGTTCCAGTATCCACGGCAAACGTGGGGTAGCTAGGCCTGAACGGATATCGATCCTGGCTTCAGGGTCGGTGTAAGGACCGGACGTATCGTAGACATAGATTGCCGGATTTTTTTCAAAGCCGAACGAGGCTGCAGTATCAGACTGCGTGATCTTGCGCATAGGCACGCGAATATCCGGGCGTGAACCTTGAATATAAACTTTAGTGGAATTTGGTAATGGTTGGATCGCTGCTTCATCTACCGTGGCGGTAGCGGACAGGAATTTCGGATTGGCATTCATTTTGGCTCCTTGGCTAACTTCAAATTGGCTTGGAGCCAGCTAAGGAGGTTTCGGGAACCTGCATCGTATTCAGTTTGGGCATCGACGAAATACAATTCGAATGCCGGATGCAATACACGTTCTCGGTAGCTTCCCTTCGCTGGCATTATCCAGATCAGGTTCAAGGGTTTTTCTCACCCGGCAGATGCGAAACGCATCTGCCTAGGACCCCTAGCTTTTACATCTACAACAGGTGAATCAAACTACAACGCGTAGTCTATGCAATAACACTGCATAGTCAATTGACCCGGGTCAAATTTTTACATCTGACATGAATGAGTATTGCAACTCAACAACTCATTCATGTCAGTTCTGAAAAACGGCAAGCGCCGTCTTTCAGAAACTGTCTTGCTTCAAAGTTCTTCGGTCAAAACTCTTACTTCAGATTACTTCACTGTTGCGATATGCAAGAGATTGGTCGTGCCCGATTCGCCGAATGGCAGGCCAGCCGAAATAGCGATGTATTCGCCTTTTTTGGCGAAGCCTTCGCTCACAGCTGCGGTCACAGCTTCGCTGACCATTTCATCAACCGAATGCACGTCTTTGCCGACGATCGAGTGTATACCCCATACCCATGCCAGACGACGCGCGGTTTTGAGTTCCGGCGTGATACTGAGAATAGATGTGTTTGGACGAACACGCGCGGCGCTCATGCTGGTGCTGCCTGACTTGGTGTAAGTCACAGTACATGCGGCGTTGAGTGACGTGGTTGTGTCGAGCAAGGCGATGCAGATCGCATCTTCCGGCGTTGCACGTGGCGCAACTTGTTGCGCATCCAGCAGGTTGCGGTAAACCGGATCGGATTCCACTTCCTTGATGATGGCATCCATCATTTGCACCGCACGAACCGGATTTTTACCGCTGGCCGATTCAGCCGACAGCATGACGGCATCGGCGCCTTCATAGATCGCAGTGGCGACGTCCGAAGCTTCTGCGCGAGTTGGCATTGGCGACTCAGTCATCGATTCCAGCATATGCGTGGCAACGATGGTTGGACGGCCGTACTTGCGCGAAACACGAATGATTTCTTTCTGTGCACGTGGTACTTGCGAGATCGGCAGTTCAACGCCAAGATCACCACGGGCAACCATGACGGAATCGGATGCTTTGCAGATTGCATCGATGTCCAGCATCGCAGCTGGTTTCTCGATCTTCGATTGAATCAGAGCGCGATCACCAATGATCTTGCGTGCATCTTCAATATCGGAAACTTGTTGCACGAACGACAGCGCAACCCAGTCCACACCCAGCGACAAAGCGAATTCCAGATCGACCAGATCTTTCGGTGTCATTGCAGGAATTGGCAGGATTGCGTCAGGAACGTTGACGCCTTTGCGGTTAGAAATCTTGCCGCCGGTAGTCACGCGAGTGACGATGCTTTCGCCCGAGTTGCTTTCGATCGTGACGCGAATTTTGCCGTCGTCGAACAGAAGATTCTGACCAGCTGCAACGGCAGCAAACAATTCAGGATGCGGCAGGTACACACGCGTTGCGTCGCCTGGCGCTTCGTTGCGGTCGAGCACGAATTGTTCGCCTTCTTTCAGAATAGCCGAATCGCCGGTGAAGGTGCCCAGACGGATCTTCGGACCTTGCAAATCAGCGAGAATCGAAACAGGACGGCCGTACTTGGTTTCCAGGCCACGAACAATTTCGTGACGCGCGCGGTGATCCTCGTGCGAACCGTGGCTGAAGTTGAAGCGGAACATATCCACGCCAGCTTCAAACAATGCGCTGATAGTTTCTACATCACCACTTGCTGGGCCCAGGGTAGCAACGATTTTTGCTTTGCGATTACGTCTCATGACAGGTCTTCTTCTTAAATGAAAATTAAAAAATCGATACCGCTATGCGTGCACTCGCAACATAGCAGGCAGTAAATTACAAATCCGAAATTACAAAATCAGGATGGCGCGGAAATCGTTAACGTTAGTACGTGTCGGGCCACTGACAATCAAATCACCCAACGCACTGAAGAAACCGTAACCGTCATTGTTTTCCAGCATCGCTTTTGCGTTATGCCCTGCAGCGTCAGCACGTGCGATCGAATCCGGTTGATAGATCGCGCCGGCATTATCTTCCGAACCATCGATACCATCGGTATCGCATGCGAGCGCATAAATATCAGGCGCGCCATTCAATGCAACTGCCAGGCTCAACAGGAATTCCGCATTGCGCCCGCCGCGACCTTTGCCGCGCACTGTGACCGTGGTTTCGCCGCCGGACAAGATCACGCAAGGTTTGGCAAATGGTTGACCGTACTTGGCAACCTGCTTAGCCAACGCAGCATGGACGGAACCGACATCGCGCGATTCGCCTTCCAGATCGTTAGACAAAATGTATGGAGTAATACCGGCAGCGCGGGCTTTTTCTGCTGCTGCTTCCAGCGCATGTTGTGCAGTCGCGATCACGTGGTGTTCATTGCGTGCGAAGCGTGCGTCGCCTGGCTTCGGTGTTTCGCCTGCGCCGGATTCGAGATGCTGCAAGATGTTGTCTGGAATTTCGATCTTGTATTTTTTCAGGATCGCGAGCGATTCTGCGCAAGTCGTTGGATCAGGCAAGGTTGGACCACTGGCGATCACGCCAGGATCATCGCCAGGTACATCGGAAATCAGCAGCGTCACGACGCGTGCCGGAGCACAAGCCAGACCGAGGCGACCGCCCTTGATGGATGAAAGGTGCTTGCGCACACAGTTCATTTCGGAAATCGTTGCACCACTTTTCAGCAGTGCCTTGTTCAAAGCCTGTTTTTGTTCCAGTGAAATGCCTTCACCCGGCAAGCTCAGCAGCGCGGAACCGCCACCGGTAATCAGGCACAACACCAAATCGTCTTCGGTCAAACCTTGAATCAGTTCGAGCATGCGGCCGGCAGCCTGGCGGCCTGCTTCATCCGGTACCGGATGGGCGGCTTCGACAACTTCAATCTGCTTGCAGTCAGCGCCATGGCCGTAACGCGTAACGATCAAACCTTCTACTTTGCCTGGCCATGTATCTTCAACCACCTTGGCCATTGCAGCGGCGCCTTTACCGGCACCGATCACCAAGGTGCGGCCTTTGACCGATTGCTTGGGCAGATAAGCGGGCATGCACTTCTGTGCGCTCACGGCTTCTACCGCTGTTGCATACAGGTCGTTTAAAAACTGACGTGGGGCTATCGACATGTGGCGAGAATATTCCTAAGAATTGGAAAGTACGTATTAAATCTTGTGATGCAAACTATGTGATGCGTTTCTTACTTCACTGCGTTGATTCACTGCGCGCAAAAACCGCGAGAATCAAACCGGCATTGCACTTGCATGCAATGCCGGTTGAAGTGCTCATGCTATCGAAACGAAATTACGCCTTGGCGATTTCGTGGTTCGACATGATTTCAATCGCGCGGCACAATGCCGAGTGATCGAGACCGCTCATGCCATTGGCTGCGCATGCATTCATCAGCTCTTGCGTAGCAGCTGTGTTTGGCAGCGAAACGCCCATGGATTTAGCACCTTGCAATGCGAGGTTCAAATCTTTTTGATGCAGTTCGATACGGAAGCCTGGGTTAAAGGTACGTTTAACCATGCGTTCGCCATGTACCTCCAGAATGCGCGAGTTAGCGAAACCGCCCATCAGTGCTTGACGAACTTTCGCTGGATCTGCACCGGCTTTCGAAGCAAACAACAGTGCTTCGGCAACCGCCTGGATGTTCAATGCAACGATGATCTGGTTAGCCACTTTAGTGGTTTGACCGTCGCCGTTACCGCCGACCAGAGTGATGTTTTTGCCCATCAATTCGAACAATGGTTTGACGGTTGCAAATGCTGCTTCCGAACCGCCAATCATGATGGTCAACGAAGCTGCTTTTGCGCCGACTTCACCACCGGATACTGGTGCATCCAGATATTCGCAACCCAGTGCGTTGATTTTTTTCGCGAATTCTTTGGTGGCGATAGGCGAGATCGAGCTCATGTCGACCACGATTTTGCCTTTGGACAAACCAGCTGCAACGCCGTTTTCAGCAAACAGAACTGCGTCCACGTGCGGGGTATCCGGCACCATGGTGATGATGATGTCTGCATTTTTTGCGACTTCAGCACCGGATGCGCAAACGGTTGCGCCGCCATCGACTAATTCTTGTGCTGGTGCTTTTTGATCATGCAAAAACAGTTGGTGACCACCCTTTTGCAGGTTCAGCGCCATTGGTGCGCCCATGATTCCCAAACCGATAAATCCAACTTTTGCCATGATTGACTCCTGATTTTGATTAAGTGTAATTGCTGCGGACACCTGTAGAAATAATGAGCGGCCCATTTCGGACCGCTCATTATCGTATAAGGCGCGTTACATTATAGGCCGTGCGCAGCGCGCCAGCCCAATCCTTCTACCGTACCAGCTTTAGGCTTGTATTCACAACCGATCCAACCCTTGTAACCGATTTCATCCAGGAACTTGAACAGGAAGGTGTAGTTGATTTCACCTGTGCCTGGTTCAAAACGACCTGGATTGTCGGCCAGCTGAAGATGAGGAATGACCGCAAGGTTGTTCTTCATCGTGCTCGCCAGTTCACCTTCCATGCGTTGCATGTGATAGATGTCGTATTGGAAGAACAGGTTGTCCGAACCAACTTTGGCAATGATGTCCAGAGTCTGTTTGGTACCGGTCAGGAAGAAGCCAGGGATATCGAATGTGTTGATCGCTTCGATCAACAGTGGGATACCTTCTGCCTTCAATTTGGCAGCCGCATATTTCAAGTTCGCAACCAGAGTCGCTTCTGCTTGTTCATGCGTTACGCCAGCAGGCACGATACCGGACAGGATATTGACCTGTTTGGTGCCGAGCACTTTGACGTATTCAATTGCCTTGTCGACACCGGCCTTGAATTCTTCAACACGGTCAGGATGACAGGCGATACCGCGCTCACCACCAGCCCAGTTACCGGCCGGCAGATTGTGCAAGACCATTTCCAGATTGTTTTCCTTCAATTTCGCAGCAACATCAGCCGCCGGGAAATCGTATGGAAACAAAAATTCAACGCCTTTGAAGCCATTCTTTGCAGCTTGTTCAAAGCGGTCCATGAATGGAACCTCGTTGAACAACATCGTCAGATTAGCAGCAAGTTTCGTCATCTTAAGCACCCTTAACGTCGAGAATTTCTTCAAATTCATTGATCGCGTTGATTTCAGTACCCATCGCGATGTTGGTTACGCGTTCGAGAATGATTTCAACAACGACTGGCACCTTGAATTCCTTGATCCACTCTTGCGCTTTTTTCAGTGCTGGAGCGATATCGTCCGGGTTGTAGACGCGAATTGCTTTGCAACCCAAACCTTCAGTAACTTTAACGTGATCAACACCGTACGAAGCGTTTTCGGTCGAGTTGATGTTGTCAAATGCCAGCGATACGCAGTAATCCATCGTAAACATACGTTGTGCTTGACGGATCAGGCCCAGGTACGAGTTGTTAACCAACACGTGGATGTATGGCAGGTTGAACTGCGCGCCGGCTGCCAATTCTTCGATCAGGAACTGGAAGTCGTAATCGCCTGTGATCGCAACGATTTCGCTGGTTGGATCGGCAGCCCGGACACCCAGAGCAGCTGGAACAGTCCAGCCCAACGGACCTGCTTGACCGCAGTTGATCCAGTTACGTTCTTTGTACACGTGCAGGAATTGACCGGCAGCGATTTGCGACAAACCGATGTTCGAAACATAGCGCGCTGTTTTTCCGAACACTGCATTCATTTCTTGGTAAACGCGTTGTGGCTTGATTGGCGTTACATCGAAATCGGTTTTACGCAACATCGTGCGTTTGCGCTCCTGGCACTCGGCCAACCATGCATCACGGTTTTTCAGTTTGCCGGCAGCTTTCAATTCTTTCGCTACTTCGATCATCAATTTCAGTGCTGCGCCAGCGTCGGAAGTGATACCGAGGTCTGGACCAAACACGCGACCGATTTGTGTCGGTTCAATGTCGATGTGTACGAATTTACGGTCTTTGGTGAAGACGTCGATCGAACCGGTGAAACGGTTAGCCCAACGGTTACCGATACCGAAGGCGAAGTCCGAAGCCAGCATCGTCGCGTTACCGTAACGGTGCGAGGTTTGCAGGCCAACCATACCGACCATCAGTGGATGATCATCAGGTACTGTACCCCAGCCCATCAGGGTTGGAACGACAGGAACATTGACCAACTCAGCGAATTCAAGCATCAACGGCGTTGCGTCTGCATTGATCACGCCACCGCCGGAAATCAGCAATGGACGTTCTGCTTCGTTCAGCATGCTGATTGCGCGTTCGATCTGCTTGCGGCTTGCCGCCGGTTTGTAGACTGGCAATGGCTCGTACAGATCCGGATCGAATTCGATTTCAGCAACTTGCACATCGAATGGCAAATCGATCAGCACTGGACCTGGGCGGCCCGAACGCATGATGTGGAATGCTTGCTGGAACACTTGCGGAACCAATGCAGGCTCGCGAACCATCACCGACCATTTGGTTACTGGCTTCGAGATCGACTCGATATCAACAGCCTGGAAATCTTCCTTGTGCAAACGTGCACGTGGCGCTTGACCAGTGACACACAAGATAGGAATCGAATCCGCAATTGCCGAGTACAGACCGGTGATCATGTCTGTGCCGCCAGGGCCCGAGGTAGCGAGGGCCACACCGATGTTGCCGGATTTGGCGCGGGTGTAACCCTCAGCCATGTGTGTCGCGCCTTCTACGTGGCGTGCCAGAATGTGTTTGATCGTGCCTTGCTTTTGCATCGCGGAGTAAAACGGATTGATCGCTGCGCCTGGTACGCCGAACGCCTGATCAATGCCTTCTTTCTGCATTACCCAAACTGCTGCCTGGGCTGCTGTCATCTTTGCCATTACTGTATCTCCATTGAAATGAAATTTTCCTGATGCCTATAGTAATTCTAATGCGTTAAATTTAGAATAGGACTATTAATTAACCAATTAAATACTTAAAGTATCGAATGGATAAGCTCAAACAGATAGAAGCCTTTGTGATGGCGGTCGAGCATAACAGCTTCGCCGCCGCCGCATTGGCCTTGCAGGTCACGCCCGTAATGGTCGGGCGCCGCATTGATTCCCTGGAGAAACGTCTCGGCGTTCGCCTACTGCATCGCTCTACACGTAGGCTGGCTCTTACCGAAGAAGGTTCCGTCTACCTGGAACATTGCCGCAAAATGCTGGGAGAACTGGATCTGGCGGAAAGCGCACTCTCCGCAGGCCACAACAAAGTCACCGGGCATTTGATCATTTCCGCCCCGGCTTCTTTCGGTCGTCAGCACGTAGCTCCATACGCCCAGGAATTTCTGGAACAACATCCCGGCCTCAAAATGTCATTCAACCTGACCGATCGCGTCGTCGATCTGGTGCAAGAAGGTTATGACATGGGTATTCGTATCGGCGGCAACATCGAACCCAATTTTGTTGCCATCAATCTTGCCGCCAATAAACGCGTGGTATGCGGCACACGGGAATACTTCAGGAAACATGGCAAGCCAAAAACGCTGGATGATCTGGCTAATCATAATTGCCTATCCTTCAATCTTCAAGGCGGACAGCAACGCGGCTGGTATTTTAATCATCGCGGCAAAACCGTATCCGTGCGCGCGCAGGGCAGCCTGGACTGCAACGACGGTGAATTGCTGCATCGCTGGATGACCGAAGGCCTGGGCATTGCCTGGCGCTCCGTCTGGGAGATTCAAAGCCAGCTGGAAAGCGGCTTGCTGGAAACGGTGCTCGATGATTACGCGATTCCCGAATACGACATCATGGCGGTGTATCCGCAACAGCGAAACGTCCCGGCCAAGGTGCGTTTGTTCATCTCACATTTAAAAGCGATGTACAGCCAGCCTGGTTATTGGAGCAGGTAAGCATTCGCTTTTCTCTCTCTTTATGATAAATCAGCACCGCAAAAACCCAATAAAAAAGCCCGCTTATGCGGGCTTTTTTTGAAGCATGCTATCAGTCTCTGGACTCAAGAGTCGTCAGAACTTCATCCAGCATTTTCTTCGCATCGCCAAACAACATGCGATTGTTTTCTTTGTAGAACAGCGGATTGTCGACACCAGCGTAACCGGAAGCCATCGAACGTTTCATGACGATCGAGGTTTCAGCCTTCCAGACCTCGAGCACCGGCATACCGGCGATCGGGCTGTCCGGATCTTCCTGCGCATCCGGGTTCACGATGTCGTTGGCCCCAATCACCATGACCACGTCGGTATCAGGGAAATCTTCGTTGATTTCATCCATTTCCATCACGATGTCGTAAGGCACTTTGGCTTCAGCCAACAACACGTTCATGTGGCCAGGCATACGACCTGCAACAGGATGGATCGCAAAACGCACCTTGGTTCCCTTGGCACGCAGAAACTTGGTGATGTCGTTAACCGTGTGCTGAGCTTGTGCCACTGCCATGCCGTAACCCGGCACGATAACAACGCTCTTTGCTTCACGCAGCAGTTCTGCGGTTTCTTGTGCAGAAACAGGAGTCGCTTCACCAACCTGCTCTTTAACAGCGCCGCCCGTCTTCGGGGCTCCGCCACCAAAACCACCGGCGATCACGCTGAAGAAGTTGCGGTTCATCGCCTGGCACATGATGTAGGACAGAATCGCACCGGAGGAACCAACCAGCGCACCGGTCACGATCAGCAAATCGTTGCCAAGCATGAAACCGGTAGCCGAAGCAGCCCAGCCGGAGTAGCTGTTCAACATCGATACCACGACCGGCATATCAGCACCGCCGATAGCCATCACCATGTGAATACCGAACAGCAGCGCAATCACCGTCATGATGATCAGCGGAATCATGCCGCTAGCCACGTCAGGTGCATTGACGAACTCACGACCGAACCAGATCACGAGCAGCAGGCCGATCAGGTTGATGACGTGACGGCCAGGCAAGAGCAATGGCTTGCCGCCAATTTTGCCGTTCAATTTACCGAATGCGATCAGCGAACCAGAGAAGGTTACTGCACCGATAAAGATGCCGATGTAGATTTCAACTTGATGAATCGTTTTTTCCGCGCCTTCCAAGTGTACCGATGGATCGATATAGCTGGCGAAACCGACCAGGGCTGCGGCCAGACCGACGAAACTGTGCATCAATGCAACCAGTTCCGGCATTTCGGTCATTTTGACCTTCTTCGCGGCGTACAGACCGATCGCACCACCGACAACGAGCGCGGCGATGATCCAGGCGTAGCCGTCAGCAGTTACGCGTGGGCCAAAAATGGTAGCAAGCACAGCAATGCCCATACCGATCATGCCGTAGAGGTTACCGCGGCGTGAAGTTTCCGGATGCGACAAGCCACCCAGGCTGAGGATAAAAAGAATGGTTGCTCCGATGTAGGAGACAGTGGCCAGATTTGCAGACATTGTGGTCTCCTTAATTCTTACGGAACATGTCAAGCATGCGACGGGTAACAGCAAAGCCGCCGAACATGTTGATTGCGGTCAAAGCGATGCCAGCAGCGGCGAGACACTTGATCAGCATCTCGGGACGCGCCATGCCATCAGCCAGCGGAGGAGCAACCTGCACCAAGGCACCGATCACGATGATCGACGAGATGGAGTTGGTAACGCTCATCAGAGGCGTATGCAATGCCGGGGTAACATTCCAGACCACCATGTAACCAATGAAGCAACCCAGTACGAACACAGTCAAGTGGCCGAGGAAAGCGGTTGGCGCACCAATGCCGATCAGACCAAACAGCAGTACAGCAAACACAAACATTGTCGCGACGCGGGTCGGCGACGACACTTTGGTACTAGGGCCATGACCATGCGCTGGTGCCGGAGCCACAGCCGGCTTGGCTTGCGCAGGAGCAGCCGAAAGCTTGGGCGCTGGCGGCGGCCAGGTCACATTACCCTGGTCAACCACGGTGGTGCCGCGAATGACTTCATCTTCCATATTCATATGGATAGCAGCAGCACCTTCGCCGGCAGGCTCCACACTATTGGTTTTGATCAGGTCTTCGCTCAGACGGAACAGATTGGTTGCGTACAGCGTCGATGCCTGTTTAGGCAAACGCGTAGGCAAATCTTTGTACCCAATGATGGTCACGCCGTGCACAACAGTCACTTCACCTGGCACGGTCAGTTCGCAGTTACCACCTTGTTCGGCAGCCAGATCGACGATGACGCTACCGGCTTTCATGGATTTAACCATGTCAGCGGTGATCAGCTTAGGAGCTGGCTTGCCAGGGATCAGTGCGGTAGTGATGATGATGTCGACTTCCGCAGCTTGCTTCGCGAATACTTCGCGCTGCGCCTTCTGGAAGCCTTCGGACATGACCTTGGCGTAACCGCCAGCGCCTGCGCCGTCTTCCTCGTAATCGACGCCGACGTATTCACCGCCGAGCGATGTAATTTGATCCGCGACGTCCGGACGGGTGTCGTTGGCACGCACGATGGCGCCAAGATTGGCTGCGGTACCGATGGCGGACAGACCAGCCACACCAGCACCGATAATGAATACTTTAGCTGGCGGAACTTTACCTGCGGCAGTAATTTGACCGGTGAAGAAACGGCCGAATGCATTGGCAGCCTCGATCACGGCACGGTAACCGGAGATATTGGACATCGACGACAATGCATCCATCTTCTGTGCACGTGAAATACGCGGCACGGAGTCCATTGCCAGCACGGTCGCTTTTTTGGCGGCCAGCTGTTGCATCAATTCAGGATTTTGCGCAGGCCAGATGTAGCTGACCAGCGTGCCGCCTTCGCGCAGCAAGCCGACTTCTTCGCTGTTAGGACCACGCAGTTTGAAAATGATGTCGCTACTGGCCCAGATTTCCGCAGCAGTCGCCACGATTTGGGCACCCGCGGCACGATAATCATCGTCGCTGATGTTGGCAAGATTGCCGGCACCGGTTTCGACTGAAATCGCAAAACCTTGCTTGATCAGCTTTTGCACGACTTCGGGCACAGTTGCTACCCGTGTTTCTCCGGGGAATGACTCCCGCGGCACTCCTATAACTAAGGACATATAACATCTCTCATAGTTTGTTTAGATTCTTGACCAGGCAGCGTTAGGCACCACGGATAAATGCACGAATAAAAACCCGGCTCAAGCAACACGCAATGGCGCGAGCGGATTTTCTAGCGCTAACTAACGCTGCTTGCTATTAATTTTTCAGTCCGGCGAAATGATTGTCTTCATCAACGAAAACAATCTTCGGGGTATAGGTCGCGATTTCTTCATCAGTCATCGGACCATAGGTACAGATGATCATCAAGTCACCGAGGTGAGCGCAACGTGCGGCAGCGCCGTTCAGCGAAATTTCACCGCTTCCTCTTGCACCCTGAATGGCATAGGTAGAAAAGCGCTCACCGTTATTGATGTTGTACAGCTCGATTTTTTCACCCACCTTGATATCTGCGGCTTCCAGCAAATCCGCGTCGATCCCGCACGAACCCTCGTAATGCAGATCCGCTTGCGTCACCTTTGCGCGATGAATTTTTGCTCTGAGCATGATGCGTTGCATGTTTCTTCCGTTCCGTTATTCAAACCTTTGCCTCGACGCCAAAACATGGCGAAGGCAAATCACTTAATTGTGTAATGTCCTTGGGTCAACCGCTTTCGCCGACTACAAGCAGGATGCCCGTCATCCCTGAAACTACTGATAACAGGGGAAATTCACCCCGATTGGGGGATTGCATCTTCCAACTTGTACAGGGCAGATACGTTTTCCGTCGACTTCCGTTAGGGCAACGAACCAATAAGCATAAAGCTAAATGTCCGTCATAGCAAAGGCAAAGATGCGCATTCTTGACCTGACTCATTTTTTACAACATTTTCAGACAAAGAAACATTGCCGGCAACATTTTCCGCTGCGCGCTAGAATAGCGGGTTAATCCGAGAGCCACTATGTCAGACGTCTGGAAACCATCTGTTACTGTTGCTGCCATCATCGAGCGTGATGGGCTTTTCCTGCTGGTAGAAGAAGAAACCAGCGAAGGAATACGCTTTAACCAACCCGCCGGCCATCTGGATCCGCACGAATCCCTGGAGCAAGCGGTGATTCGTGAAACGCTGGAAGAAACCGCGCATGACTTCACGCCTACTGCTTTGGTGGGCATGTACATGTCGCGCTACGTTTCCGCACGCACCGGTCATGATGTCACTTATTTAAGCTTCAGCTTTTGCGGCAAAGTCGGTGCCAGGCACGACCAGCCACTGGACGTCGGCATTCTGCGCGCTGTCTGGATGAGTTATGACGAATTGGTCGCGTGCAAAGAAAAACACCGCAGCCCGTCTGTATTGGCACGCGTAGATGACTATCTTGCAGGAAAACGCGCGCCGTTATCGCTGCTGCAAACGGATCCTTCGGTCTACGAGGTGATCGGTGACTAAAGGCTTGACCAAAAAGCGTGTCGTCATCGGCATGTCGGGCGGCGTTGATTCGTCAGTATCTGCGTGGCTATTAAAAGAACAGGGCTACGAAGTCATCGGCCTGTTCATGAAGAACTGGGAAGATGACGACGACTCGGAATACTGCTCAACGCGTCAGGACTGGATCGATGCAGCCAGCGTAGCCGACGTAGTCGGCGTCGATATCGAAGCCGTCAATTTCGCCGCTGAATATAAAGACCGCGTATTCGCCGAGTTCTTGCGCGAGTATCAGGCCGGCCGCACGCCAAACCCGGACGTGCTGTGCAACGCCGAAATCAAATTCAAGGCCTTCCTCGATCACGCCATGCTACTGGGCGCTGACATGATCGCGACTGGTCACTATGCGCGCGTGCGCGAAGTCACGTCGGGACCGAATGCAGGTCAAACGCAGTTACTAAAAGCTGTCGACGCCAGCAAGGATCAAAGCTACTTTCTGCACCGATTGAATCAGGCGCAATTGGCTAAGACCTTGTTCCCGCTCGGCGAAATCCGCAAAACGGAAGTGCGCAAGATCGCCGAACAACTGAAGCTGCCAAATGCAGCGAAAAAAGATTCCACCGGCATCTGCTTCATCGGCGAACGTCCATTCCGTGACTTCCTGAATCGCTATCTATCGTACCAACCCGGCCCGATGAAAACCCCGGATGGAGTTATCGTAGGCGAACACGTTGGCTTGAGTTTCTATACCTTAGGTCAACGCAAAGGCATAGGCTTGGGCGGTATGAAGACGCACAAGAATACAGACGGCAATAGCGATCCATGGTACGTCGCGCGCAAAGACGTCGCGGCCAACACGCTATATATAGTGCAAGGCCATGATCATCCGTGGCTGTTGTCATCGAAATTAAACGCTGGCCAAATGAGCTGGGTTGCCGGCACCGCGCCTGACGTAGAACAACTATCAGCCAAAACACGTTATCGACAAGCTGATGTCGCTTGCACGCAGCACACCGGCAGCGACAGCTTTTCGCTCAACTTTTCCACGCCACAATGGGCTGTCACACCCGGGCAATCCGCCGTTTTATACGATGGCGATGTATGTCTTGGCGGCGGCATCATCAACAGCTCTTCGAACGAATAGAAGAAATAGTTTTCCCTGGTCACGTCATCAGCCAGAAGGAATTCGTATTTGATCTCGCAGCCTGCCGCTCAATTTTGGCGCACATTACTTTTGCGTCAGCTTGCCAATTAGTGAAATCTGCCTTCGCCGTTGTACACTGTGCCGCGATTGCTCTGCTCGTCGGCAGAGATGCGGTCTGGAGAAGAAATGCGTAATTTCCCTGTACGTTATCTGGCATTGATCATCGCCGGATTTATTTTTGTCTTGTCTCTGATGCTGACAATGTTGCTGGGTTCCGGCTGGTGGCTGGTGATTATTTCAGGTGCGCTCACGGCAGTCGGCATTGCCGACATCAGCCAGAGTAAACGTGCCCTACTGCGCAATTACCCTATCCTCGCGCATTTTCGTTATATGTTTGAGTCGGTACGTCCTGAAATACGCCAGTATTTTCTCGAGGACGATGCGGCACCCAATCCATTTTCACGCAATCAACGTTCGCTGGTTTATCAACGTGCAAAACTGGACATCGATAAACGTCCATTCGGCACGCAACTGGATGTTTACCAAAACGATTACGAATGGATTAATCACTCGATCATGCCGTCCAAGGTCGGTTCGCATGATTTCCGCATCACGATAGGCGCAGACCGCACGCAACCTTATTCCGCCAGCATCTTCAATATTTCCGCAATGAGTTTTGGCGCTTTATCAGCGAATGCGATACGCGCTTTGAATCAGGGTGCACAAAAAGGGCGCTTCATGCATGATACCGGCGAAGACAGTATCAGTCGCTATCACCTTCCTGAAAATGACAGTGAACCCGGCGGCGATCTGATCTGGGAAATCGGCTCAGGCTATTTCGGTTGTCGCACCGAACACGGTAGTTTTTCTCCCGAAAAATTTGCCGCAAATGCGACGCTGCCGCAAGTCAAAATGATAGAAGTGAAATTATCGCAAGGAGCCAAACCAGGTCACGGCGGTATGCTGCCCGGCGCCAAGGTATCAGTCGAAATCGCCCGTGCACGCGGCGTACCGGAAGGCACCGATTGCATTTCACCTTCTTCACATTCTGCCTTCGATACACCTATAGGCCTGCTCCAATTCATAGCTCAATTGCGAGATCTGTCTGGCGGCAAACCAACTGGTTTCAAATTGGCAATTGGCCATCCGTGGGAATTTTTCGGTATCGTGAAGGCGATGCTGCACACCGGCATCACGCCTGACTTCATTGTGATCGACGGCGGCGAAGGCGGCACCGGCGCTGCACCGGTTGAGTTCACCGACCATGTCGGTGTCCCCTTGCAGGAAGCCCTTCTACTCGCACACAACACGCTGGTCGGCGCCAAGCTGCGCGACAAAGTGAAGCTGGGCGCATCAGGAAAAATCGTCAGCGCTTTCGATATCGTACGCACGCTCGCACTGGGAGCAGACTGGTGCAATTCAGCCCGCGGCTTCATGTTCGCACTCGGTTGCATCCAATCGCAAAGCTGCCACACCGATCGCTGCCCTACCGGCATCGCTACACAGGATGCAATGCGACAACGCGCATTAGTCGTGCCCGACAAAGCAGAACGCGTCGCCAATTTCCATCAAAATACCTTGAAGGCGCTGGCCGAACTCATTGCAGCCGCAGGATTAAATCATCCATCGCAGCTGCGGCCACATCACTTGGTACGCAGGGTATCAACCAATCAAGTCAAACTGGCATCGGCTTTGTTGCCTTATCTGGAACCCGGCCAATTGTTGAGTGAATTCAATCCCGAAACAGCATTGCCGGAAGTATTTGCCAAATATTGGCCAATTGCGCAGGCTGAATCGTTTAATTCCATCCACTAGTTTTTCAAACTCGCCATCGAGATGCAGATTCAAAAGTCATGCAAGCCTGCCCGGCTTGCATGACTTTTGTCATTTTTGACATGCGCACATCTAAAAAATAGTGAAAACATGGCCTCTCGCCAACTTTTATCGTGACCAGCGTCAAATATCCGGAAAATATTTGGCCTCCAAGACCAATCCCGATCAAAAGAACTTGCAATTCAACGTCAAATCACGAATAATCTAAACACGAATTGTTCTCATTTAGATAAAAGGTTGATCATGGCGATCTCAACACAACGTGAAGCACAGGCAAATGCTCCCCTCGCGACACGTAAGAATGAGGTAACGGAGCCAATAACACGCATCAGCAGTCGCGATTTGTTTCGGCAAATGCGGGAAGTGGAAATTGCGCATGAAGGGCGAATCTACCGCCTTCGTCTGACGCAGTTAAATAAATTGATTTTGACCGCATAACACGCAACAGAAACATCGATTCGCAAGCCAGCCACGCGCAACAGAACGTTACGCCAGCAAGCCAAACCAACCGACAAGGAGAGTTTGATGGCTATCGAAAAAATGGATCAGGCATTACAGGAACCAAACACAGCGCCGGCGCAACCAGAGTTACTCGTTTCCGCCGTATTGCATTTGATGTCGCATTACACCGCGAACAATCAGGAAAGCAGTTCATGTATCAAACTGGCCTCGGTGATCGAACGACACTTGAAGGCGCTGGCCGATTTGCCCGAACTGGCGCCGGTATTGCGCGCGACCTGCCAGCAGTTATCGGAACAGTGGGCGACAGTAGTGGAGCGGGCAATGCCGCAGCCGGAGAAATTCAAGTTGTTTACGCGTCTGGTGAGCGGACCTCGCGTCAACTGAGGCACAGCCGGCAGCAAACGGAATGGAATTGAAAAAACCTGGAGTTTGGTGTTTTTTTACCTACAAAGAAAATGACAAGAGGTATCGATGATTGTCTGTGTATGCAACAACGTTTCTGAACGGAAAATTCGCCAGGCGGTCGATAGCGGCGTGACGTCGATGGCAGAGTTGCGCGACGAGCTGGAAGTCGGCACCTGCTGCGGTAAATGTCATGCCTGCGCGAAACGCGTCTTGCGCGAGTCCCTTGCTGATGTACGCTCAACCCACACTATAATGATTCATCTAAACGCAATGGCCGCATAAGCAATGTTATGAACGCAACATCGATTCCGTCGTCAGCTCCGCGCCTCCCGCCGTTCCTGTCACAAGCACTCAAGAAATACACTCCACTCATCGTCATTGTGGCGCTGCACATTGCATTGTTTTATGCTTTGCGCAGCGGTCTGGTACACCAAGTCGCCAAGGCAATGCCGACCGAAATTTTCGCCAGCTTCATCACCGAACAACCGGCACCGCAACCGAAACCGCAACCAGCCGAGCCAAAAACAGTGCCGGTGGTCAAAAAACAGGTAACCCGGCCAACGCCACGCCCGGTCGTCACCGAAGCACCATCGCCGCAAGCCATTACCGAAACCGTTACACCGCCGCCACAGGAATCGACAGAGCCGCCCGCAGTCGCCGCGCCACCGGCACCAGCAGTGCCCTCCGCACCGGCAATGCCAAAATTGATTTCGGGTGTTTCCTACATCAATGCACCGCGCCCGGTTTATCCGCCGCTGGATGCACGCATGGGTAACGAAGGAACGGTGACGCTGCGCGTGTTGATCAATGAAAAAGGTCGCGCCGAAAAAGTCGAAGTACAAAAATCATCAGGTTCCCTACGCATGGACGATGCAGCACGCGATGCCGTAATGCGCGCACTGTTCAAACCCTACCTGGAAGACGGGCGACCGGCTCCTGCATTTGCCATTGTCCCAATTAATTTCACACTAAATAGATAAGAAGGAATCATCATGGAAGTCAGCCCATACGGTTTAGAGAGTTTGTGGTCACAAGGTGATTTCGTCACCAAGGGCGTCGCCATTCTGCTGGTCGCAATGTCGATCGCATCGTGGTACGTCATTGTCACCAAAGCACTGCAATTGATGCAGTATCGTCGTGCAGGCAATGCTGCCGGTCACGAATTCTGGGATGCAACCAGCCTCGAACAAGGCACGGCAACACTGGGTACAGGCAATCCATTCGCATCGATCGCAGAAGCCGGCGTAAACGCAATGCGTCACCACGAAGCACACAAAGGTCACTTGCATGATCAACTGTCGGTCAGCGACTGGATCACCCTGTCCTTGCGCCAGGCGATTGATGAAACATCGGCCAAACTGCAAACCGGTATGGCTGTGCTGGCATCGGTAGGTTCCACCGCGCCATTCGTCGGCTTGTTCGGCACCGTTTGGGGCATCTATCACGCACTGGTTGCAATCGGTACCTCGGGACAAGCCAGTATTGACAAAGTCGCCGGTCCGGTTGGTGAAGCATTGATCATGACCGCGCTCGGTCTGGCGGTCGCGATTCCAGCAACCTTCGGTTACAACGCATTGGTACGCGGCAATAAATCGACGATCGCAAAAATGAATAAATTCGGTTTCGACCTGCATGCATTATTCGTCACTGGCGCTCGCGCCAAAGATGGCAACACCGATAGTGCAACAGGCTCCAAACTGGTTGCTGTCGGAGGTAAATGATGGCAATGGGCTCCCTGTCGGATGAAGATGACTTCAATCCGGAAATCAATACCACGCCACTGGTCGACGTCATGCTGGTTTTGCTGATCATCTTCATCATAACCATTCCGGTGATGAATCACGCCGTCAAGCTCGATTTGCCGCGTGCAGCCAATCAGCCAAACGAAGTCAAGCCTGAAACCATTAACCTCTCTATCGATGCGGCAGGCCAGGTTTACTGGAACAATGAAATGCTGGATGAAAGCCAGTTGGCAACCCGCGTCGCCGATGCTGCCAAGGTCACGCCGCAACCCGAGTTGCATCTGCGCGCCGAGCGTACGACACCGTATGAAAAAGTCGCGCAAGTCATGGCTGCAGCGCAATCCGGCGGCCTCACCAAGATGGGCTTCGTCACGGAAGCGCCAAAGTAATCGTGCAATGGCAGCAGGTTTTTAACTTTCCTGCCGATCACAAAAAAACGCGCCCAGCCTTACGCTGCAGCGCGTTTTTATTTGCCTTGCATTTCTTTCCGGCAGCATTGTTTGTATCCTGCAAACCCTTTCCCAGTCTTGTTTTTGCAATCGAAACACGAATGATTCCAGCTAACGAAATGCAGTCAAAATGACCATGAATCACACTTCCTGCGCTATCATGTTTGCTCATTACTGAGCAGATCACGCAACCGGAACGGTCGCATGTCAGCCAGCCCATTTTCCACATCACTTTCGAGGCTCCCATGAAAGGTGACAGCAAAATCATCAAGCTGCTCAACGCGCAGCTCACCAACGAACTCAGCGCCATCAATCAATACTTTTTACATGCACGCATGTACAAGCATTGGGGGTTTGAAAAAATCGCCAAGAAGGAATATGAAGAATCCATCGGCGAGATGAAGCACGCCGACAAGCTGATAGACCGCATTCTGATGCTGGATGGCTTGCCGAATCTGCAGGCACTGCACAAGCTGATGATAGGCGAGAATACCGAGGAAATGCTGAACTGCGATTTGAAGCTGGAAGTCGCGGCGCAGAAAACCGTGAAAGAAGGCATAGCCGCATGCGAAGCCAGCGGCGATTATGTTTCGCGCGAATTGTTCCAGTACATCCTCGACGATACTGAAGAACATATAGACTGGCTGGAAACGCAACTCGACCTGATAGCAAAAGTCGGCATCCAGAATTATCTGCAAACGCAAATGGCGGGCGAATAATTCCGCCAGCTCCGTTGTCCCCATTGTTGTATTGATGGTGGCCACCAAATAGAAAGGGACGCAATCTGCGTCCCTTTCTATTTCATATCGTCGCTCAGTTTCGTCACTTATTTAGACGATGTTTCCTTGAACGATGGCCTCTCGGACAATTTCTCCAGCAGTTTTTCCAGATTCGGATACTCGGCGCGCCATACGATTTGCGGAAAGCGAAACGTCAGCCACTCCAGCGTACAAGCAACTGCCACGTCAGCCAGCGTAAACTGATTACCGGCGCAGAATGCAGTATCTTTCAAACCCGCCGACATTGCCTTCAAACCGTCATTCACCTTCGCCGTCTGGCGATCCACCCAGCTCTGGTTGCGTTGTTCGGCAGGACGCAGTGTATGCTCCAGACGCAGCAGCATGGCAGCATCGCACACGCCGTCAGCCAGTGCCTCCCAGGATTTGACTTCAGCACGTTCCCGGCCATGTGCCGGAATCAGCTTGCCGACCGGTGTCAAGGTATCCAGGTATTCGACGATCACGCGTGAATCGAACATCGCACCACCGTCTTCCATGATCAGGCACGGCACTTTCCCGAGCGGATTGGATTCCCGAATCGTGGTGTCGGGCGACCACACATTCTCAAGAACAAAATCATACTCAATTCTTTTTTCAAGCATGACTACACGCACTTTGCGCACGTAAGGGCTGGCGAGAGAACCAATCAGTTTCATAGATGCTTCAGGTCGAAAATTGGAAGGCGATTATAACATCGACGCCACGGAGAAACCCGCCATTCTCCAGCTATCCGGCAACTGCCTTTGAACGCCAATACGGGTGGTAAAATGGCGAGTTCCGTATATGCGCCGTTTTTGTATTTTCGGCAGCTTTTTCATTCACGTTATTGCGCTTGTCGCCCATCATCATGCCTCTTTCCGCACTCTCCGCTCTTTCGCCGCTGGACGGCCGTTACGCCGCCAAAACCGACAAACTCCGCCCGATTTTGTCTGAATCCGGCTTCATGCATCATCGCGTGAAAGTAGAAATTGCATGGCTGCAAGCCTTGGCGACGGCCGGCTTTGACGAAATCAAGCCGTTTTCAGCCAGCGCCAATGCCTTGCTGAACAAATTGACGACTAATTTCACCGAAGCCGATGCAGAAAAAATCAAGGCAATTGAAGCGGTCACCAATCACGATGTCAAAGCCGTCGAATACTGGTTGAAGGAACAGGTCAAGGACGTACCGGAACTGGTCGCCGCTACAGAGTTTATTCACTTTGCCTGCACCTCGGAAGATATTAACAATACCTCGCACGGCATGATGCTCAAGGCTGCGCGCGACACGGTGATGTTGCCGGCATTGCAAGCGCTGGTCGCAAAACTGACGCAGCTCGCGCACGACAACGCAGCCTTGCCGATGATGTCACGTACGCACGGTCAACCAGCCAGCCCAACCACACTCGGCAAGGAAATGGCCAATGTCGTGGCGCGCCTGAAGCGCGCCATCGAGCGCATCGCTGATGTGCAGATACTCGGCAAGATGAATGGCGCAGTCGGCAACTTCAATGCGCACTTGTCAGCCTATCCACATACCGACTGGCAGGCATTTTCGAAGGACGTAATTGAAAACCGTCTCGGCCTGAGCTTCAATCCATACACGATTCAAATCGAACCGCATGATTACATGGCGGAACTGTTCGATGCAATTGCGCGCACCAACACCATTCTGCTCGATCTGAACCGCGATATCTGGGGCTACATTTCGCTCGGCTATTTCAAGCAGTCGACCAAGGCCGGCGAGATCGGTTCATCGACAATGCCGCACAAGGTCAATCCGATCGACTTTGAAAATTCCGAAGGCAACCTCGGCATGGCCAACGCAGTGCTCAGGCACATGGCGGAAAAGCTGCCGGTCTCGCGCTGGCAGCGCGACCTGACCGACTCCACCGTCTTGCGCAATATCGGGGTCGGCTTCGGTTACGCCTTGCTGGCTTACGACAGCTGCCTGCGCGGCCTCAACAAGCTGGAAGTCAATCCGGCACGCCTGGCAGAAGACCTGGATGAAACATGGGAAGTATTGGCTGAGCCGGTACAAACCGTGATGCGTCGCTACGGCATCGAGAATCCGTACGAACAACTGAAAGATCTGACGCGCGGCAAAGGCATCTCGAAAGAGGCATTGCAAGAGTTCATCGTCACGCTGGCTATCCCGCAGGAAGCCAAGGATCTGCTGCTGGCAATGACGCCTGCCAACTACATCGGTTACGCAACCAAGCTGGCCAGGGAAATTTAAGCCGCACTCAATAGAAGTCTGCAGGCACCGGTAAAATCCGGACGCCAGCAGACTTCTATTTATTTTGCTATATTAGTCCTAGTTCGGACTATTTCAGAATAAAACCATGCGCCGCTATACGCTTACCGCCATCACGCTGCACTGGTTAATGGCCATCCTGGTCATCGCCACCTTCCTGCTCGGGCTAACGATGGTCGACATCCCCGGTCTGACACCAACCAAGCTGAAATATTTTTCCTGGCATAAATGGCTGGGCGTGACCGTCTTCGGCCTCGCCTGCCTGCGCGTATTGTGGCGCCTGACCCATACGCCGCCCGCCTACGCTCCCACCATGTCGAACTGGCAGAAAAAAGCAGCGAATGCGGCGCATGGTCTGCTGTATCTGCTGATCTTTGCCGTGCCCTTGTCCGGTTATTTTTACTCGCTCGCCGCCGGCGTGCCGGTGATGTATCTGGGCCTGCTGCCATTGCCGGTATTCATTGCGCCCGATCCCGAACTGAAGGTCATACTCAAACAAATCCATTACGCCTGCAATGTCACTCTGCTGGCCGTCTTCTGTCTGCATGTGCTGGGCGCGCTCAAGCATCAATTCATCGATCGCGATCGCACGCTGCAACGCATGCTCCCCTGAACACATTTTCCCCGAAAGGATAGTCCATGTTGATTCGCTCCATTTTTGGCAAGACAAGTCGCTGGATTGCAGTCGCAACTGTTTGCATCGCCCTACCGGCCATCGCCGCCACAGTACTGAAGACCGATGCAGCAAAAAGCAGCGTCACAATCACTTTCAAGCAATTGAATGTACCGATCGATGCGAAATTCAGGAAATTCAATGCGCAGATTTCGTACGACAGTGCCAAACCGGAAACATCGAAAGCCAATGTCGATATCGATATCGCCAGCTTCGATCTGGGCGATGCCGAGTACAACAAGGAAGTGATGAAGCAAGAATGGTTCAACGCCGCGCAATTTCCTAAAGCCAGCTTCGTTTCAAGCCAGATCAAGGCTGGTGCCGCAGGAAAACTCGATGTCATCGGCAAGCTCACAATCAAGGGAAAAACTACCGATATCAGCTTCCCTTTGACAGTCAAAAAAGACGGCACCAACCAAGTGTTTGAAGGCGTGTTGCCGATCAAGCGCCTGACCTACAACATCGGCGATGGCGAATGGAAAGACACCAGTATGGTGGCCGATGAAGTCACGATCAAGTTTCGCGTCGTTGCGGCGCAATAGCAGTACAACTGCAACAAGCGTTGCAGTAAAACCTTCTTGATTATTTAAACCTCACAGGAGTTATTGAATGAAATCCAAAATTGCACTGATCTGCCTGCTGACTGCCGGCGCGACCACCGCATTTGCACAAACATACACGATCGATCCCAGCCATACCTATCCAAGCTTTGAAGCCGACCACATGGGCATCTCCTTTTGGCGCGGCAAGTTTGATAAAACCAGCGGCACTGTCGTGCTCGATCGGGAGGCCAAAACAGGTACATTGGACATCGCAATCGACGCTTCAAGCATCGATTTCGGCCATGCAAAAATGAACGAACATGCCCGCAACAAGGATCTGTTCGATGTCGAAAAATATCCGACCATTACCTACAAAAGCAAATCGATCAAATACGAAGGTGACATTCCCGTTGCGGTGGAGGGCGAGCTGACCCTGCTTGGCGTTAGCAAATCGGTACCTTTAAAAATCAACAAGTTCAAATGCATCCAGCATCCGATGCTGAAACGTGAAGTCTGCGGCGCAGATGCATCGGCCGAATTCAAGCGCAGTGATTTCGGCATGAACTATGGTTTGCCGAGATTTTCGCCCGACGTGAAACTGGCAATTCAGGTGGAAGCGGTAAAGGCAGACTAAGTATTCGTGAATACGTTGCAAGCCGACGCCACCGCGTCGGCTTGCAATTATGAAGATTGAAAATTGCATGACTGAACGTTATTTACGCAGTATCCGTTTGCTGGCTGAATGCTTCCACGCATTCGAGCGCCAATCGGGCGCCAACATTCGTTGCCGCACCGGCTTGACGCCATCGCAGTTCGATATCGTGGCGACGCTGGGCAATACTGCAGGCATGACATTCAAGGAGCTGGGTGAAAGAACACTGATTACCAAAGGCACACTCACTGGCGTGATCGACCGACTGGAAGAAAAAGAGCTGGTAACGCGCGTGACACAGCTGGCAGACCGGCGCAGTACGCTGGTGCGTTTGACTGCCAGGGGAGAAGCCGAATTCAAGCGGGTGTTCGCACCGCAAATCGCATTCGGCAAGCAATCCTTCCTCAACTATAACGAGCAGGATTTCGATATGCTGGACAAGGAATTGACCAAACTGCACACAAATCTGACTGGACGGGCACCGAAAGAAAAGTACTGATTCACGATACGCCGCATGCGCAAGAAAAAAGCCGGCAATGGCCGGCTTTTTTCTGTCTGCGCTACTTATACTACCGCGCCATCGTGTTCGTCTTTTTCCTTGATCGGTTTGATCAAGTCTTCACGTTTGACTCCCAGCCACATTGCCAGCGCAGCCCCTACGAATACCGATGAATAGATACCGAAGCAGATACCGATCGTCAATGCGAGCGCAAAGTAATGCAGGGTCGGGCCACCAAAAAAGAGCATCGACAACACCATCAGTTGCGTCGAGCCATGCGTGATCATGGTGCGCGAAATCGTGCTGGTGATCGCGTGATTCATTACATCGGCCACGGCCATTTTTCCGTATTTGCGATCACGGAAGGTTTCACGCACGCGATCGAATACGACTACCGACTCATTCACCGAGTAACCGAGTACCGCCAACACGGCCGCCAGCACTGTCAGCGAGAACTCCCATTGGAAGAAAGCAAAGAAACCCAGGATGATCACGACGTCATGCAAGTTGGCGAAAATCGCCGCCACCGCATATTTCCATTCGAAACGGAACGCCAGGTAAATCATGATGCCGATCACCAGCATGCCGAGCGCCATCAAACCATCATGCGTCAGTTCCTCACCGACTTGCGGACCAACAAATTCCACCCGATTCAGTACAACCGTATTGTCCTGTGCAGTCAGCGCCCCCATCACGATCTGGCTAACCTGCGCCGAATCTGCGTTCTTCTGCACCGGCAGGCGTATCAATACATCCTGTGCAGTACCAAAGCTCTGCACCTGCATATCGGTGTAACCCAGCTCGCCTATCTTGGTACGCACGCCTTCGATATCTGCCGCTTTCGGGTAGGTAATTTCCATCACCGTACCGCCGGTAAATTCAATAGATAGATGCAAGCCCTTGTGCACCAGGAAAAACACGGCGGCGACAAATGTCAGTATTGAAATCACGTTGAAAATCAGCGCATGGCGCATGAACGGGATATCTTTTTTGATGCGGAAAAACTCCATCACTTTCCTCTCATGGCGACCGCTGCATGGTGTCGCGCTCGACGCGTCGTACCAGCGGTCTGTCTAAATGCTCTAAGTCTTGCTCAATATGCGCGATCGGAATGCGACGGCATGCATATTGCACGCCGCCCATACGCTATCAGTCAGTCGGTTTCCAGACCTGGCCAATCGATACCGATGTCAGTTTTTTCTTGCGGCCGTACCAGAAATTGACGACGCCGCGCGATACGAATACGGCAGAGAAAATCGAAGTCAGAATACCGAGACAATGCACGACGGCAAAACCACGCACTGCACCGGAACCGAAAATCAGCAATGCCAGGCCTGCAATCAATGTCGTGACGTTGGAATCCAGAATCGTGGCCCATGCGCGCTCGAAACCCATCGCAATCGCAGTCTGCGGCGAATGTCCGGCACGCAATTCTTCCCTTATCCGCTCATTGATCAGTACGTTGGCATCGATCGCCATACCGAGCGTCAGCGCAATGGCGGCGATACCCGGCAAAGTCAGCGTCGCCTGCAGCATGGAAAGCAAGGCGATCAGCAGCATCACGTTGATACCCAGCGCAAACACGCTGAAGAAACCAAAGACACGGTAATACACGATCATGAAAATCGCGATGGCGATGAAACCGTACAACGTTGAATCAAAACCTTTCTTGATGTTTTCTGCACCGAGTTGCGGCCCGATCGTGCGTTCTTCAATGATTTCCATCGGCGCTGCCAGCGAACCCGCGCGCAACAGCAAGGCCAGATCGCTGGCGGCTTCAGAGGAACCCATGCCGGTAATCTGGAAGCGTGCGCCCAACTCGTCGCGTATCGTCGCAACCGTCAGTACCTCACCCTTGTTTTTCTCGAACAGTACAATTGCCATCGCCTTGCCAACGCGCGAACGGGTTGCGTCACGCATGCGGCGACCGCCGTCGCCATTCAAATCGATACTGACCGAAGGTTGCTGATTCTGATCGAAACTGGCAGAGGCGCTGGAGATGTACTCGCCGGTGATGATAGGGTCTTTGTACAGCACTACCGGCGCATTCTTGCCAACCTTGAAAAGCTCGGAACCGAATGGAATCGTCGCTGTTTCTTCAGTGCCGCGCGTGACTGTCTCATCGACCAGGCGCACTTCCAGCGTTGCTGTTTTACCGATGATGTCCTTGGCGCGCGAAACGTCCTGCACACCGGGAAGTTGCACCACGATGCGGTCAGCACCCTGACGCTGAATCAATGGCTCGGCCACGCCCAGTTCATTCACCCGCTTGGACAAGGTGGTGATGTTTTGCTGTACCGCGTCTTCCACCGTCTGCTTCAATGCCGTCGATTGCAGCGCACCTACCAGTTTGAGTTCATCGCCACTGCCGGCATCGGTCAGCAACAACTCACGCAACTCGTCGCCCAGCACGGTACGTGCCCTGGAACGGGTTTCTGCATCGCGGAACAATATCTCGATGCTGTCGCCATTGCGGGCGATACCTGCATGACGTACGTTCTTGTCCCGCAGGATGGCGCGCGCACTGGCCTGCAAACCGAGCACGCGCTTGTTCATGACAGCCTTGGTATCAACCTGCATCAGAAAATGCACGCCACCGCGCAGATCGAGACCCAGATACATGGGCGCTGCGCGCAGACTTTGCAGCCATGACGGTGTATTGGGCAACAGATTGAAGGCGACCAGATAGGTTGGATCGGCCGGGTCGAAATTCAGATGTTCTTCCAGCAGGCTCTTGGCCTTGAACTGGATATCGGTATTCGGGAAACGCACACGCACCGTGCCTTGCGTGCCTATTGTTTCATACATCATCCCGTCGGACTGGATACCAAGCTTGTCCAACACTTGCTCAACCTGTGTCATCAGGGAGCTATCTACCTTGATCGTGGCTTTGGCGCTGCTGATTTGCACAGCCGGCGACTCACCGAAGAAGTTCGGTACCGTGTACAGCACCCCCAACAGCAGAGCGATGACGATCGTAATGTACTTCCAGAGAGGATAGCGATTCATAGTGTTCAGGGTTCAGGGTGGAACGTCAGACAAAAACAACCCCACCTCCGACCAGCGGAAGCGGGGCGTATAACCCATTACAGCGACTTTATCGTGCCTTTTGGCAACAGAGTCGTGATCGCGCTTTTTTGCAGAACCAATTCCGTGCCTTCCTGCACTTCAATCGACACGTAAACATCCGATACCTTGGTAACTTTGCCCAGCATGCCACCGGAGGTAACGACCTCATCGCCGCGCGTAACCGCCTCTACCATCAATTTGTGTTCTTTCTGACGTTTCATCTGTGGACGTATCATCAGGAAATACAGCGCGACAAACATCAAGAGAATAGGTACGAACTGAGTCAGGCTGCCCATAATGCCGCCAGCGGCCGGTGCTGCTGCGTATGCGTTGGAAATAAACACGGAATACTCCAGGTGGTTGTAATAAATAAGTCGGTTATTCTAGCATTGGAAGAATACTTTCCAGTGCTCTATGGGAATTAGCAAAATACAGGCTAGGCGCCGCGTGCCCGATCAGCATGAAATTGCTTCACAAACAGCTGGAAACGCCCTTCGCTAATGGCTTCCCGCATCTCACGCATCAGATCCAGATAATAGTGCAGGTTATGGATGGTGTTCAGGCGCGCACCGAGAATTTCACCAGTGCGATGCAAATGATGCAGGTAGGCGCGCGAAAAATTGCGGCAGGCGTAACAGCCGCAGGTTTCATCCAGTGGCTGCTTGTCATCCTTGTAACGCGCATTCTTGATCTTGATATCGCCAAACCGCGTAAATAACCAGCCATTGCGCGCATTGCGCGTAGGCATCACGCAATCGAACATGTCGATGCCGTTGGCCACCCCCTGCACCAAGTCTTCCGGCGTGCCTACGCCCATCAGATAATGCGGCTTGTTGGCCGGCAGGCGCGGCCCCACGTGTTCCAGCACGCGCAGCATGTCTTCTTTCGGCTCACCTACCGACAAACCGCCGATAGCAACACCGTGAAAATTGATGTCTTCCAGCCCGGCCAGGGATTCGTCGCGCAGATGCTCGAACATGCCGCCCTGCACGATGCCGAACAAGGCATTCGGATTTTCTTCGCGATTGAATTCATCGATGGAGCGTTTCGCCCAGCGCAGCGACATGCGCATCGATTTCGCGGCTTCGTCAGCCGTCGCTGGTCTACCGTCGATTTCATATGGCGTGCATTCGTCGAACTGCATCACGATATCGGAATTCAACACGCGCTGAATCTGCATCGACACTTCCGGCGACAGAAATAATTTATCGCCATTGATAGGCGAGGAAAAATGCACGCCCTCCTCGGTAATCTTGCGCATTTCACCGAGTGAAAATACTTGAAAACCACCGGAGTCGGTCAGGATAGGTTTGTCCCAGCCCATGAACTCATGCAAGCCGCCAAACTTGGCAACGATGTCATTGCCCGGCCGCAGCCACAGATGGAAGGTATTGCCGAGGATGATCTGCGCAGCTATCTCTTTCAACTCCAGCGGCGACATCGCCTTGACGGAACCGTAAGTGCCGACCGGCATGAAGATAGGCGTTTCAATCACGCCGTGATTGACCGTCAACTGGCCGCGTCGCGCATTGCCATCGGTATTAAGTAATTTGAAATTCAGCATGGTGGCATTCTGGTTAAAAACATCGCATCGCCATAACTGAAGAAGCGATAGCGTTGTGAAATGGCGTGTTGATACGCGGCGCGAATTGCATCGTAACCGGCAAAGGCCGATACCAGCATCAGCAGCGTGGATTTCGGCAAATGGAAATTGGTAATCAGGCGTGTCACAGTCTTGAAGGTATAACCAGGAGTGATAAACAAGCGCGTATCTGCACTGCCGGCCTGCAAGCTGCCACTTTGCGAAGCCGACTCCAGTGCACGCATGCTGGTGGTGCCGACCGCAACAATATTATGCCCCGCTGCCTGCGTCGCGCGCACCGCATCCACGGTCTGTTGCGAAATCGTGTACCACTCGCTATGCATATTATGTTCGGCCAGATTCTCATTGCGTACCGGTTGAAAAGTGCCGGCACCAACGTGCAAGGTCACATACGCAAACTGCACGCCCCTGGCTGTCAAGGTATCGAGCAAGGCTTGATCGAAATGCAAACCTGCAGTCGGCGCCGCAACCGCACCCGGCGTTTTGGCATACACGGTTTGATAGCGCGTTTCGTCGCAAGCGTCGGCGGCATGTTCGATATACGGAGGCAAAGGCAAACGGCCATGCGCTTCTATCAATTCAAATACATCGCCCGGAAATTCCAATGCGTAGAATTCGCCAGCACGTTCGCCTACGATCACATCGAAAGCATCAGCCAGACGTATCTTCATCCCCCGCACCGGTGATTTCGATGCGCGGATTTGCGCATGCACATGAGCGGAATCGATCACCCGCTCAACCAGGACTTCAACCTTGCCGCCGGTTTCCTTGACCCCGAAGAAACGCGCTTTCAGTACACGGGTATCGTTGAAGACCAGCAGATCACCGGGCGCCAGCAAATCGACAATGTCGGCAAACGAGTTATCTATCATTGCATCTGGCAGCACCTGCAACAGGCGTGATGCACTACGTTCGGCCAGCGGCGTTTGCGCAATCAATTCTTGCGGCAGTTCAAAATCGAAATCGGAAAGTGAATACATACGGCTTAATAATTGAAGGGGAGCGTCAGCAGCGGTCCATTGTGCACACACAAATTTATCTCTGTTTGCATGCAAGCGTGCGACAGAACTGCTATGGTTGCAAAGCTTGCCGGAGTGGCCATATTTCATTTCATGTGCCACGCAAAGAACAGCGCTCAGAAACCGCCTGACTTCTTGTTTATCCGGACATCGCAAAACCCGCTATTTTACGCCCTGCCGCCCCATTTTCGGCCTGATATGCCTGTATTGAAGAAAAAGCCTGCTGAATTTGCAAAAACTGCCGCGAAGTCGACAGCAAAAACTGCTGCTCCTGCGGCTACGCGTGCGGAAAAAATCGATGGCAAGCTGATCAAGCTCGGACTTCGCTCTGACATCGACAAGGTCTTGCACCTGCCCCTGCGCTATGAAGATGAAACCGAAATCAAGAGCATCCGCGAAGCCGGCTTGATCTTCGGCCGTGCGGTGCAGGTGGAAGGTGTCGTCATTTGCTGCGAAGTTGCGTTCCGCCCGCGCCGCCAGTTGGTGGTGACAATTTCGGACGACTCCGGCCAACTGGTGATGCGCTTCCTGAATTTTTACGGCAGCCAGGTCAAGCAAATGGCCGAAGGCAATCGTGTGCGTGCACGCGGCGAAGTGCGGCACGGCTTCTTTGGTGCAGAGATGGTTCACCCTTCCTACAAGATGGTGACAGAAGGTGCACCGCTACCGTCGGCTTTGACGCCGGTTTATCCGGCCGGGGAAGGCTTGTCGCAAACGCTGCTGCGCAAAACCGTCATCGATGCGATGGCACGGATTGAATGGCGCGATACCTTGTCAGAACAATTACGCACATCGCTGGAATTGATGCAGTTCGAGCCCGCCGTCAGAATGCTGCACAATCCGCCGCCTGACATCGATGAAAGCGCATTGGCCGATCGTTCGCATGCGGCATGGGTGCGTATGAAATTCGATGAATTGCTGGCGCAGCAATTGTCGATGAAGCGCGCACAGATAGCGCGCCGCGAAAAAGGTGCAGTCGTATTGCCAACCATTGGCAAATGGTCCAAGGCATTTTTAAAGCAGCTACCGTTTTCTCTTACCGGTGCACAGCAACGCGTACTGGCAGAAATCCGCGCCGACCTGCTGCAATCATTTCCCATGCAACGTCTATTGCAAGGCGACGTAGGCAGTGGCAAAACCGTAGTTGCCGCACTTGCAGCAGCACAGGCCATCGACAGCGGTTTTCAGGCTGTATTGATGGCGCCAACGGAAATCCTGGCCGACCAGCATTTTCGCAAGATCGCCGGCTGGATGGCGCCGCTAGGCGTGAGCGTTGCATGGCTGACCGGCAGCCTGAAGAAAAAAGAAAAACTGGAAGCCAAGGCATGCATCGAATCAGGTGCAGCGCAATTGATTATCGGCACGCATGCACTGATACAGGAAGACGTGCAGTTTTCAAAACTGGGACTGGTCATCGTCGATGAACAACATCGCTTCGGCGTCGGTCAGCGCCTCGTGTTGCGTAACAAAGGTTTGGACAACAACCTCGCAACTAGCAAACAAAAAATCCCGCACCAACTGATGATGTCGGCAACGCCGATTCCGCGCACGCTGGCGATGACTTATTACGCCGATCTGGAAGTATCCGTCATTGACGAGCTGCCGCCAGGACGCACGCCGATTGTGACGCGCGTGATCGATCAAAACCGGCGTGATGAAGTTATAGAGCGCGTACATGCAGCCGCTCTGGAAGGACGGCAAGTGTATTGGGTCTGTCCATTGATAGAAGAATCGGAAGCACTGCAACTGCAAACCGCAACCGATACACTCCAGACTCTGGTCGCAGCCTTGCCGGATCTGCAAGTCGGCCTGGTACATGGCCGCATGAAGTCCGTCGAAAAACAGGAGGTGATGGACGCGTTCACACGCGGCGACATCCATGTACTGGTTGCCACCACCGTGATCGAAGTCGGCGTCGATGTACCGAACGCTTCGCTGATGGTGATAGAACATGCAGAACGTTTCGGTCTGTCGCAATTGCATCAGTTACGTGGACGCGTTGGACGCGGCTCGGCTGCCAGTGTTTGCCTGTTGCTGTATCAGGGACCGCTAGGCATGGTTGCCAAACAAAGGTTGCGCATCATGCGCGAATCGACTGATGGTTTTGAAATTGCGCGCAAGGATCTGGAAATACGCGGTCCCGGTGAATTCCTCGGTGCGCGTCAATCAGGGCAGGCAATGCTGCGCTTTGCCGATCTGGAAACCGATCAATGGCTGGTCGATAGAGCACGCGATGTCGCGCAGACTTTATTGCGCGACGACCCGGCAACCGTAGAGGCCCACCTCGCCCGCTGGCTGGGCGCGCGCGAGGATTATCTGAAGGTATAGAATGAACACTTCGCAAGTCCACTGCATCAACCTAGCCAGAACATGACTCTTACCGAACTCAAATACATCGTCGCCGTCGCCCGTGAAAAGCATTTCGGTCACGCGGCAGAAGCATGTTTCGTTGCACAGCCGACTTTATCGGTCGCCATCAAGAAGCTGGAAGATGAATTGGGCGTGACACTTTTCGAACGTGGCGGCAGTGAAATTTCAATGACGCCGCTGGGCGTACAGATCGTTGCGCAAGCCGAACGCGTGCTGGAACAAACCGCCGCCATCAAGGAAATTGCCAAGCAGAACAAGGACCCGCTGGTCGGGCCTTTCCGTCTCGGCATCATTTACACCATTGCACCGTATCTGTTGCCACCCTTGGTCAAGGCAATGATAGATCGCGTGCCGCAAATGCCGCTGGTGCTGCAGGAAAACTTTACCGTCAAATTGCTGGAACAATTGCGTCAGGGCGAAATCGATGCTGCGATTGTTGCCTTACCCTTCCCCGACCAAGGCTTGCTGGTCCAGCCTGTATACGATGAGCCGTTTGTGGTCGCCGCACCCAAGTCTCATCCGTGGGCCAAACGCAGCAGTGTCACTACCGATGATTTGAAATCCGAAACCATGCTCCTGCTTGGCAACGGCCACTGCTTCCGCGACCAGGTACTGGAAGTCTGTCCGGAAATGTCGCGCTTCTCGACCAGCGGCGACGGCATCGCACGCACCTTCGAAGGCTCGTCACTGGAAACGATACGTCACATGGTCGCATCCGGCATTGGCATCACGGTCCTGCCGCAAGCATCGGTTCCGGACATGAATACAAGCGATGGCATGCTGCGTTACATCCCGTTTGTGCAACCCGGTCCATCACGACGTGTGGTGCTGGTATGGCGTAAAAGTTTTACGCGCGGCGTCGCCATCGAGGAAGTGAGACAAGCCCTTTTATCCTGCGAATTGCCGGGCGTGACGATGCTGCCCAACGAGCCGCTATCTGAAGGCTGATCTCCTGCGCAATCAACCAAGCCTTGCCCCATTTACACAACAAACCTTGTCTCATGAATCGTCTGCAACTGTATTTCCGACTCGTTCGTCTCAATAAACCCATAGGCATACTGCTCCTGCTATGGCCCACCCTGTGGGCCTTGTGGCTGGCATCGGATGGAAAACCTGATTGGACGCTGGTTGCCATTTTCACATTAGGCACAGTGCTGATGCGTTCGGCCGGCTGCGCAATCAACGATTATGCTGATCGCGATTTCGACAAGTATGTACAACGTACAGTAGATCGACCGGTTACCAGCGGAAAAATTCAGCCGCGCGAAGCATTGCTGGTCGCGCTGGTGCTGGCATTGCTTTCCCTCTCGCTGATCTGGCCGCTCAATACGCTGACCAAGCAGTTATCGATTGCAGCCGTCATCATCGCCGGCACTTATCCTTACTTCAAACGCTTCTTTGCGATCCCGCAAGCCTATCTCGGCATCGCTTTCGGCTTCGGCATTCCGATGGGATTCGCTGCAGTGCAAGGCTCTGTTCCGACAGCGGCATGGCTGTTGCTGCTGGCGAATGTGTTCTGGGCGGTTGCCTACGATACCGAATACGCGATGGTCGATAGAGAAGACGATTTAAAGCTGGGCATGAAAACCTCAGCCATCACCTTCGGCCGCTACGATGTAGCCGCCGTGATGCTTTGCTATGCGATGACGCTGGGACTGATTTTCTTCGTCGGCTGGCAATTCGGTCTGCGTACATGGTTCACGGCCGGCATACTGATTGCCGCTGCCTGCGCCATTTACCACTACACGCTGATACGTAAACGCGAACGAGGCGACTGCTTTGCCGCCTTCCTGCATAACAATTGGCTGGGAGCCGCGATTTTCAGCGGCGTTGCACTCGATTATCTGCTGCGCTGAGCGCGACTCCAGGCCAGGGCAATGTCTCCACCACATTTGCCCTCCTGTTCTGCAGGCCCCTGCTTTACCAATCCGGATTAATCCTGCCGTCGGCATTGATGTGGCAGATTGACAATTTTATTGTCGTTGTCGTTTTGGATGCTGCGTGCCGATGACGACGAAATATCAGTAAGGGAATCACTCCGCAAAGCCGACATATGCGCAAGCCGGACGCTAGCAACCGTGGCCGGTGATATCTCCTAAATCACCTGAATGTGGCCAGACAGAATCCCTTGGCAGTGATTTTCAGTAGAAATACTCAAGGTTTCACCGCGATAAGCAGTCACTGCCGGCAAGCTCACTCTTGTACATCGAATCATTCATCCGGATAATTTCGCAAATTACTACGCGTCACTCAATGCAGCTGCCAGACGCCTGACACCCTGGCATAGTGAATATCGTGTCATCTTTCCCAGCAGGCACAACTTGAAACGTTTTCCAGGTCGATACATCTGGTAACACTCCTTACCAAATCATGCTGGCCGTAAAGATTGATTTCATATGTAATCGCTACATCACTCAACAATACAATGATGCCAGTCTCTCTACCCAGAGAATAAAATGATAGGCTGAAAGTACGGCAAGAGTGCAATTACCAAGGAGTGCATATGAAAAACAAAATCATCATTTCCACCATCATGGCATTGAGCCTGGTAGCAGGCGGTTCTGCTTTCGCAAAAGGCAATGACCGTGACAACGATCGTGGCCGCAACGGGCATAGCCAGCATAACGGGCATGGCTCGGATCGCGGACACGACAAGCGCTCTGACTATCGTGGCAAACAGGCACGCGGCCATGACAATGGGAGGCATAAAGGCCGAGGCGCAGGCCCGCGCCATGATTTTTACAAAGGCGGCCGCATTTCGCAAGAATATCGCCACAGACAATATGTAGTAAACGACTGGCGCGGCCATCGTCTGCACATGCCTCCACGCGGTTATCAATGGGTGCAGACTGGCCCCGACTACGTGTTGATTGCGGTCGCCACCGGCATCATTGCGCAGATCGTGCTTGGCAATTAAAAGGCCTGTTCTTTCAGATAGCCTAAAGGCCGAATGTTCTTCCGGAACATTCGGCCTTTATCGTTTGTATCTCTATTTTCTTACGTCTGTCCGCGCCACACCATGAAAGCCATCGCAGACTCGCTGCGGCAAGAACAGGTCAATCGCGCCCGAATTCCTCACCCATCGCTTGCCCACGCGCGGCTGCCGCTTTCATTGCCTTGATGATGGCCTGCCTGACGCCACTCTCTTCCATGCTGGTCAGCGCGGCGTAAGTAGTGCCACCTTTCGAGGTCACACGTTCGCGCAGTACGGAAACCGGATCGGACGCTTGCGCCGCCAGTTGCGCTGCGCCGGTAAAGGTCGAAATCGCCAATGCATTACCCTGCTCTGCAGTCAAACCCATTTCCTGCGCCGCCTGCTGCATCGCTTCGATAAAGTAAAACACATAGGCCGGGCCACTGCCGGAAACCGCTGTCACCGGATCGATGAGTTTTTCATCGTCCAGCCATACCGTCTCACCCACTGCGCGCAAAATGACATCTGCTGCCGCACGCTGCTCCTCGCTCACGCCGGCAGTCGCCACCATGCCGGTGATGCCTTTGCCGATCAGGGCCGGTGTATTCGGCATCGTGCGCACTATCGATTGATGTCCATTCAACCAGCGCGACAAATCCGTCGCACGTATGCCGGCGGCAATCGACAGCACCAGCTGCGTGCCAATATGCGGCAGCAGTTGCGCCACCACGCCTTTCATTTGCTGCGGCTTGACAGCCAGCACGATCACATCGCTGCCGGCGACCCTTGCATCAATCTCCAGCGCGATTGTGACGCCAAATTGCGTATGCAATTTTCCCAGCGCATCGGCACTGATATCAATTACATGAATATTGTTTGCCGCCGTCAGTTTTCCGGCCAGACCGCCTATCAGTGCCGCAGCCATATTACCGCCGCCGATAAAGCTGATTTTTAGATTATTTTGCATAATTCCTTGTTCCAAATATGGCGGAGCCTATCCGCACGATTGTAGCGCCCTCGGCAATTGCCGCCGGCATGTCGGCCGACATGCCCATAGACAGCGTATCCAGTGGCAAGCCTTCAGCACGCAGTTGTTCATACAAGACACGCAGTTGATGAAAAGGCAGGTGTTGCTGCGCCTCATCGCCTTCCGGTTCCGGAATAGCCATCAAGCCACGCAAACGCAATTGCGGCAACTTGGCGATGGCTTGGGCCGTGCGTAGTGCATTCGCAGGCAGGACACCGCTCTTGCTGGCCTCACCGCTGATGTTAACTTGCAGACAAATATTCAAGGGTGGCAGGTTTGCCGGTCTTTGCTCAGATAGCCGGTGTGCGATCTTTTCACGGTCGACCGCGTGCACCCAGTCGAAATGTTCGGCGATAGGCCGTGTCTTGTTACTCTGTATCGGTCCGATGAAATGCCATTCCAGCGTCAGATCGGGTCGTATCGCACGAATAGCGTCCATTTTATCCAACGCTTCCTGCAAATAATTTTCACCGAATGCGCGCTGCCCGGCCTCTGCCGCAGCCAGCACCGCATCCGCGCCAAACGTCTTGGAGACCGCCAGCAATTCGACCCCGCGCACATCGCGTTGCGCGCTGTACGCAGCGTCGTTAATACGCTGACGCACAGCTTGCAAGTTTTGCCGTATTACAGACATAATCAAAGTTCTTTAAAGCATTATTTAACATTCACGCTACCTTCCGGTATCGTGGATTGGCGTCAGACCTCTTGCTCCACCTCTTTTGCTTCACCTATTATTTTGCAGGCTCAGGGATTATAAATGGACATATCAGAACTACTCGCGTTCTCGGTCAAGAATAAAGCTTCCGATTTACATTTGTCGGCCGGCCTGCCGCCGATGATACGCGTGCACGGTGACGTGCGCCGCATCAATTTGCCCCCGCTGGAGCACAAGGATGTGCACGGCATGATCTATGACATCATGAACGACGGTCAGCGCAAAGTGTATGAGGAGCGCCTGGAAATCGATTTTTCCTTTGCCATTCCAGGCTTGGCGCGTTTTCGCGTCAATGCCTTCAATCAGGATCGCGGTGCCGCTGCCGTCCTGCGTACCATTCCTTCCAAAATCCTCAGCCTGGAAGATCTGCACGCGCCAAAGATTTTTGCCGAACTCTCGCTCAAACCGCGCGGCCTGGTGCTGGTGACCGGCCCGACCGGCTCCGGCAAATCAACCACGCTGGCGGCGATGGTCAATCACGTCAATGAAAACGAATACGCTCACATTCTGACGATTGAAGATCCGATCGAATTCGTGCACGACTCGAAAAAATGCCTGATCAACCAGCGTGA
>DGBN01000007.1 GCA_002384815.1 Oxalobacteraceae bacterium UBA4003 | reverse complement strand
AGGAAAACTGGAGCGCATCAAACGTCACTTCGATCACGTAATCGATATCGCAGTCATCCTGACTGTAGACAATCTTCCGGAAAAAGAAAAACGTCAGAAAGCAGAAATTAACTTGCGTGTGAGAGGCAAGGATCTGCATGCGGAAAGCATAGCCGACAATTTATATGCGGCGATTGATACTCTGATCGACAAGCTCGATCGGCAAGTCATCAAATACAAAACAAAACAGCAGAATCATCAGCATGATGCAATCAAACGATTGCCCGATGAATCGGATGCCGTGACGCCTTAAAGGGCGATAACAAGACCGGACAAGCCGGTTACTAAAAATGAAGGGCGCAGATTGCGCCCTTTTTTGTTCTTTCCAAAAATAATGCATGCCACGTTAACAACACTTACTTTTCGCCACCGACTTCTTCCAGCATGATTTCGATTCTTAGTTGGCTTTTAACAGGAATGCCATTAACTTCTCCCGGATGAAATCTCAACTTTGAAAATTGATCGACAACAGTTTTTTGGGCCGCTTCTGACAACAATGAATTTTCTACAATCACTTTATCCACATCACCATATTCGCTAATCAGAATTTTCAATGTAGCTGCCTGTGGCGGCACCTCCGGCGCAGTCAACATAAAGTCAGCAGGAACATCACGGGCGACTAACGGTCTTTGCGTCAGATCTTTTACTGCAAAATAATAAGGTTTAGCAGCACTCAACAGAGGAAAAATAGAATCCTCTTTAGAGGTGTTTTGATTGTGTTGAGAAGACCTCAAATGTACGACATTGTCAGCTACAGATATCGGCCTACGTTCAGTTGCACCGGCATCTTGCGCAGTTGAAAATGCGGCATCCGTTATGCGCACGTCGACAATCATCACCTGCCCGACAGAAGCAGAAGCTGTTAAACCGGCTTGCTCCGACCCAACTACTCCCCCGAAAAAAATTGCAACGATCAAGCCGCAATGCGCTAACAGCGATAATCCCAGCGCCAGCGCCTGACAAGGTGAATACTGCAACGCTTGTATTTTTACCAAAGGAGGATATTCACCCAATCCATGCATTGCACTCTCTAATCAAGAATCAGCTCACGCCATGAAACACGCCGGGCGCCATTCCCGCTTCCAGGATTGGATGAAGGGTCATCAAAAACGGTAATATTGCCGCCAGTATCCGTCACCAGGGTAATTGTTTTTCCCGTGGTCAGTTTCAGTGTTTTCAGACCTGCAACCAATCCCGAAGATAGTCGCCCCGCTGTATTACCGCTTGCACCTTCGACATATTGCCCGGTCTTGAAATCCAGCGAATAAATCCATGCATACCCGCCGGGCGTACATGCGTTGCCTTCAGGGACATTACCCGCCACTGTCAACAAGCCCAGTTGCTGCTGCATGTCGACATTCACGCGCTCACCGGGAGATTTGTTACCCGGATTAAGATCCATGTACCAACCTGATTTACTGGCCCAGTCAACTGGATTGCTTGACGTCGTACGAGTAGAGCCATCTTCACTGGTAATCAATGTCTGTTGTACCAGCACTCCGGGCGTACGCACCTGGCCCAAACCAGTCTCACCGAGATTGTCTTTCAGCGAATAAATTGACTGGATCGAGTAATCAGTTACATCGGAAATACCCAGATAGCGTCCAGTTGCGATGTTCACCACAGCATGGTTACCGCCAGACGTAGTAATTTCGGTCAGCTCCGGCTTGATCGTGACAGGTTGTATACCGATCGGCGAAACCTTACCCAATTCCGCCAACAAGGTCACTGTATTCCCTGCCTCCCCAATGCGATCATCCGGATCGAAGCGCCACACATTACCGAGCAAGTCACCACCGTAGAACCGCTTGGCAGTGTTATCGCTGGTACTGTCAATCCAGGCATTGATTTTTGCCAGACCGCTTGGTGTACTGGTGTCCCCTGCAGTAGTATCAAGTTTTGAAAGAAGTACTCCGGTATTGGCATTCAAAACATATAAATGGCCTTTCCCATCGCCACCATCTGCATGATTGTTGTAGCCTGAAGTGAATACCACCACCCACGTACCATCAAGACGTTTGGTAATGACCGGATTACCGAAGCTGTATCCCATATCCGCATCATTACTCACGGTGAAATTCCACAGCGCTTTCGGATTTGCAGGGTCCGTAATATCAAGCGCGTAATAGCCTTTTCCGCCCGCGTTCAGGCCACCGACCAGAATGCTTTTCCAGTCATTTTTCCCGCATGCCGCCGTTGGTGCTTTGGGACAGATATCTCCCGCGGTAGGTGCACCATCGACATAATATTGATGATTGGCAGCATAGTTCTTGTCCGCCAATTTATAAAGATTGGGCAATACCATAGGTGGGATATACGCCCACTTCTCCGTTCCGGAACTAGTCTGGCCTATCGTCGCATCAAACGCATGCAACATGCCATCATTCGCCGCCACATAAACCATGGCCAGACGATTCTTCTTGTCAGTTTTGAAAGCATCGTAGTTGTCGTCAACATAGGCAAAGGGCGGGACCTTCACATAGACAGGTTGCGAACCAATCATGTCGCCCAAAACGTGTTCGCGGTCCCGATAAATCGGGTTCGCATTGCCAGCCTGATCTTCATAACCGGTCTGGCCGCGGATGAACTTCAATAGATTTTCCCCTGGGATCAAATCCTTCTGCGCCTGCTCCAGATTCGGACCGTTGATCGAATCGCTGCACTGCGACAGCTTCACCGCAGGTGAGCAGATATTATTGAAATAGGCTTTTTCATCCGCAGTTAAATTGGCCCATGTAAATGTTTTAAGCTTATTCGATGCAGACTCATTGAATGTATAGATGGTTCGTGTATCGGTAGTGAGATCCACTTTCAAATCCAGTTTTTGCTGTGCTGACCAGCTGGCATCATCCGAGATTACGCCGGTACTTGGATCTATCGTTTTTGCCTTGAGATCGCCGTCCCAGAAAGATGTGCGGTACATCGCAAGGAAGAGGAAGTTATCGGCGGCAACCGGTTCCAGATTACTGGTCGCTGCTGCTGCACCGGAACCATCACGCACCTTTGCACCCGTCAGCGCCTTGGTAATGCCCCTCACCAAAGAGTCAGGAGTTTGTGCGCTGAAATAAGTGCCGCGTCCATTGACGGCGGCATGCCACAAGTCATCTATCCGTTCAGGTCCATTATTGGCAATCGGATCAGGCCAGTTTTTAGTGCCATTGGTTATCGCTTTGAAGTCGTCAGAACCACCACTCAAATAATTTTCCGAATAATCAAGCAACCCATTCACTCCCAAACCGAGCGTAAAGGTCGTCATGTGCTGCGAACCCTTGTTGTCCGCACCGGAGCCGAGCACATTGTTTTCACACACATCGGTACCCGCGCCCAATGCGCCCGTGCAGTTCCCCAGCGCAGCAGTACGCAGATCGGTGTTGTAATAATATGCGGCCACGTCAGCCAGCGAATTGGAAACCCCGCCAGTCGTCACGGAATTGGTGCCGCTGCTGAATGCGGTCGCCGTTATGCTCATTCCCCCAGATTTTGTCACGACCGGCGTGTACGTGATCGCGCCGACATTCGTCGGAGCCTTGATTGTGACAATATTGCCGGAAGCCGTAGCGGTATAACCATTGCGATTGATTGCGCTAGCAATGCGTGCAGCCACCGTATTATTATTGCTACTGGCATTGGTTCCGTTTGAAGAAGTAATGGTCACGCCATTTACCGTGATGCGGCTCACCGAGGTGCTAGCGGAACCACTGACAGTGAGCATAGCTGTTGTGTACGTGACGTTGGAAGTAACGGTTCCGTCATACATTGGACGCAGCTCATGTGCATCCTGATTGCCTACACTGTTGCCGTCCAGACCTTTGGGTACGTAGCTACCCGTTTCCTCATTATTATTCCAATAGCCGTCCGTCGATAAAATCGTGAAGTTCTGCTGGCATGAGTACTGCACCGGATCGTCCGCGCCTGTCAGTAGTTTGCCCGCATAAATCAATCCCGCCTTCGACAAGGCTGCACGCAAGGGTGTCCAATGCGTAGGATTTGCCTTATATAGCTTTGAGTAAAAGCTGGCTTTTTGCGTGACGTCGAAATCGGCGATTTTCAGAAAATCGTTACTGGTCGAACTGGTGCCGGTATAGCCGATTGTCGAATAACCGACACGATAACTGTCGCTCACATTTTTAAACGCCAAACCTGCCGAGGTTTTCATCGTCAGCATGCGGGTGCGGTAGTAGCTGTACCAGTTGGCGAAATTTGTCCTTTCGTCCGAACTGCCAATGCCTGAGATGCTGTTCACCGTATGCTTGGTAAATACGCTTGATGTAGTACTGGTACTGGTATTGCATTCTGTATAGAAAATAGAACCAGTTGTTTTTACATTACCCGAATTATCATATTCAAAACCAAGGTCACTGGTTACACCGGAATACGTGTAATAAACACTATTGGTTAAATTATCTGTGCCATCCGAAGTATTAAAACCATCTCTCCAGGCGTTAGTAAAACTGGCATCAGGAAAACTGGTGCCATCCGCCTTTACTGGCGGAGCATAGGTAGTAGCCGGGTTGTAATACATGCCATTGCAATGCTTGCTCTTCGCGCCATATCTGCTACTACTGAAATTCGCATCATCCGGTGAATAGGTAAAGTCCATACTCCCCGAGTCATCGAGTATGAACATGACGTTTGGCTTGACCACATCAGTCGACGAAGATGCCAACGGTGCATTGGCAATATCTGTTTCGGCAGCATGAACCACATGCCCGGCAAACACCAATGCAATCAACATGATTGCGAATCGAACGCCACAGGAACGGACTTTCATTTTAATCTCCGGATATTGCTATCGACTTGTAATCTAAATCCACTTCGCTCTGCCTTCCACAAAAATGGAGGCACTAGAAATGGATCATCGTTTCGACAAAACTGATCGTGTTTCTCGGTCCCTTTACCCGCGAGATAATGCGATAGTAAGGGCCCGGCAATGGCTCAAACCGCTTGTCGTCGCCATACTTCAGCTCGCCTCTTTTGGGGCTGGTGGAACCGCCGTATTGATAAGTAACGCAAGTGTTTCCAACATTATTGGGGTCAGTCTCGGTCTGACATAGCCGATGAATGATGTAAGAAACCGAGTTGTCGCCCACCGATATTGCCGGCGCAGGCTTGACGCATATAGAAAACACAAGGCCGCTGCAATTATTGTCATCCCAGTCGACAGCAGGCACCGTCGCGGCGCTGTGGTTATTGGTTGGATCAAGTGTCGCCTGGCTCGTTGCGTAATATCCTGCGGCGGCATCATTCACGTACAAGGCGGCGTCGCCATTCAAGGGTGTCAACCAGCTAATTGCCGCCTCTGTCCCCGCATCGCCAGCCAGAGTTGCTCCTTGCTTGAATGCCAGGTTGCCGGCGACCATATTGCCGGTGTCCACCGAACGCACCAAACCTATGCCGGCGAGGGTCATCGCAACCAGAACGATCAAGGCAATCAAAAGAACGACGCCCTGTTGATGATGCGCAATTCCCCTGGAAAAAGTGCGCGGCATGATGTGAGAAGCAATGCTGCATTCGGAAGAAGAATTCAATTTCATGTCCGTCCCCAAAGCAGATTCCGCAAAGGAATCACGTTCTCAAATGTCTTGTAGCGATAGCATTGCCAGTTTGCATTGGCCGTTCCATCCGTATTCTTGCTGACATCAATCGCACCACCAGCCCAGGTCGGCGTATTCGCCGAACGCCCTCCGGCAGCTACGGCAATCGTGATATCACATACGCCATCGGCATTCGGCTTTTCCATCAATGGGCTGCGTGCAACTACCGCGATGCGTACAGCGATTACTCGGGCGATATCGCCGGCATCGTTGACGGTGCCACTAGCGTCTGCATCTATCATCGTGGCGCTCCATGTATCGACCCTCGGGTCATCTTGCAAACCAGCCCGCGTGTCGAAACCGTATTCGGCCTGCAGGCTCACAATATCGGCAGCCACGGCACGCTCCGTATCGGTATTGCTGGTGCTGTCCAACTCTGTCAGCATCAAATTACTGCTCGCATCCAGCGAGTAGGTATGATTGATCAGCGCTCCCATATTCAATACCATTGCGCCGACACTGTAACCTTCTGTAGGAAAGATACTTCCGTTCGGTGGATTCCATTTACTGGTGCTTTGATGATGAATTTGTACAGTGCTATCCGGTGTGCCGGGCAGTGCCTTGGTCGTCTGCATCAGCGTGCACGTTTTACCCGGCTCGTATGCAATCAGCAAATCGCCCTCCTTTATGCCCAGATTGGTATTCAGGAAAATATTTGCGGCCTGTGGGGGATGATCGACGGTTATCCGGCTAGGAATACTCCAGTTACCTTTGGAGCTGGCAAGTATGCGGATGCTATCCGGCCCACCGTCTGCACCGGAGGTGATCACAACAGGCGCCAATGACAAATTTTCAATTTCGGCACCATCGTAATACTGTCGTATCGTGCATCCCAAGGCTCCTGGCAGACTCAAACCATACCCGGCTCTGCGCACATCCCTGTCTACGGTATAGAGCGCAGTTACTGCGTTAGTCTGTGCGTCGGAACCCGTGGTGGTGGTTCGCTTTTGCCCCTCGAAAACGACGGAAACCTGCATGATAATCAACACACCCAATAAGCCGATCGCCATGCCAACCATGATTTCAACCAGACTGAAACCATGATGCCGCGACGCTGAAAACGAATGATGCATTACGAACTCTCCCGGCTAATCGTGAATGCGCGTAACTGCGGCATAATTGTGTGGCTTCGACTCGCCCGGCGCCTGCCAGAATACGGTCACCGTTACCATATTGTCCCCGTCGATCGTTATGGTCGGCAGATTCTGCCCCGCCACAGGCGGAGCTACGACGGCATCAGCAATGCCCGGCAGCGTTTGCGCCACTTTGTCTTTCCAGTCCCGATACCCCTCCCCAGTCTCACCATAGTTGGCCGCCAAGGTCGCATTTGTCTTGTCCCCAAGCCACATTTCGCCAATGACCTGATTAACAAGCAAACTGGCCTCGGTCCTGTACTTCGCGCTGGTCGTATCCTTGACCGATGCACCAAGCAACGCAACCAAAGCAAGAATCCCCATCGAAAAAATCAGGATCGCAATCAGGCTTTCCAGCATGATTGATCCGCGCTGCCTGCGAGTAGTAGTTTTCATGATCGTATTAAGAACAACCTTGTGGATTACTTGACAATGCGTGCAAGGGATCACACATTCGCGTCAGTCCCCCGGTTCCGACAATGATTACCAATCTGCGCGCATCATTTGCAAGCGCATTGGTAATGTCGATACGAGTAATATCCGTCCCGATGGCGGTCGGTATGCTACCCAGGCCATTGAACGTCACGCCCGCCCCGCCCTCTTCAGACAACCCGGCTCCCGCGGCAAGCGCAGTAGCGTATTGCGTAGCCGGGACAGGTGTCGGCGGCGCATTAACGCTGATGCCAACCCGTGCATTCTCACCACCCTCAGCAGCCGCACGCTGTGCTATCACATCCCCACAATTGGCACCCGCCATAACGCAGACCTGCCACGTCACCAATCCAGTGCTGCTGGTCAAATTAAAGCGCACATTTGTATTGCGTCGTACCGCTTCGTTACGTGCGGTCTGCAAACCGTTCTGGATCGATTCAGCGGCAGTACGCACCTGCGTATTTTGTACCCACAAGCCGAATGTCGGCATGCCTGCCGCAAGCAGAATCGACACGATCGCGACTCCGATCAACAGCTCAAGCAGACTGACGCCTTGCTGACGGCGAAGGATTAACATCCGCCGCCTTTCCTGACGACCCAGCATTCAAGAGGGGCCGCTCCCCAAGCAGCATTCGGCACCGTTGTCGTTCTACGATTGCCAGCCTGATCAATAGTGTAGGTAAAGCCACTCATCCCGCGACCTGCCTCCCCAGTGGCTGTAATGGTATATGACTGCTTTGTCCCGCCCGCTCCCCAATCACATTTATAGACAAAATTTGCTGCTGCAGGATTCGGCACGCCGCAGTGGGCATCATCAGATCCATAGTCCCGGTTATCCTGGTAGTACTGTTCGAGCTGTATGCGCATACTCGCCAATGTGCTGGTTGCCTCAGGAATCTTGCCGCGCGTGACGTAATCGGTATATGCCGGAATTGCCACGGCGGCCAGAATGCCGATAATGGCAACGGTAATCATGAGTTCAATCAGCGTAAATCCAGCCGATTTGCGCGCATTGAATGAAGAGGAAAAAATATGTTTCATGGCATGTTCCCTTTAAGTAACATTAATTTAAACCAATCAAACGGCATTGCCAGACGTATCCGATAAACGGTGCAATTCCCGCCTTCAACGGTTTCCTCATGTCGATACCTGTCGCAAAGAAGCCGCTAGAATGCCTAACATCACCAAACAAACTGCATATATGTCCGCTGATATCCGTACCACTCTCGACCATGGTTTAGGCTGCCTGACACTGGATCGCCCACAGGCCATGAACTCTCTTTCGCTGGACATGATCCGCACGATGACGCAAGCGCTGTCGGCATGGCGCACGGATGAAAACGTACATGCCGCCCTGATCAACTCCAGTACCCCCAAGGCATTCTGTGCCGGCGGCGACATTCGTTTCTTTTACGATGTCGGCATCGCTGGGCTGAGCGGTGGCAGCGCCTTGCTGGAAGATTTTTTTACCGAAGAATATGCATTGAATCACCTGATTCACCACTATCCGAAACCCTACATCGCACTGATGGATGGCATCGTAATGGGCGGCGGCATGGGCATCACGCAGAGCAGTGCCGCTGCACGGATACGCATTGTGACCGAGCGCACGCGGATGGCGATGCCGGAAGTGAATATCGGTTTGTTCCCGGATGTAGGCGGCGGTTATTTCCTGTCGCGCCTGCCGGGGAAAATAGGCATCTATCTCGGTTTGACCGGGGAAGTTGCCGGCGCCGCAGATGCCTTGTACGCCGACCTGGCTGATGTATTTGTTCCGCGCAAGGAATTGCCTGCCTTGTTGACCTTGCTTGAATCAGTCACGGATCGGCAATACCGCCAGGCCATCGATGAATTTGCAGCGCCGTTTGCGGAACAGGTCGATCCTGCAAATAGCGTACTCGCCAAACAGCGTACTTTGATCGATCGTCATTTTTCGCACGACACTGTGGCAGCTATCGTCACATCCCTGGAACAGGACGACGATCCCTTCGCGAAAAAAACGCTGGACTCCATGCTGCAGCGCTCGCCCTTGATGGTTTGCGTTTCGCTGGAGCAGATTCGCCGTTCGGCAAACATGGAACTGGCAGATTGCCTGCGCCTGGAACGTACGATGGTGCGGCGCTGCTTTGAACATGGGGAAGTGCTGGAAGGAATACGTGCGCTCGCCATCGACAAAGATCACGCACCGCAATGGCGGCCAGCATCGCTGGCAGAAGTAAACAGGGAAATGATTGCGCCATTCTTTGAATCGGCCTGGCCAGCCTATGCGCACCCGCTGCGCGAGCTTGACTAAAACCGGTTCAAATCCCGCCTCGGCCTGCGTCGCATCAAACAAAGATCAAGTGTGCAGCTTGTACTCACATCTCGTCGATGAGGAATAAACGCTTATGCTCGCGTATCGCATAGCGATCCGTCATGCCGGCGATGTAATCAGCCACCTTACGCGCCTGTATTGCCTTTGCCTGTGGCGTATCGCTGGCAGCTTGTTGATAATCAGGCGGCAATAGATTCGGTTCGTGCATGAAGGCATCGAACAATTCCGCCACGATACGGCGTGCCTTGCTCGTCATGCGGTTGACTTGATAATGCTGGTACAGGTTTTCCCGCAGGAAGCGTTTGAGCACGATGGCATCGGCACGCATGCTGTCGGAAAATGCAATCAGCGCCGGCGCATTGCGCACGTCGCCCATCGTTTTTACTTGTGCCGATTGTATGCGTTGCCGCGATGTGTCGATCACGTCGACAATCAAGGCATTGATCATGCGCCGTATCGTTTCATTGATGGCGCGCCGCCCGTTAATGCCGGGAAAGACCAACTCGACCTGATGCCGGTGTCGCGCATAGAAATCGACTTCATCCAGTTGCGACGTTGCCAGCAAACCCGAGCGCAAGCCATCATCGATATCGTGATTATTGTAGGCGATTTCATCGGCCAGATTGGCCAGCTGCGCTTCCAGCGTCGGCTGCTTTTTCTCGATGAAACGCAAGCCGATTGCGTCCAGTTTTTTTGCATTCGCCAGTGAACAATGCTTGAGGATGCCTTCGCGCGTTTCAAACATCAGGTTCAAGCCATCAAAAGCGCCGTAGCGCTGTTCAAGCGCATCGACCACACGCAGGCTTTGCAGATTATGTTCAAAGCCGCCGTACTCGCTCATGCAGGCATTCAACGCGTCCTGGCCCGCGTGGCCGAAGGGCGTGTGACCGAGATCGTGCGCCAGCGAAATTGCCTCAACCAGATCTTCATTCAATTGCAGATTGCGCGCGATGGAACGTGCGATCTGCGCCACCTCCATACTGTGCGTCAGGCGCGTACGGAACAGATCGCCTTCATGATTGACGAATACCTGGGTCTTGTATTCCAGCCGTCGAAACGCAGCGGAATGAATGATGCGATCGCGATCGCGTTGAAATTCGGTACGCGATGTAGTGGATGGTTCGGAGAAGCGACGGCCCGTCGATTGTTCCGAGCGCGCCGCATACGGGGCAAGATGAATTTCGATATTCATGTCAGACGGCAGCACGCAAAGTCACGCGCACAGGATGGTGAATCAGACGACGCATGCATGCAATGTCTGCAGCAACAATTCTTGCGGCACGGTCATGATGACGGATGCGCCCAAGGGCTTGAGCAGAATGAACTTGATTGCACCGCCTTCATTTTTCTTGTCGACTTCCATCAGCTCCAGCCAGCGCGCAATGCCCAGATCCGGCGCAACCGTCGGCAATCCTGCTGCCTTCACGACAGCGACAATGCGCTCTTTTGATTCGGCATCGATGAAGCCCATGCGATGCGACAAATCTGCTGCCATCACCATACCGCAACCAACCGCTTCGCCATGCAGCCAGACGCCATAACCCATGCCGGCTTCAATCGCGTGGCCGAAGGTGTGACCGAAATTCAAAATCGCGCGCAATCCGCCTTCGCGTTCATCCTGGCGCACCACATCAGCCTTGATTTCGCACGAGCGTTTGATCGCATATGCCAATGCGTCTGCATCTTTTGCAACGAGTTTCGCGATATTCGCTTCTATCCAGTCGAAAAACGGCGCATCGATGATCGCACCATGCTTGATCACTTCCGACAAGCCTGCGGACAATTCACGCACCGGCAAAGTGTTCAAGGTCGAAGTATCGGCGATCACTGCTTGCGGCTGATAAAACGCACCGATCATGTTCTTGCCAAGCGGATGATTGATCCCGGTCTTGCCGCCGACAGATGAATCAACTTGCGACAGCAAGGTAGTTGGCACCTGGATAAATGGCACGCCGCGCATATACGCTGCTGCCGCAAACCCTGTCATATCGCCAATCACACCACCGCCCAATGCAATCAGCGTGGTTTTCCGGTCGCACTTCTCCGCCAGCAGGACATCAAACACTTTCATCAGGCTGGCCCAGTTTTTTTCTTCCTCGCCATCCGGCAAGATAATCTGCGTCACATGCTTGCCGGCCGCTTTCAGCGTGGCGGTCAAACGGTCGAGATACAAGGGAGCAACAACTGTGTTGGTAACAACGGCGACACGCACGCCCGGAATGTGCGCGGCCACTACCGTCTGGTCGTCGAGCAGAGTCTGCCCTATGCTGATGGGATAGCTGCGTGCACCTAAATCAACGTGCAGGGTATGAGAAGCGGAAAGCTGTGGCATGGGGTGCTTTGATAGTGAATCCTGTTGCAATGATACCGCGCTACTGCCTTGCGTATGTTCCGGCCCCAACTGGGCCAGTATCGATTGCATCAGAAATTGCACATTAGGCCGACCGGTATCGATCACGATGTCGGCGACTTCATTGTAAAGCGGCTCGCGGATACGCGACAATTCCTCGAGTGTCTTGCGAGGATCGGCGGTTTGCAGCAGCGGACGATTCTTGTCGTGACTGGTACGCTGCAAAAGATTGTTGACGCTGGCACGCAGATAAATCACGGTACCACGCGACTTCAGATAGGCGCGATTTTCCGCACTCAGGACGACGCCGCCGCCGGTAGCGAGCACGATGTCCTGTTGCGCGGTCAGGTCGCGAATGACTTCCGCTTCGCGCTGCCGGAAACTGGCTTCGCCCTCGATTTCAAAGATCAAGGGGATGGCTGCGCCGGTGCGCGCCTCGATTTCGTGGTCGGAATCGATGAACTGCTTGTTCAGCCTTTTTGCCAGCGCACGACCGACCGTCGTTTTGCCGGCACCCATCAGGCCGACCAGAAAAATATTTCCACCCACGTTTTACAAACTCTTTCTAAGCAGGTGCAGCAGCCGGGATGGCTGTGTCCACACCCGGCATCCTACCTGATTGACACCTTGTCGTTGAGGATTTTAGGCGTCAGGAAAATCAGCAATTCTGTTTTGTCATTGGTACGGCCACTAGTCTTGAACAAATTCCCCAATACCGGGATGTCGCCAAAGAAAGGCACTTTCGATACTGAATTCCGCTCTGTCTGCGTAAAAATACCGCCGATGACAACCGTACCGCCGTTATCGATCAACACCTGGGTCTTGACATGCTTGGTATCGATGGCGAAACCTGCGCGCGTTTCCTGACCAACACTATCCTTGTTGACATCCACGTCAAGGATGACATTGCCGTCCGGCGTGATTTGCGGTGTGACTTCCAGTTTCAGATTTGCTTTTCTGAATGAAATACTGGTTGCACCGCTGCTGGTCGCCTGTTGATATGGCAGCTCAGTTCCCTGTTCTATCAGGGCTTTTAACTGATCGGCAGTAATAACGCGCGGGCTGGAAATAATTTTGCCTTTGCCATCTGCCTCAAGTGCCGACAACTCCAAACCGATAAATCTCGTGGCAGCAGCATTAAACAAGGTCAACGCAACCGTTCCCGCAGCATTTCCCGCAAGACTGGCCGGCAGATTGACTGCACTGCCACCGAGATTCGGCAAGGCGCCAGTACCACCTGGCGTCAATTGATTACCGCCAAGTTCATAGTTCCCCTGTTGCGTCACACCAAAAGACAGCTTGGCTCCCAAACTCCTGCTAAATGTGTCATTCGCCTCGACAATTCTGGCTTCAATCATGACTTGGCGCGTGGCAATATCCGTTTTTTGCACCAGAGCACGGATTTCTTCCAACTTGGATGGAATATCGGTAATGAACAATTGATTGGTACGCGGATCGACGACTGCGCTACCGCGCTTGCTCAGAATACTGCGACTGCCACCACCGCTGTTGTCGATGCCGAACACTTGCTTGAACGACTCCGCCTTTTGATAATTCAGCTGGAATGTCTCCGTTCTTACCGGCTCCAGTTCGGCAATTTGCGCACGCTGTTCCAGTTCCAGTTTTTCCTTGGTCAACAGTTCGTCGCGCGGCGCGATCCAGATCACCGTACCGTTTTTACGCATGTCCAGACCCTTGGCCTGCATCACGATATCGAGCGCCTGATCCCACGGCACATCTTTCAAACGCAAAGTCAGATTGCCGCTGACGGTGTCGCTGGTAATGATGTTCAAGCCGGTAAAGTCGGCAATCACCTGCAGCACCGCCCGCACTTCCACATTCTGGAAATTCAGCGACAGTTTTTCACCGCGATAATCGCGCACGCCCAGACCCAGCTTGTTCGGCTCTTCCTTCAGCGGTTTGACTTCGATCACCAATTGCGTGTCGCTTTGATAGGCGCTGTGCTCCCACGCACCTTTTGGTTCTATCGTCATCCGCACGTTTTCGCCCTTCTGCTGCGTCGTGACAAAATTGACCGGCGTACCGAAATCGGCAACATCCAGGCGACGGCGCAAGACATCCGGCAGCGTGGCCTTCATGAAATCGACTTCGAGTTTCTTGCCTTGCTGACGCACGTCTACTGCAATCTGATTGTTAGGCAAATCGATCACGATCCGCCCCTCGCCATTATTGCCGCGACGGAAATCGATATCACGCAAGGCCTGGCTTCCAGCACTGGCGCGCATTGGCGCAGTGGCGACAGGGAGCCCGGCTGCGTTGACTGCCGTCGCTACGCCGCCAGTCCCGTCTATCGTCACAATCACCGTATTGCCATCTATCGCAGTGGCGTAACTCAATGTGCGCGTCAAATTGAAAACCAGACGGGAGCGATCTCCGGCCTGCACCACATTGACATTGCGTACATCGCCCAAACCGATATCCTGCATACCCTTGCCGGTCGCGTTTGCCGTACCGGCAAAATCCAGTGCGATACGTGCGGGGTTGGTGATGGAAAATCCGATGGGTGCCCTGGTCGGCGGATTTTTCAACGCCACTTTCACGACGACATTCGAGCCCTGCTGATGAGCTGTAATGGATTGAATCGCATTTTCCTGTGCTGTTGCAACACCGCACATCATGAGGAGATAGATGAACGCACACGTACGCTGTATTTTTTGCATGATTCCCTGCGAGTCTTTGAATTGTTTGTGGTGCGCCATCATTTTTGCGTCTCCTGCAACTCTAACTTTGCTTCACGTTCGACCCATTCGCCGGACGCGTCTTGAACGATTTCCTTCAGCTCCACTTCGGCATCAGTAATCTTGACGACCATCCCAAGATTTTGTCCGATATAGTTCCCCACCTTGACGCGAAACACGGATTTATCCGCCTGCAACAAGGCAAAGGTCAAACCCGGTTTGGCCAGCGTACCCACCATGCGCAAGGTATCGAGCGGATAGCTTTCAAGGGCTTCGCGACGGCGATCCAGGTCAGGACGGATAGTGCCCGTGTCTTTCCTTGCCTTGGCCAAGGCGACTGCCAGCTTGTTCGTGCTGTACGGATCTTCGCGCCCCTTGGCGTCATAGGTGAAGGGTGTGAATTTTTTCGGCTCGGACAAAGGCTTGATCGATACCCGGGTTTGCTGCCTGACCTCTTTCATCCACTGGCTGACGTCCTGTATCCCGCCATCACCACAACCGGACAGGCTGATCAACAGCAGGCCAGGCAAGCCGAAACGAATCAAATGAATGGTCTTCATTTTTTGCCACCTTTTTTCGCTCCTGCTGCAGCTTTTCTTTGTGCGGCAACTTCTTCGTCATCCAGATAACGGAAAGTCTTGGCTATGGCATCCAGCGTCAGGCTATTGTCTTTCGCCACCACCAAATTCATTTTGTTCAAGGTCACAATACGCGGCAGATTGGCAATATCACTAGTGAACGCAGCCACATCATGATAGTGACCGCTCACCTTGATGGCGATGGGCAATTCCGCGTAGTAATTCCTGACCACTACCTGCCCCGGTTTGAAGAGTTCGAATTGCAAACCCCGACCCAAGCCCGCCTGATTGATGTCGGACAGCAAGGCATCCATTTCCGCCTTGCTTGGCAACTGCTTTTCCAGCGTTGCCACATATTCATGCACCTGCTCTTTTTGCTTGCGCAAACCGTCCAGATTGACTGCCTGCTGCACCTTTATCTTGTAGGCCTCTTTCAAGGTCAGCTCTTCTGCCGCCGTACGCTCCAGTTCTGCCAGTTGCTCGCTCCAATAGAAGAACCAGCCTAGGCCGAGTACTGCAATCAACATGCCCAATGCGCACAGCATGCGCGGGAAAATCGGCCATTGTCCTGGGTGCAAGCCATTCAGGTCGCGAAACTGCGCACTGACCGACTCGCCGATATTTTTCAGATCTGCCATGGTGCTGGTCTCATATCAGGGTTTGTTCGGAATGGCATTCGGTGCAGGCACCTTTGCATTTGCCGCAGGCACGTCGTTATCGCGTGGACGCTTGATGCCGGCATTGATGGTGAATTCAAATACCCTTTTGGCATCTTTCCCCTGTCCAATACCAGTCGAACGAATCTCAATCAGATCGGGACGTTCCAGCCACGCCGAATGATTGCCAAGATTGCGCAACAATTCGGAAACCCGTTCGTTGGATTGCGCATAGCCATTGAGCAACACGCGCTGTCCATCCTGCTTGAAGGATTTGAGGTAGACGCCTTCCGGTACTTGTTCTGCCAGTTCATCCATCAGATAGACCGGCTGATTGCGATCGCTCTGCAAATCTTCTACCGCCTGCTGGCGCGCCTTCAGCGCTTCGATTTCCTGCTTCAGGTTGGCAACTTCCTTGATCTCGCCATCCAGTCGTGTATTTTCATTTTTAATGAAAGTATTGCGTTGTTCCTGATCGGAAAGCGCACTGGCAAAATAAGCACCTACCGCGATCACTATCAATGCGCCGACGATTGCGCTTAACGACAGCAAGGCGACGAAATCCTTTTTACGCTGCTTGCGTTTTTCCTCCCGGTGCGGGAGCAGATTGATTCTGATCATCAGTCAAACCTCCGCATCGCCAGCCCGCATGCAACCAGATAGGCCGGTGCCTCGATGCGCAACTGTTTCTCGCGCACGTTCGGGCCAAGTTGCATGCCTTTGAAAGGACTCACGACGGAAGTCGACAATTTGGTGCGATTGGCAATCATCTCCACCATGCCGGGGATAATGGCGCAGCCACCCGCGAGGAATAATTGATCTATGCGTGTATAAGGCGTGGAGGTAAAGAAAAACTGAATCGCGCGCGTCACTTCGAGTGCGGCATTTTCCAAGAATGGCTCCAGAATATCGCTCTGATAACCATCCGGCAAATCGCCCATCTTCTTCTTGATTTCAGCTTCTTCGTAAGACAAACCGTAGGTACGCACGATTTCTTGCGTGAGCTGATGGCCGCCGAAGGGCTGTTCACGCTCGTAAATCAATTGCCCATCCAGCAAAATGGAAATATGCGTCACTTGCGCACCGATCTGAAACAAACCCAGAATCTGGCCTTGCCCTGCATTCGGCAATTGCCGGGTAATGCGCTCGATTGCAGCACGCGCGGCATACGATTCGATATCCATGATGGTCGGCGTGATGCCCGCCGCTTCGGCGACGGCTACGCGATCTTCAACTTTTTCCTTGCGTGTCGCAGCCAGCATGACCTCGACATCTTCCGGCGAATTTTCCACCAGGCCGATGACATCGTAGTCCAGGCGCACTTCATCCAGCGCAAAAGGAATGTACTGGCTGGCTTCGGTTTCTACCTGCAGCTCCAGACCTTCCTCGGACAGGCCGCTCGGAAGAATGATTTTCTTGGTAATAACGGAAGCAGGCGGCATGCCCATCGCCGCCAACCTGGCGCGGGTGCCGCTCTTTTTCCATACCCGATGCACCGCATCCGATACCTGATCGATATTTTCAATGTTGCCGTCAACCACTGCACCACGTGCCAACGGTTCAGAAGCAAAGCATTCAAGGCGTAACTCGCCTTTTCCGATCTCGGACAATTCAACGAGTTTCACCCCGGAACTACTAATGTCCAAGCCGACCAGCGGCAAATTCTTTTTACCGAACAAGGAGCCAAAATCTAAAGCCAAGGGCAGTTCTCCCTAAAAACGTTATTAGTATTAGTATGTGAACGTGACGCCGTTTAGCCTGTCAAAAACCCGAGCCATATGAAATATGGAGACACTTGATAAAAATGTGTTTAAAAACGTGCATTTAGGACACATTGATAAAACGTTACATTAAATCGTAGCAACAAGCCTCCAAAACTGTAAAGCAATTTCCACAAAGTAATTTGCAAATGCGTTGCCAAAAATCCACTCGGCGTTGCAGATGCTCCAATTACTGCTGTTTCTTGGTTACAAACATGCCCGCATACAGCAGACAGCTATAATGGCGCGGATATTTACCCTCACTTTTCTTCTGCATGGCTTCCAAACAACCTTCGTCCGGCAGTACCTCTTCCAAGTCCTCCAAACGTATTTCCAGCGCCGTCCTAAGAATGGGGCTTGGCTTTGTCGGCCTGCTTTTCGGCTTGGGGGTGATCGGCGCCCTGATCCTGTTTTTTGCGCTGGCCATGGCATATCCGAATTTGCCGGCACTGGATTCACTCACGGATTACCGGCCGAAAATACCGTTGCGCATTTTCTCTGCCGACAATGTACTGATAGGTGAATTCGGCGAAGAGCGCCGCAATCTGGTGTACATCAAGGAAATTCCGGACATCATGAAAAAAGCCGTACTGGCGATTGAAGATGATCGTTTTTTCGAGCATGGCGGCGTCGATTATGTGGGCATAGTGCGTGCAGCCGTGCATAACCTGAGCGGCGGCGCACGGCAAGGCGCGTCCACTATTACGCAGCAGGTCGCGCGGAATTTCTTCCTGTCCAGCGAGCAAACTCTGAAACGCAAGATTTATGAAGTGTTGCTGGCATGGAAGATAGAAAAAAACCTGTCCAAGGACCAGATTCTCGAGGTGTACATGAACCAGATTTATCTGGGCCAACGCGCATACGGCTTCTCTTCCGCGGCACAAATCTATTACGGCAAAAAACTGCAAAACATCACCATCGCGGAAGCAGCGATGCTGGCCGGTTTGCCGAAAGCACCCTCAGCCTACAATCCGGTCGTCAATCCGAAGCGCGCCCGTGCGCGCCAGCAATATATTCTGCAGCGCATGCACCTGCTCGGCTATATCAGCAAAGCGGAGTTCGTGCAGGCCAAGAATGAAGAACTCAAAATCAAGACCAACAGCAGCGAATTCGGCGTGCATGCGGAATACGTTGCGGAAATGACCCGCCAACTGGTCTACGAACAATTCAAGGAAGAAACCTACACGCGCGGCTTGAACGTTTTCACCACCATTACCAAGGCCGACCAGGATGCCGCCTATCTCGCCGTGCGCAAAGGCGTGATGGATTACGAAAAACGTCACGGCTATCGCGGGCCGGAAAATTACATGGAAATTCCGGCCAACAAGGAAGAAGCGGAAGACGCCATTGAGGTCGAACTGGCCAACCATCCCGATAGCGACGATCTGGTCGCCGCAGTGGTGCTGAATGCCACTCCGAAACTGATCACTGCCGTACTGGTATCGGGCGAAGAAATCCAGATTGAAGGCGCCGGCCTGACCTTTGCCGCGAACCTGCTCAGCGCCAAGGCGCCACCCAACAAACGCATCAAACGCGGCGCGATCATACGTGTCATGCAGGAAGGGAAAACCTGGAGCGTGATCCAGATGCCGGAAGTCCAATCGGCATTCGTGGCGGCCAATACCGATGATGGGGCGATTCGCGCCCTGGTCGGCGGTTTCGACTTCAACCGCAACAAGTTCAATCACGTCACGCAGGCATGGCGCCAGCCCGGCTCCTCGTTCAAGCCCTTCATTTATTCCGCATCGCTGGAAAAAGGCTTGTCGCCCTCCACCATCATCAATGATGCGCCCATCAGTTTCGATGCCGGCCAGACCGGCGGCCAGCCGTGGGAACCAAAGAACTACGATGGCAAATACGACGGTCCGATGACGATGCGCAGAGGCCTGACCAAATCGAAGAACATGATTTCGATCCGGATTCTGCACAAGATAGGCGCAAAATACGGACAGGAATACATCACCCGCTTCGGCTTCGACGCGGGTAAAAATCCGCCTTATCTGACACTGGCGCTCGGTGCGGGTGCGGTCACACCTTTGCAAATGGCTGCCGGCTTCGCCGTATTTGCCAATGGCGGTTACAAAGTCAATCCTTACCTGATCTCCAAAATTACCGACGCCAGCGGCAAAATTTTATCGGAAGTCAAACCAGACAAAGCCGGCGACGAAGCCAATCGCGTCATCGATGCGCGCAATGCCTTCCTGATGGATAGCATGCTGAGAGATGTGGTCAAGTCCGGCACGGCCGTCAAGGCCATGGCCTTGAAACGCACCGATCTTGCAGGTAAAACCGGCACCACCAATGACTCCTTCGATGCCTGGTTTGCCGGTTATCATCCGGAGCTTGTCGGCGTCGCATGGATAGGTTTCGACCAGCCGAAAAATCTGGGCAACCGCGAAACCGGTGGCGGCCTGGCATTGCCGATCTGGATCAATTACATGCAAAAAGCGTTAAGAAATGTGCCAACGGTCGAACGCACCGTACCCGAAGGTGTCATTGCAGCCAATGGCGATTATTTTTACGCCGAGAACCCGCCTGGCCTGGGAGTGCGCAATCTTGGCCTGAGCGATGCGCCCGCACATGCCAACGAGCCAACCAGGGATGAAGTGAAGAACGAACTGTTCTAGATGCGACAGTAAATCACTGCAGCCAATCAAAAGCCGGGAAGCAGCAAGTGCCTCCCGGCTTTTTCGCATTCATGCATTAATTTCCGTCGCGCAAAATAACCTCGACGCCACCCTGTTGGCTCACCATCTGCGACAAGGCAGCAAACAATTCGGTGGCATCGCGCGTATTCATCCATTGCGCACCTTGTGCCTTGAAATGGAATCCGCCGGATTTCGCCGCCACCCACAGCTCCTGCATGGGCGCTTGGCTATTAACGATAATTTTTGTTCCGTTATCGATAAATTCGATTTCCAGCACGTTGCCGCTGCGCGTGCACTCGACATCGAGATCGCTGGTATTGGCCAACTCCTCCAGCGTTGCCTCGATTTGATCCAAAGTTGCTTCTGCCTGCTTCAGGAATTCTGATTCGGTCATGCTACACTCCAACACGTTTCGTTAAACAGTGATTCTAATCGTGAAGTCCCATTCTGGTTTGTCCCGCTTCGTCGCTTTTTTTGCCACCCTTGTCGGTGCCCTGTGCATCAGCCTGCTGGCCGGCTGCGGTCAGAAAGGCTCTTTGTACATGCCGCAAGGCCAGCAAGGCTACGGCCTTCCGCCTGTTCAATCGACAGGTACTGTGCCGGCCACCACAGCACCGACGAACACTGCGCCTGCCAGTTCGCCTGATTCCAAATAAATTCCATCATGTCGCATTTTTCCTATCAAGATGGCGTCCTGTGCGCAGAGCGCACGCCGCTGACGCAAATCGCCCGGCAATTCGGTTCGCCGACTTACATTTACTCCAAGGCTGCTCTGGTCGAGAATTTCTCTTCCTATGCGGACGCCTGCAAGAAGAATGGTCGTCACGACGATACGGCGCTGGTTTGCTATTCAGTCAAATCCAACTCGAATCTGGCGGTGTTGCAGCTACTCGGCAAGCTGGGTTCCGGTTTCGACATAGTCTCCGGTGGTGAACTGTTACGCGTGCTGGCGGCTGGCGGCTCGCCGCGCAAGGTGATTTTTTCCGGCGTCGGGAAATCGCGCGAGGAAATGCAGCTCGCCTTGTCACATGACATCCTGTGCTTCAATGTGGAATCGATTCCAGAATTGCACAGGCTTAATGAGGTCGCCGGCGAAATGAGCAAGCGCGCCTCGGTTTCACTGCGCGTCAATCCTAATGTCGATGCAAAAACCCATCCGTATATTTCAACCGGATTGAAAGACAATAAATTCGGCGTCGCCTATGAAGATGCACTGACAACGTATCGCGTTGCCAGCGCACTGCCTAACATCAGCGTGGTCGGTATCGACTGCCATATCGGTTCGCAATTGCTGGACGATGCGCCCTTGCTGGAGGCGGTCGATAAATTGATCGAGCTGATCGATACACTGGCGGCAGAAGGTATCGTGATTCATCATCTGGATATCGGCGGCGGCATCGGTATCAATTACGACAACGACAAGCCGGTCGCAGTCGGTGATTATCTGGCACGCCTGTTTACCAAGATTGATGCCTGGCGTGCGAAGAGCCATGCCGGCGCACCGATCAAGGTGCTGTTTGAACCGGGCCGTTCGATAGTCGGCAATGCCGGCATCCTGCTGACCGAAGTGCAGTACATCAAACATGGCGAAACGAAAAATTTTGCCATCGTCGATGCGGCCATGAACGATTTGATGCGCCCTGCGATGTATGAAGCCTGGCATGGTGTGCAGCCAGTGTTGCAACGTGAGCTTGCAGCACAAACCTACGATGTGGTCGGTCCGGTATGTGAATCCGGTGACTGGCTGGCGCGCTCGCGCGAACTGGCCATTCAGGAAGGTGATCTGCTGGCCATCATGTCGGCCGGCGCTTATGGCATGACCATGTCGTCAAACTACAATACACGCGGCCGCGCGGCCGAAGTCATGGTCGATGGTGCAACGGTTCATCTCATTCGCAAACGCGAGTCCGCAAGCGATCTGTTTGCGCTGGAAACGCTACTGCCGTAATCCACTGGGACCGGATAGCATAATCACTATCCGGTCCGGCAATCAGATGCCGTATCGGCAAGTGCATTGTTTTTTGAGCGTTTCTGCCACGCCCAGAATATACGCAGCAACAGCAAGGCCGCAACGATAATGCCGAAAATAATCGGCTGTTCGAAATCCTGCTTGCCCGCCTTCATCCACCAGTAATGCAATATCCCTAGCGCTGCGATGACATAGATCAGTCTATGCAGCCACTGCCAGCGCTTGCCGCCTAGACGTTTCACCATGCCATTCGTACTGGTGATTGCAAGTGGAATCAGCAATAAAAATGCCGCAAACCCCACCGTGATAAATGGACGCTTGACGACGTCTTTTAGCATTTCAGCCACATCAAAAAAGTGATCGAACCAAAGGAAGGTCGTGAAATGCAAAGTGGCATAGAAGAAGGCGAACAAACCTGTCATCCGACGCAATTTGATCAGCCAATTCCATTTACTCAGGCGACGTAGCGGCGTAACAGCAAGTGTGATGCACAGGAAATACAGCGTCCAGTCGCCGGTATTACGCGTGATGAATTCAATCGGATTCGCACCCAGCTGATCTGTAAAAGTAAACAAGGCCAGCCTGCAAAATGGCAGCAAGGCCATCACGAATAACAGACTTTTAATAAACGTCAGCTGCTTTGATGAAGGATTAAACGCCATCATTATTTGTCCACGTTCAATCAACCGACAATAAGATATAGAACGTCATTCCAAGGTCGAGAAAATCAGAAAAATTTCTTCAGATCCATGCCAGTGTACAAAGATGCAACCTGGCTATAACCATTGAACATCAGCGTCGGACGCTTCTTCGCAAAAAAACCATCTTCGCCTATCCGGCGTTCAGTCGCTTGCGACCAGCGCGGGTGATCAACTTCCGGATTGACGTTGGAATAAAAACCATACTCACGCGGCGCGGAAATATTCCATGCAGTGCGCGGCTGTTCCTTGACGAAACGTATCTTGACAATGGATTTAGCCGACTTGAAACCATACTTCCAGGGCACTGTGATGCGTACAGGACCGCCATTTTGATTCGGCAATACCTCGCCATACATACCCAGGGTCAGCAGCGTCAGCGGATGATTCGCTTCATCGATACGCAAGCCTTCTACATACGGCCAGTCCAGCACGGGACGGCGCAGGCCGTGCATTGCCTCCTTGTCTTCGACCGTGACAAACTCAAGGTATTTCGCATTGGAGGTGGGCTCCACTTTCCTGATCAACTCGGCAAGTGAATAACCGCTCCATGGAATCACCATCGACCATCCTTCGACGCAACGCAAACGATAAATGCGCTCTTCCAGGGGCGCCAGTTTCAGCAGGCTATCGATATCCAGCGTCATCGGCTTCCTGACTTCGCCTTCGATCGTCAGCGTCCACGGCCGTGTTTTCATCGCGGCAGCATAGCGCGACGGGCCTTCCTTGCCGGTGCCGAATTCGTAGAAATTATTGTAGGTAGTGGCGTCTTTATAAGACGTAGGCTTGTCAGGTACAACATAAGCCGGATTGGCTGTGGCAACAAGTTTTTGTGCCGCCGAAGTTGCTGCGAACGCTTCGCGCGTCGCCATTTCCAGTAATGCGCCGCCGGCAATGGAGCCGGCCGCTATTTTTTGTATGAAGGCACGACGCGATTCAAATACGGCGCGTGGCGTGATTTCAGATGCGAACGGCAGATCGATTCCGTTCGGATTACGCTTGATTAACATGGCGACTCCGTAAAAATGGCAATCCTTAGTCTGTTCAGACCCGACAACCTTACAGGAGTTTCGCTATAAAAACCAAGACGGCAAATATTGTGGATTTGCCGTCTCCATGTCACGCAACTGCTTACAATTCGCCGTAGGAATGCAAACCGGACAGGAACATATTCACACCCAGGAAAGCAAAAGTCGTGACCAGCAAGCCGACGATCGCCCACCATGCCGCCACTCTGCCGCGCAAGCCCTTCATCAGACGCATGTGCAACCAGGATGCGTAGTTGAGCCAGACGATCAGCGCCCAGGTTTCCTTCGGATCCCACGACCAGTAACCGCCCCATGCTTCGGCAGCCCACAGTGCGCCAAGAATCGTGGCAATTGTGAAAAACGCAAAACCGACAGCAATCGCCTTGTACATCACATCGTCCAGCACTTCCAGCGCAGGTAGGCGATCGACCAGCATTCCGTGTGATTTCAGCAAGTAAGCGACCGCAACCATCGCTGCCAGCGAGAACGTGCCATAACCGATGAAATTGGCGGGCACATGAATTTTCATCCACCAGCTTTGCAGGGCCGGAACCAGCGGCTGGATGTCTGCGGCATCGCGACTGACCGTATACCAGAGCAGGAATCCGACCGCTGCGCTAATCACCAACAAGACGAACGGCCCCAGTTGACGGGTGGCGTAAATCTGTTCGTAGTACAGATAAAACAATGCCGTAATCATGCAAAACAGGATGAACACTTCGTACAGATTCGACACCGGGATATGTCCGACATCGGCACCGATCAAATACGATTCATACCAGCGTACCAGCATGCCGGTGAAGCCCATGATGACGGCCACCCAGCACAACTTGCTGCCAATAGAAGAACCAGTCTCCGAGCGCGTAATCAGGCTACCCCAATAGAACAGCGTAGACAAAAGGAACAGCGTACTCATCCATAGAATCGCCGACTGGCTGGAAAGCAGGTACTTCAGGAAAAATTTCTGCTCGCCCATGGCCAGTGCGCCGCCATACATAGCTACCGCAGACAAGGCCAGCACTGCCAGCACTGCCATCAGCCAGCGCACCGATTTCCAGTACCAGCCCAGCCATGCAAACGTCGGCGCGGCCAGCACGAGAATGACTTCCTCGTAGATATCCATATGATGGCCGAAACGATTCAGCGCAAACAGCGCCGCCGCCAGCAAGGCCAGACCGTACAGCCAGTCAATCATCGACAGGCGTTTAAAGAAACCCGGCGGTTGCGTATATAGCTGCTCTTGTACAACGTCCATGACTATTCTCCGTAATGACTGCAACCGCCAGCAATCGCGCATGCGCGTACAGTGCGGTTTCCATTCCTAGTGCCAGCGCATCGGCAGGAAACGCGGCTCAGTATAATTGAGTCCGCTTGCTAGCGCTGCTCCGGCCCCGATTGCAGCAGTTGCTGCTTCAGCCCCTCAAATTCTTTCTCGAAATCCAGCGTCTTGCGCTGTGAACTCACTGCCATCAATGCCCTCGTACTACCATCGTCTTCCGACTTGATCCAGATCCAGAGCCGGCGTTCACGTATATAAAACATCGAGAACACACCGATCACCAGCAGCAGGCAGCCGAAATAAACGATATTTTTTCCCGGCGAACGGGTTACCTGCAACACTGAAGCCTTGACTTCCTCAAAACCCTGCAACTGCAGATAGACAGGGGAACCGTAAAAGAAGGCATCGGAAAATGCATTCGCCGCCAGCTGCAAAAACCGGCCATGTTTTTCGTCCGGCTCTATCGCCTTCAAACCATCTCTTTCCCGCGCGACCTGCCACAAATCCCACAGACTGCCGTTCAGTATTTTCATGAAAATATCTGCCGCCTGCTCCTGATCTTGCGGCGGGACTTTTTCGAGGAATCCGGAAACCGCAATATAACCGGCCTCGTCTGCATCGCCACCAAAAATCGTCAAGCCTTTCAGCGACGAAGCCTGCAGTTGTGCGCGCAATGCAACCGCATCTGTGCGCGTAGCCGGCAACGTGCGTTGCGCATAGCGCTGGGCAGCCAGTAAACGCAACTCCGGACTCAAAATGGCCGCGCGCAAGCGCATCCACTCGTCCACCGTGTCATTATCGTCAGCCGGAATCCGCAGGAAGCGGAAAGGTTCAGCCGGTGATTCCCGCATGCCGGCAAGAAAAACATAGGCGCCATCGATCAGCATAGGCTGCATGTAATTGTTATATTCGCGCGCCTGTCCATTCTTGTCGCGCAATTTGTATTGCACGCTAGGGCCGACGTTTTTCAAATCCTTGTTATTGGCATTCTTGGCGGCTGAGCCCAGATGCTTGTCAAGATTGGACGCCATGAAGCCCTTGTTCGGATTGACGGCACGCAGATCCTGTCCGTTCAGCGCCATGTTTTCGACGTTGAAGGCACGGAAACCCGACCATTCAACCGTGTAATCGCCGCCCTTGCCGACACCCAGTGGCGACGTGCTGCCAACTTCACCCTGCATGGGAAACGCCGCATGTCCGGCACCCTGCATCGGATAAGCAGCCAGCTTCAGCTTACTGCCGCCATCCTCGAAACTCGATTGATACACCGCCACACCGCGATAAATCAACGGCTCGTTGACCTTGATGGTGGCCGGGAACACTTTCCCATTTTCGTGATCGGTCACCACCACATCGCTGGCAAACAATTTCGGCATGCCGGTCGAGTAATAATCGATGACGAATCTTTTCAGTTGTATCGTGAAGGGTAAATCCTGAATCAGCACACCATCCTGCTGCGGAATGATGGCCGTACTGCTGCTGCTGCCTTCCGGAATCAGCGTATTGCCCCGGAAGGTAGGATTGTCCAGTCCGAGTCTATGCTGCGCAGGGATTTGTGCAATCACGCCGCTGCCGGAAAACGGAGTTTTATCGAAAAGAACCTTTTGTATGCGTATCGGCAATTCAGAATCCAGCAAGCCACCGATACAAATGATGACGATGGAGCTATGCGCAAAAATATAACCCCATTTGTTGGCGGCACCTTGCCGGCCGGCGATCAGGGTTGCGCCCCCCTTCTCCACGATCTTGGTTTTATAACCGTTGGCGGCAACGCGCGCCAGGCTTTGTGCCGTCAGTGTTGCACGTGAAAACGGCACCCGCCACTCTGCCTTGTGGTGGAAATTGCGCAGCGATTGCTCACGCACGTTTTCGCGCCAGCTGCGCATGTCCTTCAACATCTTCGGTGTATTGCGAATCAGGCACAATGAGGTAGAAATCACCAGAAATGCCATGATCAGCAAAAACCACCATGTCGAATACAGCACATACAGATTGAGTTTGGCGAAGACCTCAAACCAGAATGGACCGAACTGATTCACGTAATTCGTCATCGGCTCGTTTTGCTTGAGTACCGTACCGATAATCGACGCAATCGAGATCAATGTCAGCAAGCTGATGGCAAACCGCATCGAGGATAGCAATTCCACCGTATCCGCCAGCCAGCGACGACTGGTCTTCAGCTCCCATCCGTCAGTACTTGTTTCTGTTTCGCTCGTCATTCGTTCATCCTAAAGCCTCGCCTGCAACAACAATCCGTTGCCGCACAGGCAAGTTGCGGGATGATTTCCCCGCACTATCGCTAAAAAAGAAAAGGGGCGGCCCCTGGCCACCCCTTCGTTCATACTCTGGCAACTATTTTTATTATTATTTCAAGCCAGCGACGTAGTCAGCAACCGCTTTGATTTCCTCATCCGACATACGTTTGACGATCGTGCTCATCTGATCGTTTTTACGCGCGCCGGTACGGAAGGCAATCAACTGTGCTTCTGTGTAAGTCTGATGCTGGCCCGCCAGACGCGGAAACTGTGCCGGCAGACCGGCGCCGTTTGCACTGTGACAAGCAGCGCAGGCAGGAACATTCTTCTCGGCGATACCGCCGCGGTAGATCTGCTTGCCGAGCTCAACCGTGTCCTTGTTTCTGGCCGCGCCTGGGGCCGGTTTCGACTTGTCCATGTAGGCGATCAGGTTGCGGATGTCTTCTTCCGTCATGCCCTTGGCAATCGGCGTCATGATCGCGTTGTTTCGTGCGCCGCTTTTGAAGTCGAGCAATTGCTTGCGAATATACGCGCCGTGTTGACCGGACAGTTTCGGATTTTCCGCAATGGAAGAATTACCGGCTGCACCATGACATGCAATACAGGCAGTGACGTTACGGGCGGCATCGCCAATGTTGTACAGTGCTTCGCCCTTGGCTGGATCGGCTTTGACTGCTGCCTTCTCTTCAGCGGCGTGCGCAATGGAAGTCACCGTCAGCAATGCGACGAACAAGGATTTTACGATTGGTAAACAAACACGATTCATTCAGACACCCTGAGACTTAATATTGAAATCTGCCCTATTGGCGACATTTTTACTGCAACCGAGTGCGAGTTGGCCACTGTAGCCCAACAATGCGTAACCCCTTATTGTACAATAGCTTTCCGGCATTTTTGCCACCTCTTATGCATTTTCTGCTCATCCTATGTCCCTACTTTGGCAAGCCCGCTTCTTCACCACGGTGAATCATCTCCGTGATTTGCCAAATACGCAAGTCCCTGAAATCGCCTTTGCCGGCCGCTCTAACGCCGGCAAATCTACCGCGATCAACATACTGTCCAACCAGAAAAAGCTGTGTTTTGCCTCCAAAACACCAGGCCGTACGCAGCATATCAATTACTTTTCGATCGGTGGCGCGCATGTCGGCCAGCATCGCAAAGACGAAACCAAGATCGAGGAAATCCGTGCCATGCTGGTCGATTTGCCTGGTTACGGCTACGCGGAAGTCTCCGGCTCCGCCAAACATCACTGGCAGGAACTGCTGGGCGACTATGTGCAACGCCGCGAACAACTCGCCGCCTTGGTGCTGATTGTCGACTCACGCCGGCCTTTTACCGATCTCGATATCCAAATGCTGGAATGGTTTGCACCGACCGGCAAGCCGATACACTGCATCCTGACGAAATCCGACAAACTGAATCGCAATGAATCCACGAATGCACTACGCACAGCCAATACCCTGCTGGCAAGTTACGTAGATGAATACGGCCAACCGTTTCCGTTTACTGCCCAATTGTTTTCCGCTCTCAAACGCAACGGTATCGACGAAGCCAACGACAAGATTCTGGAATTACTGGGATTGCATGATGAAACGAGTGAGGAATCACCAGAGGAAACGGCAGGCGATGCCGGGACATCTGAATAAAAGATAAAAAAAGCCCTGGAGAAAGGGGAGTATCTCCAGGGCAATAACGCCATATCGCATAGTACGACTGGCCCCGCTCAGGGAGGAGAAGCGGGAGATGCAAAGCACCTGCTACTAGGACGAGCCCGCGTTCAAAAAGTTTCATTTATTTTGATCGCTTTTTTAACCACACTCACCCTGCTGAAGACTGCCATGTCCAAACTTTTATCTAATTTGCAATTTCCCGCCGTGCGGATGCGCCGCATGCGCAAGGATGCATTCTCGCGCGCGATGATGCGTGAAAATGTATTAACACCGGCCGATCTGATTTATCCGGTATTTATCACCGAAGGCGAAAACCAACGCGAGAAAGTCTCCTCCATGCCGGGAGTAGAGCGTCTGTCTGTCGATTTGCTGCTCAGCGTCGCCGAAGAATGCGTAGAACTGCACATTCCGGTACTCGCCCTCTTCCCTGTCATCAATGCCTCGCTGAAAACGCCAGACGGTATCGAAGCCAGCAATCCGGGTGGGCTGGTACCGCGCGCAGTACGCGAATTGAAAAAACGTTTCCCTGAACTCGGCATCCTGACCGACGTCGCACTCGACCCCTACACCAGCCACGGCCAGGATGGTGTACTGGATGCCAGAGGTTACGTATTGAATGATGAAACCTGCGCCATTCTTACCAAACAGGCATTGACTCACGCCGAAGCCGGCGTGGATATCATCGCACCATCTGACATGATGGATGGCCGCATAGGCGCGATTCGCAATGCATTGGAAGCGCATCACCATATTTACACGCGCATCATGGCGTATTCAGCCAAATACGCGTCGGCATTTTATGGCCCGTTCCGCGATGCAGTCGGCTCCTCCGCCACTCTGGGGAAAAGCAACAAGGCGAGCTACCAGATGGATCCAGCCAACAGCGATGAAGCCTTGCGGGAAGTGGCGCTCGACCTTGCCGAAGGAGCCGACATGGTCATGGTCAAACCAGGCATGCCGTACCTGGACATCGTGCGTCGCGTCAAGGATGAATTCAAGGTTCCTACCTTTGCCTATCAAGTCAGCGGCGAGTACGCGATGATCAAGGCCGCTGCGCAACAGGGCTGGCTCGATCATGACAAAGCCATGATGGAGGCCATGATTGCCTTCAAACGCGCCGGGGCCGACGGCGTGCTGACCTATTTTGCGTGCGATATTGCACGACGCCTGAAACTGGGCTGATCACTCGCTGCGCGATCCGGCGTACCAATAAAAAAGCGTCCGCAAGCGGACGCTTTTTTTCTTGCCGCCAACGCCTTATTTATTTGGCTGCGGTGTCAGACGCAAATACGGACGCTCTGCCGTATAACCTTTGGGGAATTTCTGCTTGATGACTGCTTCATCCTGTATCGTCAGAGGAATGATCACGTCATCGCCATCACGCCAGTTACCCGGCGTGGCGACGGTATAACCATCTGTCAATTGCAAGGCATCGATGGCGCGCAAAATCTCATCAAAATTGCGTCCCACGCTCATAGGATAAGTCAGCGTCAAACGGATTTTCTTTTGTGGATCGATGATGAACACCGAACGCACTGTTGCAGTTGCCGATTGATTCGGATGAATCATGTCATACAAGGTCGAAACGGATTTGTCCGCATCCGCCACGATAGGAAAACCGACGACCGTTTTTTGCGTAGCCTCGATATCCTTGATCCACTCAACATGCTTGTCAACCGGATCGACCGACAAGGCCATCGCCTTCACGTTACGCTTGTCGAATTGCGGCTTCAATTTGGCTGTCAAGCCGAGTTCCGTCGTGCACACGGGCGTAAAATCCGCAGGATGTGAAAACAGGACGATCCACGAACTACCTGCCCATTCATGAAATTTGATTTTCCCGATCGAACTATCCTGCTCGAAATCGGGAGCGATATCACCCAAGCGTAATGTCATCATTTTCTCCTTTGTTGTGCAATCACAAGAGTCTGACTATATCTGCCGCAGACCGTTTTCCCAACGATAAATATCGACTATGCAAATAACGGGAAGCTATGAGCATAGCAGCAATACATGCTGCTATCGCATCTATTAGAATTGCTTGATAAGCGCCAGCGATTGCGTGAACTTGTCGGCTTTTTGAAAGCCGATTACACGGCCGCCGCGAATTTCCTGACCGTGTTTATCAAAGAAAATAATCGCTGGCGGGCCGAATAAATTGAAACGTCGCAACATTTCCTTGTCGTCTGCGTTATTTGCCGTCACATCGACTTGCAGCAAGAGCATGTCGGCGAATTGTGCACGTACGCGCGGATCGGTAAAGGTCAGCTTTTCCATTTCTATACACGAGACGCACCAGTCGGCATAGAAGTCCAGCATCACGTTTTTACCACCAGCCTGTGCAATCGCGGCATCCAGTTCAGCGCTTGTTTGCACACGCACGAAGACTGGTTTGTGTACGCCATCCGCGCTCAAATGCGCCAATGGCGCCCATGCATCGCGACCACCTGTACTCACTCCCACCAATTGCATCGCACCCAAAATGGCAAACACCAGCCCCACTGCCTTGGACAACCAGCCGCCTTTGACTCCCCACAATAAATAAGCGCCATAGGCAATTCCAAGCGCGGCTGCCGCCAGCATTTGCGCCACGTCAGAAATGATCGGCGATACCATCCAGATCGCAAGTGCCAGCATCAACACGCCGAAGAAGCGCTTGACGCCATTCATCCATGCACCGCTGCGCGGCAGCAAGGTTCCGGCCGAGGCGCCGACCAGCAGCAGGGGCACACTCATGCCGATCGCCATCGCAAACAGTGCGCTACCACCTGTAACGAGGTCGCGCGTCTGACTGATGTAGACCAGGGCACCTGCTAGCGGTGCAGCCACGCACGGGCCGACGATCAAGGCCGACAGTGCCCCCATGACAAATACGCCGATCAGCTTGCCCGCACTCTGCCGCTCCGAAATACGGGTCAATCTGTGCTGCACAAATGCCGGCATCTGCAAGTGATACAGATCAAACATCGACAATGCCAGACCAAGCATCAAGATCGCGAATCCGCTCAAGACCCAGGGATTCTGCAATGTCGCCGATAAACCTTCGCCTATCCATCCAGCCGCCAGACCCAGACAGGTATAAATCAGTGCCATCCCCAACGAGTATACGGCCGCCAGCAACAAGCCGCGACTGCGTTTTATCTGCGCACCTTCGCCAATAATAATGCTGGATAGAATTGGCACCATAGGCAGCACGCAAGGCGTGAATGCAAGTCCCAGGCCCAACAGGAAAAACAGTGGCAGTACCGTCAGCAGATTTCCGCTTTGCAGTGTACGTTCTATACGTCCTGATTCCGAATCAAGCACGACATTTTTTGGCGCACCCTCACTATCAGAGATATCTTTCAGACTCTGCTTCGGTGCCCCACTGTTCGCCGCACCGCCTTGTGCAAACAGGTTTGCCTGTGAGTCCATAGGGGAATAGCACAAACCTTTATCCGAGCATCCCTGGCTGGTCACGATCAGCGTAAAGCGCCCCGACGCCTGAACCGGGATACGGATTGTCACACTGTCACGATAGCTTTCTACATCCTTTTGAAATGTCTGATCGAATTTTATTTTTCCGGCAGGGATGACTGGATCGCCCAAAGTAGCGCCGTTGGCCTTGAATGCAAAACGCTCGCGATACATGTAGTAACCATCAGCAATGACGTAGGTGATGGCTATCGTTTTCGCATCAACCATGCGGGCCGAAAACTGAAAGGCGACGTCAGGAGCGAGGAAATCTTCATCAGCATGCGCCGGCAAAACCACGGCAAACAGCAAAAACAGCAAAGCAAAAACGCGTGTCACGAAACCCATCTTTTTTTGCGAGTCATCTGCCCGCGACAAATAATGCGCACGATTCGCTATGCGCGGCATCAACAACCATTTCTTAAACATTCCTGTCCTTATCTGTTTCCTGCACAATCCAGCCCAGATAGGCTGGCAAGCCATCAACGATGGGAACTGCAATGATCTCCGGCACCACATACGGATGTAGCGCCTTGATCGCTGCCTCCAATGCTACGTAATGTCCCGGGATAGTCTTGATCTGCAGTGTGACTTCATTCACCTCTTCCAGTACACCCTGCCAATGATAGAGAGAGCGAACTGCCGGCAGGATATTGACGCATGCCGCGAGGCGCGCCTCCAGCACCCTTCGAGCAAGACGCTCTGCCATCTCTGCATCGGGTACATTCACCAATACCAGCAGGGCTTGAGGAGAGGTGGACATGAGGAAGCTGAACCCTTTGAGTGTGGCGAATGAATTTGATTCAATAGAGCGTAATTCAGTCGCATTGAAAAAAGAGCGAATAACGGGAGCGCCCTTATCGGCGGCCTCTATCTTGCCACAAACAGGTTTTTCTTGACGCGCACAGAAATGACAAAAGCCAGGCTATGCCTGGCTTTTGTCATTTGTACAACCGCATACTGCGGCCACAGCTTATTCGCCGCTGTTGTCTTCTACAGCTTCAGTGGTTTCTGGACGATCAAGCAATTCGATGAACGCCATCGGCGCATTGTCGCCAGCGCGGAAACCCATTTTCAGGATACGCAGATAGCCGCCGTTACGGTTAGCGTAGCGTGGGCCCAATTCGGCGAACAGTTTGACAACCATTTCACGATCGCGCAGACGGTTGAAGGCGAGACGTTTGTTAGCCAGGCTGTCGGTTTTGCCAAGAGTCAGGATCGGTTCGATCACACGACGCAGTTCTTTGGCTTTTGGCAATGTGGTTTTAATTGCTTCGTGACGCAACAGCGAAACAGTCATGTTACGCAACATTGCGAGACGGTGGGAAGAAGTACGATTTAATTTACGAAGACCGTGACGGTGACGCATGGTAATTCCTTTCAGTTTTTGAGTTTAAATCCAGTTCTTCTATCGACACTGCATAGCGCAATGACGCGGACCGGTATCTATATTTTTTACGACGACGGATTCTACTACAAATTCACTGGGACAGAGTTGCCTCCGTCCCTGCAAAAATTACTTCTCCAAACCGGCTGGTGGCCAGTTTTCGAGTTTCATGCCCAGTGTCAAACCACGGGATGCCAGTACTTCCTTGATTTCATTCAGGGATTTACGGCCGAGGTTAGGCGTTTTGAGCAGCTCGTTTTCGCTACGCTGGATCAAATCACCAATGTAGTAAATATTTTCTGCTTTCAGGCAGTTAGCCGAACGAACTGTGAGTTCCAGATCATCGACTGGGCGCAACAGGATAGGATCGACTGCTGGTGCACGGGAAGGTGCATCTGCAGGTGCTTCTGTGCCTTCCAGCGCAGCAAACACATTCAACTGATCAACCAGAACGCGAGCCGATTGGCGAATCGCTTCTTCAGGTGTGATCACGCCATTGGTTTCAATGTTGATAACCAGTTTATCCAGATCGGTACGCTGCTCAACGCGAGCCGATTCTACAGCGTACGAAACGCGGCGCACTGGCGAGAACGATGCATCCAGAATAATGCGACCGATGGTTTTGTTGGTATCTTCCGACAAACGACGAACGTTACCTGGCACATAGCCACGGCCTTTTTCGACTTTGATCTGCATGTCGAGTTTGCCGCCAGCGGTCAGGTGGGCAATCACGTGATCCGGATTAACCAGTTCTACGTCGTGTGGCAATTCGATATCGGAAGCCAGCACAGCGCCTTCGCCTTCTTTTTTCAGAGTCAGCGTGACATCATCGCGGTTGTGCAATTTGAACACAACGCCCTTCAGATTCAACAGCAGATCCACGACGTCTTCCTGTACGCCGTCGAGCGAAGAATATTCATGCACGACGCCAGCGATCGTGACTTCTGTCGGTGCGTAACCAACCATTGAAGACAACAAAACGCGACGCAGCGCGTTACCCAGAGTGTGGCCGTAACCGCGTTCAAACGGTTCCATGACGACTTTGGCGTGACCTGCACCGAGTACTTCGACTTCAATAATACGTGGCTTCAACAAACTGTTTTGCATGAAATGTCCTTTTCAATACCCTCGGCTCATTACACCGATAAGGCTGATGGCATGACGAAAAAAGCCCACCAGATGGTGGGCCCGGAATTCAGAATTAACGCGAATACAATTCGACGATCAACGATTCGTTGACGTCTGCAGCAATTTCGCTACGATCTGGAACGGACTTGAAAGTACCTTCCATTTTCTTCGAGTCAACCGCTACCCATGAAGGCATGCCGATTTGCTCAGCCAGCGACAGTGCCTCAACGATACGCACTTGCTTTTTCGATTTTTCACGAACGGCAACGATGTCGCCTGGTTTGACTTGGTACGAAGCGATATTGACAACGATACCGTTGACGGTGAACGCTTTGTGCGAGACCAATTGACGGCCTTCAGCACGAGTCGAACCGAAGCCCATGCGATACACGACGTTGTCGAGACGCGTTTCGAGCAATTTCAACAGGGTTTCACCGGTGTTGCCTTTACGGCGATCCGCTTCTGCGAAGTAGCGGCGGAACTGACGCTCCAGAATGCCGTACATGCGTTTTACTTTTTGCTTCTCACGCAATTGATTGCCGTAGTCAGAGGTACGAGCACCGGAAGTGCGACCATGTTGACCAGGTTTCGAATCAAGTTTGCATTTCGAGTCCAGCGAACGACGTGCGCTTTTCAGGAAAAGGTCGGTACCTTCACGACGGGAGAGTTTTGCTTTAGGTCCAATATAACGTGCCACGAGAATTTCCTTTAGGTATATGACGCTCCGAATGAATTTTCTTGCCAAACAAAATTCATCGTCAATTCATTGAGCGCTAGTCTGACCAATCTGCAATCAGACGGTGGGCTTACTTAAGAACAAAACCCGCCAAGGTCATTGGCGGGCAAATTACGGTACAACAAACTACCGTTGCAACGAATGCTTAGATACGACGACGCTTTGGTGGGCGGCAACCGTTGTGCGGCACTGGTGTGACATCTTGAATCTGGGTAATTTTGATACCGAGATTGTTCAATGCACGAACCGAAGATTCGCGACCTGGGCCTGGGCCCTTGATACGCACTTCAAGATTCTTGATGCCACACTCAATCGCGACTTTACCTGCGGCTTCAGCTGCAACCTGCGCTGCAAACGGGGTCGATTTACGCGAACCCTTGAAGCCGGCACCGCCAGACGTTGCCCATGACAGCGCATTGCCTTGACGATCGGTGATCGTGATGATGGTGTTGTTGAAAGACGCGTGGATGTGCGCGATGCCTTCAGCAACGTTCTTTTTAACTTTTTTACGCACACGTGCTGCTGCGGCGTTATTAGGTGCTTTTGCCATAATTCTTTCCTTGAATCCGACGACTAGTCAAACTGCGCTTGGATTATTTTTTCAGCGATTGCGCTGCTTTACGCGGACCCTTGCGAGTACGAGCATTTGTACGTGTACGTTGACCACGGCAAGGCAAGCCTTTGCGGTGACGCATACCACGATAGCAACCCAAGTCCATCAGNNTTGACCTTTTTAGTGGTCAGAACACCAGTTGTGTCGCAAATTTTTTGCGCACGTGGGCGGCCAATACCATAAATAGCGGTCAGACCGATTACGGTATGTTGATGATTGGGTACGTTTACCCCTGCGATACGTGCCATTCGTTATTCCTCAATCAATAACGTTAAATTAACCTTGGCGCTGCTTATGACGCGGTTCGATGCAAATTACTCGAACGACGCCCTTGCGCTTGATGATCTTACAGTTGCGGCAGATCCGCTTGACTGATGCGAGCACTTTCATTTTTGCCCTCTTCCTTACAGTTCTTGATTCGTTTTAAAGTTACTTAGTACGGAACACGATTCGTGCCCTGCTTAGATCATAGGGTGTCAACTCTACCGTCACCTTGTCGCCAGGCAGAATGCGAATATAGTTCATGCGCATTTTCCCTGAAATATGACCAAGCACTACGTGCCCATTTTCCAACTTGACTCGAAATGTTGCGTTTGGGAGATTTTCAAGAATCTCCCCCTGCATTTGGATTACGTCGTCTTTTGCCATTCGTTTCGTTTTCCTCGCGCTTAACGCGTCGGAATTCCGCTCTTGAAATTCGCCTTGCGCAGCAACGATTCATATTGCTGGGACATCACGTAGTTTTGCACTTGCGCCATGAAATCCATCGTTACCACTACAATAATCAGAAGCGATGTTCCACCAAAATAGAACGGTACCTTCCAACGAGCAATCAGGAACTCAGGCAACAAACAAACCAGCGTAATGTAGACCGCGCCAGCCAGGGTCAACCGAGTCAAAATTTTATCAATGTAACGAGCGGTTTGATCGCCAGGACGAATGCCTGGAACAAACGCACCACTCTTCTTCAAATTATCGGCTGTCTCTTTGCTGTTGAATACCAATGCGGTATAGAAGAAGCAGAAGAACACAATCGCAGCAGCATACAACAGCGCATGTATCGGTTCACCCGGCGCCATCGATGCAGCCAAATCTTTCAGGAAACGAACAAACGGGCTGGTCGTTTCACCTGATGTGAACCAACTCGTAATCGTCGCCGGGAACAGAATGATCGACGAAGCGAAAATTGGAGGAATCACACCAGCCATATTCAATTTCAGTGGCAAATGACTGCTTTGACCACCGTAAATCTTGTTGCCAACTTGACGCTTGGCGTAGTTCACCAGAATCTTGCGCTGACCGCGCTCAATGAACACGACCAGATAGGTAACCGCTGCAACCACCAGACAGATCAGAATCGCCGACAGTGCATTCATCGAACCGGTGCGAACCAGTTCAAACAAACCCGCAACTGCACTTGGCAAACCTGCGGCAATACCTGCAAAGATGATGATCGAGATGCCATTACCCAAACCACGTTCGGTAATCTGCTCACCCAACCACATCAAGAACATCGTACCTGTCACCAGCGTAATCACTGTCGTCAGACGGAATGCCATACCCGGATCAATCACCAGGCCGACTTGCGATTCCAGTGCCACTGCAATACCCAAGCCCTGGAAAGTTGCCAGCAACAACGTGCCGTAGCGCGTATATTGGGTGATCTTGCGACGGCCGGATTCGCCCTCTTTCTTTAAAGCTTCCAGTTGCGGCGACACTACCGACATCAGCTGCATGATGATCGATGCAGAAATGTAAGGCATGATGCCAAGCGCAAACACTGTAAAGCGGGACAACGCGCCACCGGAGAACATGTTGAACATGCCCAGGATGCCGCCCTGATTTTGCTTGAACAACTGCGCCAACTCGTCCGGATTGATTCCCGGAACAGGAATGTGCGCACCGATGCGGAATACGATCAACGCACCGAGCAAGAACCACAGGCGATTCCATGGAAAACCACTGGATGCGCCCTTAGCAAGCTGAGGAGTAGTTGCCACTATTTACTCCGTTATCAGACTAAACTTAAGCAACCGAACCACCAGCGGCTTCGATCGCTGCTTTTGCGCCTTTGGTCGCGATCAGGCCTTTGAGAGTCACTTTTTTAGTGAGCTCGCCGGACAGGATCACGCGAACAACGCGTGCCAGTTCACCGATAACGCCAGCTTGTTTCAATGCCAGAATATCGATTTCCGTTACTGGCAATGCTTCCAGATCGGACAAGCGAACTTCTGCTTTGTACGGCGTTGCCAGCGATTTGAAACCACGCTTAGGCAAACGACGTTGCAAAGGCATTTGACCGCCCTCGAAACCGACTTTGTGGAAACCGCCTGAACGGGATTTTTGACCTTTGTGACCACGGCCGGCTGTCTTGCCCAGGCCGGAGCCGATACCGCGACCGACGCGACGCTTGTAGTGCTTGGCGCCGTCTGCTGGTTGAATAGTATTCAATTCCATGATGTTCTCCGTGTGCAAGCCGAAGCTTACGACACCACTTTCACAAGGTACGATACTTTATTAATCATGCCGCGAACTGCCGGCGTATCTTCCAACTCGGAAACCGAATTGATACCGCGCAAGCCAAGGCCGCGAACGGTAGCGCGATGTGTTTCGCGTGTGCCGATCAGACCCTTGACCAATTTAACTTTGACTGTATTTGCCATAGTGCTCACCTTAGCCCAGAATTTCTTC
>DGBN01000044.1 GCA_002384815.1 Oxalobacteraceae bacterium UBA4003 | reverse complement strand
TTCCGACCTTCCACAATTTGCTGCCATCAAACCTGAACACATAGCTTCGGCGATCGACAGCCTGCTGGACCAAAGCCGTACTGTCGTCAAAGAGCTCGAAGAGCCGATTGCGCAAGTGACATGGGAAAACTTTGTCGAGCCTTTGGAAAACGTCACCGAAAAACTCAGCCGCGCATGGGGCATCGTTGGTCATTTGAATGCCGTCGTCGATACACCTGAGCTGCGCGCTGCGTACAACGAAAACCAGCCGAAGATCACCGAGTTCTGGACAGCACTGGCGCAAAATTTGACGCTGTTTACTAATTACAAGGCGCTGCAATTGGGCCCGGATTACGCCGGCTATTCCGTTGCACGCAAAAAGATCATAGAAAACGCAGTGCGCGACTTCCGCCTTGGCGGTGCCGAACTGACGGAAGAACAAAAGCCACGCTTTGCCGAAATTCAGGAAAAGCACGCAGCATTGACTACCAAGTTTTCTGAAAACATACTCGACGCGACGAATGATTACGCCTTGTTCGTTGAAGACGAAGCAGAACTGGCAGGTTTGCCCGACGATGCAAAGCAGGCCGCACGCGCTGCTGCAGAGAAGGACGAGCTGTGCACTTCCTCTGGTCGCAAGACCGGCTATAAATTCACGCTGCACTTCCCTTCGTATTTCCCTATCCTGCAATACGCGGACAAGCGCAGCCTGCGCGAAACGATTTATCGCGCCAACGCGACCAAGGCATCCGAGCTGGCGAATCAACCGGCCTGGGACAATACGCAAAACATCGTCGATATCCTGCAACTGCGCGACGAAGAAGCCAAATTGCTGGGCTATAAAAATTACGCCGAAGTGTCGCTGGTCTCCAAAATGGCGCAAACTCCGGATCAGGTGATCGACTTCCTGCAGGACCTGGCCAAACGCGCACGTCCTTTTGCAGAAAAAGATCTGGCGGAATTGCGCAGCTTTGCGCAAAAAGAACTGGGCATAGAAAAACTGGAAGCATGGGACGTTACCTATGCGTCGGAAAAATTGCGCGAACAACGTTATGCTTTTTCCGAACAGGAAGTGAAACAGTATTTCCCTGAACCGAAAGTCATCGCCGGTCTATTCCGCACAATTGAAACCCTGTTCTCGGTCGCGATCAAACCTGATACCGCACCAGTCTGGCATCCGGATGTAAAGTTCTTCCGCATAGAAAAAGATGGTGTGTTAATCGGCCAGTTCTATATTGATCTGTACGCACGCCAGGGCAAACGCGGCGGCGCATGGATGGACGATGCGCGCGGTCGCCGTCGTCTCGAAGAAACCAGCGGTAAGGACGGCATCCAGACACCGGTCGCTTACCTGACCTGCAACTTCACCGAACCTGCCGTCGTCGATGGCAAAACCAAACCGGCGCTGTTCACGCATGATGAAGTGATTACGCTGTTTCACGAATTCGGCCACGGCTTGCATCACATGCTGACGCGCGTCGATGAGCTGGGCGTGTCGGGCATTTCCGGCGTCGAATGGGATGCGGTTGAATTGCCTTCTCAATTCATGGAAAACTTTTGCTGGGAATGGGATGTGCTGCAGCACATGACTGCGCATGCCGATACCGGTGCTGCCTTGCCACGCGCCTTGTTCGACAAGATGATCGCGGCAAAGAACTTCCAGTCCGGCCTGCAGACCTTGCGTCAGGTCGAGTTCTCGCTGTTCGATATGCACCTGCATTACGATTACCAGCCTGAGGGCAAGCAAAGCGTGCAGGACGTGTTGAACGCAGTGCGGACGCAAGTTTCAGTCATGACGCCGCCGGAATTCAACCGCTTCCAGCATTCGTTCGCGCATATCTTTGCCGGTGGCTATGCAGCCGGTTACTATAGCTACAAATGGGCGGAAGTCTTGTCTGCCGATGCTTACGGCGCGTTTGAAGAAGCAGGACAAGCCAGCGGCAATGTTGTGTCCAGCGATACAGGCGCGCGCTTCCTGCGCGAGATTCTGGCAATGGGCGGTTCACGACCGGCAATCGATTCGTTCAAGGCCTTCCGAGGCCGTGAACCGACGATCGATGCCTTGCTGCGGCATAGCGGCATGGCAACCTAGTCGTTCAGAAACAAGCGGATCATTCAATGAATGATCCGCTTGAGCAACAAAGCTGTCATACAAGTGCAAGGCAAGAGTTGTAATTCAATAGTGTTTCCATAAAAACGATATACGGGACAACAAAATGAAAAACGGTTTGCTGCCGCTGTCGCTAATGATCACGTTGCTGCTTTCGGCTAATACCCATGCCCAGCTATATAAATGGGTCGCACCCGACGGCAAGATCACGTATAGCGACACACCGCCGCCATCGTCGGTGAAAAAAGTGGAAGAAAAACCGCTCGCCACCGGCCCTTCCACTGTCGGCTTGCCGTATGAACTTGCACAGGCAGTCAAAAGCAGTCCGGTCACGCTGTATACAACTGCCAAGTGCGAAGCCTGCACCGATGCGCGCAATCTGCTGAATACACGCGGCGTTCCCTACACGGAAAAAACGGTCAGCAACAATGAAGAAATCGCGCGCCTGAAACAAGTCGGCGGTGACAAACAATTGCCATTCGCAACGATAGGCTCACAAAAGCAAACCGGTTTTAATCCCGAGTTGTGGGATGCCGCATTGACCAGCGCCGGTTATCCGGCAAGTAGCCAATTACCGAAAAGCTATCGCAATCCGGCGCCAGAATCTGCTGCACCGAAACCCAAAGCTGCAGAAACCAGGACCGCTGACAACACGTCTGCGGCACCACCTGCAGACACCCAGCCGGCTACCGGCAATGCACCGCCGGGTTTCCGTTTTTAAGTTTTAGTTTCCGATCAAGAATTTCTGATTCAAATTTGGCCTTAGCTTATGACGCGCATAGACTTTCACAGCAATGTTCCAAACAAAATCGCTTATGCGTGTCGCCTTGCGCGCAAGGCACGCAAGGCCGACTTTCAGGTAGTGATTCTGGCCAGAGATCGCGCGCAACTGGTAGCACTGGATGAAGCGTTATGGACGTTTTCCGAACATGACTTCCTGCCGCATGTCACGATGAACGATCCATTGGCTGCACAAACGGCGATTCTGCTCACCACAGAACAGGGAATGGAGTCGCCACATCACCAGATCCTGATCAATCTGTCGGATACACCGCCCGAACACTTTGCGCGTTTCGAGCGGATGTTTGAAGTTGTCTCGTCCGACGATGCCGATAAATCTTCCGGACGCGAACGCTATGCCTATTACAAACAGCGCGGCTACCCGCTGACCCATTTTGTGGCCGAACACTCATGAATAAATCTCCACAGGATTCCGGCATTCCCGTCCTGACCGAAGTCATTCTGACGCCACCGCGAGTATCAAGCGCGGGATCAATACCCGTACCGCCTCCTGCTCGTGCGCCTGCTCCGGTATTTGCCTCTGCCCCACCGCCCACACCAGAGGCTGAAGAGTTGGCAGATATTCCTGTGCTTCAGGTCGAAGTCGAATCCACGCTGACACCAATAGAACATGCTCCGATTGCAGGCTGGCTGGATGAAGAACGGACGCACCTGGAACAGAGAATCAGCGAGCGCGTGCTGACACAAATTCTGGAACGTATCGATACCGTGCTCGAACAACGCATCAGGGAAAGTCTTGCCGGCAGCGTACAACTGGCTGTGAACGAACTGCGGCAGGGTTTGCATGAGACGCTGGAAGAAGTAATCAGCGACGCCGTGGCGCAAGAAATCGACAATATTCAATTTTCAAAAAAATAAATTTATATTCAATTTTTTTCTTTTAAAAACAAAAATTAATAACCCATATATTTTTATATAAATATTCGACATCATTATGAACACATAAAAAATAGATAATTTCCTACAATTGAGTCATTGCACAACAACAATGACGGAAATTGAAATGAAAGTAATTGTCTTGGGTTCAGGCATCATCGGTACTGCATCCGCATGGTTTTTAAACAAGGCCGGGCACGATGTAACCGTGATTGATCGCCAGCCTGGTGCCGCACAGGAAACCAGTTTTGCCAACGGCTGCCAGATTTCCGTCTCGCATGCCGAGCCATGGGCCAATCCGGCCGCACCCATGAAAGTCTTGAAATGGCTGGGCAAGGAAGATGCTCCCCTCCTGTATCGCTTCCGTCCCGAATGGCTGCAATGGAAATGGGCCTTGAACTTCCTGCGCGAATGCACGCCGGGCCGCACCAATGAAAATATTCATCAGATCGTCGCTCTCTGCGAATACAGCCGCCAGACTCTGGTCGGCTTGCGCGCCGACACCGGTATCGAATACGACAATCTGAATCGCGGCATTCTGCATTTCTATACCGATCAAAAAGAATTCGACGATTCGCTGCCAGCAGCGAAACTGATGCGCGATCTGGGTTGTCCGCGCGATTCCATCAGTGCAGATGAAGTTATCAGGATCGAACCTGCATTGGCCGGCATACGCGACAAGATAGTCGGCGGCGACTTCACAGCCAACGATGAATCCGGGGACGTCTACAAGTTCACCTCCGGCCTGGCGAAAAAATCAGCCGCAGCCGGCGTCAATTTCCAGTTCAATACCACGGTCACCCGCCTGATTACCGAAGGTACCGGTGCCAGCGCCAAAATCGCCGGCGTGGAAGTCATCAATCCGGACGGTCGCCACGAAGTTCTGCACGCCGACGCCTTTGTATTGGCGATAGGTAGTTTTTCTACCGCACTGGCAAAACCATTGGGCATCGATTTGATGATTTATCCTGGCAAAGGTTATTCGGCTACCTACGCAGTGAAAGATCCATCGGCCGCGCCATCAGTCTCGCTAACCGACGACGGCTACAAACTGGTGGTATCACGTCTGGGCGATCGCCTGCGCGTGGCCGGCACTTGCGAATTGAATGGTTACACGCGCGACTTGAATACCGCGCGCTGCGAAGCCATCACGCGCCGCACGCGCGAATTGTTCCCCGATGCCTGCGATTACGACAACCCTACCTACTGGACCGGCTTGCGCCCATTGACGCCATCCAATGTGCCTTACATCGGTAAAACAAAATTCAGCAATCTGTTCCTGAATACCGGTCACGGTACATTGGGCTGGACCATGGGTTGCGGTTCAGGCCGCGCCCTGGCCGATATCGTTTCCGGACATCAGCCGGAAGTGAATTTCCGCTTCACCGGCATGCCGTATCGGCCATCTGATCGCATCATCGCGACACAATCGATAACCGCTTAAAAAAACAAGCGCAAAAAAAAACGCTGCATGTGATTTCATGCAGCGTTTTTTATACCCGAAGAAAAACCTGCGGTTTTCGCCTCTATTCTTATTTTTCGATACGCACCTGTAAGGCACTGGCCTTCTCGTCCAGCGCAATACGCGTATCAAACTTCGCCCGCTTCATCGGGAAGCGGGACTGGAAATGCCGTACATTGCCGGAGCCTGAAATCGCACGGCGCACAAACTGGTAATAGGCATCCATGTCCACCACATGGATCACCAGAAAATAATCGTAATCGCCGGAAACGAAATAACACTGCATCACTTCCGATTCCTTGCCCATACGCACTTCGAATTCCTGCATATGTTCATCGGATTGATTCGCCAGCGACACTTCCAGAAACGCCAGCATTCCGTAGCCAAGCGCAAACGGATCGATCATCGCCACATCGGCGCTGATGATGCCTGCATCACGCATGTCACGTATGCGCCGCAAGCAGGTCGGCTGCGAAATATGCACCTTGTCCGCCAGAGTGCGTGTCGGAATCTGGTTATCCTTCTGTAGAAGGTTTAAAAGCTTGCGATCGACTTTATCTAGGGTATGAAGTTTGGGCATGGGAAGTTGTGTAAATCTGAAAAACCGCACAAAAACGCTTTGCGTCGTATTTTCTTCTGTTGTAAGGTCATCATCTTGAGATGCATGCATGGTCAGTGTTGCAGCTACTCTGTATTTTTACAATCCTCAGGAGAAAATATATGCAGTTCAAGAACAAAATAATTCCACTGGCCGGCGCACTTGCATTTGCCCTGGCAAGCGGTGCTGCAGCACAGGAACAGATCATCAAGATCGGCAGCGTGGCGCCGATCACCGGCACCGATGCACACATGGGCAAGGATAATGAAAACGGTGTACGCATGGCCGTCGAAGACCTGGATACCAAAGGCATCACCATAGGCGGCAAGAAAGTGAAGTTTCAGCTGCTAGCCGAAGATGATGCTGCAGATCCGAAACAGGCCACCGCCGCCGCACAAAAACTCGTCGATGCCAAAGTCACAGTCGTGATCGGCCATCTGAACTCAGGCACCACGATTCCTGCGTCACGAATTTACGCCAATGCAGGCATTCCGCAAATTTCGCCATCCGCGACCAATCCAAAATACACACAACAAGGATTCAAAACCGCCTTCCGCGTGGTTGCCAATGATGCGCAACTGGGCAAGGTGCTCGGTCAGTACGCAGTCAAAACACTGGGCGGGAAAAGCATCGCCGTCATTGATGACCGCACCGCTTACGGCCAGGGTGTGGCCGATGAATTTGCCAAAGGCGTGAAGGCAGCCGGCGGCTCCGTGGTTGCCAGTCAATACACCAACAACAAGGCAACCGACTTCAACGCGATCCTGACCTCGATCAAGGCCAAGAAGCCCGATATCATCTTCTTCGGCGGCATGGATGCGGTCGGCGGCCCGATGTTGCGCCAGATGAAGCAGCTGGGCATCAATGCCAAATTCATGGGCGGCGATGGCATCTGCACCGGCTCGCTGCCGGGCCTCGCCGGCAATGCGCTGGGCGATAACCAGGTAGTCTGCGCCGAAGCCGGCGGCGTACCGGAAGCACGCAGAAAAGGGGTGGAAGACTTCCGCGCCGCGTACAAAAAACGCTTCGGTATTGAGGTGGTCTACACCGCCGCCTACGCCTACGATGCAACCCTTGCAGCAGTCGAGGCCATGAAAAAAGCCGATTCAATTGAACCTGCAAAATACCTGCCGGAACTGGTGAAAAGCAATTACCCCGGAATTACCGGCACCATTGCCTTCGATGCCAGGGGCGACATCAAGGATGGCGCCTTGACGCTCTATACATTCAGGGGCGGCAAACGCGAAATGCTGGCAGTGACCAAGTAATCAGCAAACCGCCACTTCTTGAAAAGCCTCGCGGAAAGATCCCGAGGCTTTTTTATTTCCCGTGATACGACACCATACAAAGCCACAAAAAAAGCGCTCCGAAGAGCGCTTTTTTTGTCAATACGCTGAACTCAGCGCATTGGTTGCGGCCAACTTATTTCAACGACAGCATCCATTTCACCAGTGTGCGCGCTTCCGCTTCGCTCACTTGCGCATTGGCCGGCATAGGCACCGTACCCCAGACGCCACTGCCGCCCTTGATCACTTTTTGCACCAGCTTGTCTTCGGCGCCTTTTTGTCCGGCGTATTTGGCACCCACATCCTTGAAGGACGGTCCCAATACCTTATTCGTCACTGAATGGCAGGCCATGCAATTTTTTGCTTTTGCCAGATCGGCGTTTGCCAGCGCAACATTCGATACGCCCGCAGCCAGAACCAGAGCTACCAACAAAGAACATTTCATGCTTTTCTCCACAAGGTTGATCGCCGCCATTCTACCGTGTTTCAGTCACACGATACATCGCCCGGCATGAATACAACGCGAACCTAACATCAAGGTTGACGGCAGCAATTGACCGTTACACTTTTTCACAATATGCTGCAGCGAACAAGGAGAAGCCATGCCCCTCATTATCATCATCGTATTGCTGTCGGCTTTGAAATATCTGGAAATCGGCCCACTGGAAAACCTGTCGTGGTGGTGGATAGTCGGCCTGTTTGTTGTCGCCTTTCTCTGGTTCGAATTTTTCGAACGCATGCTCGGTCGCGACAAGCGGAAAGCCCATGAGCAACTGGAAAAAGCACGCAAGGAACGCGTCAATAAAACTTTCAAATAAGGCAGCGTATTTATCCGCCTGCTACCGGCCTGGATGAGTGCCATTGCGCGATAGACAATACCTGCCTGAGTCAAGGAGCGTATTCAACTCCCCTGGCCAGGCAATCCAGGCGCACCTGATTGCCGAATTCCACCCCCCTGGCATTAGCCAGCGACTTGTCAAAATAAACTGTCTTGATGGATTCCTGCTTTACCTGAAGCGGAATACCTTTCACTCCTCGTATCAACTCCAGAGTTCGTTCAGGCTGCACGCCTTGGTCACGCCAGGCGGCAATTAATTTGAACATGCCTGCATAATTGGAACAGTACGATTGCCTGTCCATGTTGGCGTCGGCATGCGCGATTGCAGAAGCCAGTGTCAGTGTGAATGCCGCGATGATTATTTTCATGGATTCCCTAATTTGATCGACTACTATACAGACATCATTCGCAGCATCGCCGGACAAGACAAAATTGACATATCCTTGTCACATGCGAAAGATTGCTAAACGACTATCAAGCACCAACTTTAGGTAACCCAGGATCGGGAACAATAAAAAATTGACTCTTTTCGAATTTAGTGCATAATACGTTTGTGCGATTTAAATCGCCCTGAGATTCGTCACTTTCCACTATAGGACTGGATGAATCAAAATATTAGCCTGCTCCCTTTATCGGTTGCGGGCTTTTTGCATTATGGGGTTCGCTATTCCCAAAGAGTCTCAACCAAACGGTTCTCAGTCATCGCACGGAATTTCCTCGTTTCCGGCTGCTCACGATTCCTTGCTCGCGACTAACGCCAACAAACATGCTCACATCCAATGTCGTGCAGGGCAAAAAAATCCCGCCAGCAGCGGGATTTTTCAATTGAAACAATATTAAAACAATTGCATAGTCCAAGCCTCAGCCAGTAACTGCGCCTTTGCTTGCCGTCGATGCCAACGCTGCATATTTCGCCAATACGCCACGCGTATAACGCGGTGCCGGCTGCTTCCAGTTGGCGCGCCTGCGTGCGATTTCTTCTTCGGACACATTCAGCTGAATCAGCAACTGACGTGCGTCGATGGTAACGGAGTCGCCTTCTTCAACCAGGCCGATGGTGCCACCGACAAATGCCTCCGGCGACACGTGACCAACGACCATACCCCATGTGCCACCGGAGAAACGGCCATCGGTAATCAAGCCGACTGATTCACCCAAACCCTGACCGACCAGTGCAGAAGTCGGTGCCAGCATTTCCGGCATGCCTGGGCCGCCTTTTGGTCCGAGGTAGCGCATGACGAGCACATCGCCAGCGACAATCTTGTTCGCCATGATGGCGTCCATTGCCGAATATTCGTCGTCAAATACACGTGCTGGGCCGGTGATCACAGGGTTTTTCAGCCCGGTGATTTTTGCAACGCAACCTTCAGGCGACAGATTGCCTTTCAGGATCGCGAGATGACCTTGTGCGTACAAAGCCTTGTCTATGGTGTGGATCACGTCCTGATCGGCACTTGGTACCGACGGGATATGCGCCAGCGCTTCTGCAACGGTCTGGCCGGTGATCGTCATGCAATCGCCGTGCAACAAGCCGGCGTCGAGCAACACCTTCATCACTTGCGGAATACCGCCTGCTTTATGCAGATCGGTTGCCACGTATTTACCGGATGGTTTCAGATCGCAGATGACAGGGACTTTTTTACGCATGCGTTCGAAGTCGTCTATGGTCCAGTCGATTTCTGCTGCGTGTGCAATCGCCAGGAAGTGCAACACGGCGTTGGTCGAACCGCCGGTTGCCATGATGACGGCCACTGCGTTCTCGATTGCCTTGCGTGTCACGATGTCGCGCGGCTTCAAATCCTTCTTGATCGCTTCGATCAGCACACGTGCTGATTCTGCCGCGGAGCCGACTTTTTCATCATCAGGATTCGCCATCGTCGACGAGTATGGCAAGGCCAGACCCAGTGCTTCGAACGAAGAGGACATCGTGTTGGCTGTGTACATACCACCGCAAGAACCGGACGATGGGCAGGCATTGCGTTCGATGCCGTCAAAATCTTCCTGCGACATGCGACCGGCAGTAAATTCACCAACAGCTTCAAATGCAGAAACGATGGTCAGGTCTTTACCCTTCCAGTTACCCGGCTTGATGGTGCCGCCGTAGACATAAATACTCGGCACATTGGTACGCAACATCGCGATCATGCCGCCTGGCATGTTCTTGTCGCAGCCGCCGATAACGAGCACGCCGTCCATCCATTGGCCGTTGACTGCAGTTTCGATACAGTCGGCAATGACTTCGCGCGAAATCAGCGAATACTTCATGCCTTCAGTTCCCATGGACATACCGTCGGAAATTGTCGGTGTGCCGAATACTTGCGGATTGCCGCCAGCGTCCTTGACTGTCTTGATCGCGATATCCGCCAGTTTTTGGAGACCGGAGTTACATGGCGTAATTGTCGAGTGACCGTTGGCGATGCCGACCATAGGTTTGTCGAAATCGGCCTTTTCGTAACCCATCGCGTAATACATGGAACGGTTAGGGCTGCGGGACACGCCTTGCGTGATGTTTTTCGAGCGGCGATTGAATGCCATGATGACTCCAGAAAGAATGCAAATCGGTACGTTGCAATTTAAAAACAAAGATAAAGAGGCTGCAACGATTGCCTGCCCGGTAACAGGGCAAATCCTTGAAAAGAGCGCCTAGATTGCCTTGCATGGAGCCATGTGTCAAATATATGATTCCATCATGATCAATATGCATAAGATATTGATTGATGGTAAATTTAAACACTAGTCCAGTTATCGATCAGCCACCAACAGCGATGAATTAAGCCGCAGAATCCATGAATGTAGAGCTCAGACAATTACGCTACTTTGTCACCGTCGCCGAAGAAATGCATTTCGGCCGCGCGGCAATCCGGCTGCACATGACGCAACCGCCGCTGTCGCAAGCAATCCAGTCGCTGGAGGCAATGCTGGGGGTGCAGCTTTTTCGCCGCACCAGCCGCAGCGTTGCGTTGACGCCAGCCGGGATCGCGCTACTGCCGGAAGCGCAACGCATCCTGCAGCAAACTGCGGCTCTGCCTGATCTGATGCGCCGCGCTGCATCCGGTGCATCAGGGCGCTTGTCTCTGGCCTTCGTCTCGACTGCTGATTACAGCGTGCTGCCGCCTTTCCTGCGCGAATTTCGCGAATCGTATCCTGGCGTCGAGATCGATTTGCGCGAAGCAACGACTGACGTGCAACTGGACGATCTGATGCAGGGTCGCATAGACGTGGGGCTTTTGATCCCGCCAATACCAGACAGGGCAAAATTGCAACTGGATTATTTACCGGTGTTATCGGAACCTTTGATTCTTGCTGCACCTAAGGGATTGAAGGCCTTGCGCGGCAAGCAGAGCGTGGCCCTTCAGGCACTGGCTGAATTACCGCTGATTATTTTCCCGCGACGTATTGCTCCCGCCTTCCACGATGCAATTCTGGCTTGCTACCGCGATGCCGGCTTGACGCCGCATATCGGGCAGGAAGCAATCCAGATGCAAACCATCATCGGGCTGGTGTCGGCCGGCATGGGTATCGCGCTTGTGCCACAATCCGTATCGAACTTGAAAAGGCCGGGTGTCGACTACAAGCCGCTGGCGAATAAAACGCCGCTGGTCGAAACCGGCCTCGCATGGCGACGTGATAATGCGTCGCCGGTGCTGAACGCTTTTCTTGAATTATTACGAAAGAGATAGATCCATGTGGACTCTTCCCATGTTCGACCCGATTGCCATCTCGATCGGCCCGCTTGCCATTCGCTGGTACGGACTGATGTACCTTGCCGCATTTGCCCAGTTTGTGCTGCTGGCGCGTATCCGCATCAAGCAGCCGCATATCGCGCGTGCCAGCTGGAAGAAGGAGGACATCGATGACATGCTGTTCTACGGCGTACTCGGCGTCATCATAGGCGGTCGTTTGGGCGAAGTGATTTTCTACGATCCGGTGTATTACTTTTCGAACCCGCTGGAAATTTTCAAGATATGGAAAGGCGGCATGTCCTTCCATGGCGGTTTCCTCGGTGTGTTGTTTGCGATGAGCATCTGGGCCCGCAAGCAGGGTCGCAATGTGCTGGATGTATGGGATTTCATCGCGCCCATGGTGCCTCTCGGCTATGCGTTCGGTCGCCTCGGCAATTTCATCAATGCCGAATTGCCGGGTCGTGTGGCCGATGCCTCACTGCCATGGGCAATGATCTGGTCGAATGTCGATCACCTGCCGCGTCATCCGTCACCGCTTTATCAGGCGCTGGTCGATGGCTTGCTGATGTTCATTCTGCTGTGGATTTTTTCACGCAAAGCACGCCCACGCATGGCAGTTGGCGGCATGTTCGCGCTGCTGTATGGTTCGGCGCGTTTCTTCACCGAGTACTTCCGCATGCCGGATTACGAAGTCCATTTCGCCGGCATCACGATTTCTGCCGGACAGATGTTGTCCGTACCACTCATCGTATTGGGTATCGTCATGCTAATTCTTGCCTATCGAAATCAAGACGGCAATCAACACAATAATCAGTCAGGAAAGAAAACTGCATGAAGATGCAAGGTACACAGCAAATAAAAAACCAAATATCAACAATTCGTGACGGGCAGCCAGGATGATTTTTTGGGCAGCCTTTACCAAACTTGCAGATAGTAATTTCACGATGCCACTGGCCGCCTTGCTGGCAATCTGGCTGGCTGGTGCCCGCGCATGGAAGCCATTTTTTCTATGGTGCTTGCTGTTCGGCTCGGCAATAGTGCTGGTCGTCGCAACCAAGATTGCCTATATCGGTTGGGGTGCAGGCATTGCCGCAATTAATTTCACCGGCATCAGCGGGCATACGATGCGCGCCACGGCGATTACCCCTGCCTTGATGGCGCTTCTGCTGCAAAATCAATCGCGCCAGATACTGCAACTCGGCTTACTCGCTGGAATAGGTTTTGGTATCGCCATCGGCATTTCGCGCCTGGCGATTCATGTGCATTCGGTATCTGAAGTCGTCAGTGGCTGCCTGTTAGGTGCCGTCATCGGCCTGGGTTTTGCGTACTTGATACGGGGCAAGGAGATCGCCCTTAATCGCAAGCTATTGATAATTTGCATCACGGCCCTGTTGCCAGTGCTCACCTTGAAACCGGCACCTACCGAATCATGGATGGAAAACGTTGCCTATTATCTATCCGGCAAAGAGCGACCTGCACAGACAACGAGTCTTGAATCGGTTACGACTGAATATCACTAGGTTGCAAGTGTCCAGCCTAGCGACTCTTCAATGCAGTACCGCGCCAGTTTGCCAGCATATCCGGCAATGCCTTGCGATACACCAGCAAGACCACTGCCGCATAACTGACAGCACCGACCAACATCGACATCAACAGGAGTGGCAATTTCGGCCATCCTGCATCCGCGACACCCATCTGTGCCGCCATGACGCATATCGCCATCACCGCTGCGCAGAAGCATGGCATGGCCAAGGGCCGTAACTGCTGTGTGTAGGAAATTCCTGCATATTTACGCAGCAGATAAAGTCCTAGCGGATAGGTCACCGCCACGCGGCACGACCACGCGAGAATGATGTAGATAGGCGCATGATTTGCGGTCAGAAAAACCACCGCTATAGTACACACGCTCGCACATAGTCCTGGCAACAACAAGGCACGCGGATGACCGAGCGCGCGCAGGTAGGGGCTGACAAAAACACGTGTGAAACTGGTCACCCACACCAGACACAGGACGACAATCATAGCAATCGCTTCCGGCCATTTATCGCCGAGCAGGAGCGGCACCCATAGCTGCGCAGTCAAGGCGAGGCCGACAAAAATCGGGGTCGAAACAAAGGCCATTACCTGCGTTACCTGCATGAAAGAACGTTGCAGGCGTTCCCTGTCTTTTTGCATCGATGAGAACAAGGGCAAGCCGATACGACCCGCCACGCTACCAACAATATTCGACAGTGCATCGGTTGCCTTGAATGCGACACTGACCAGACCCAGCACATTCAAGCCGTGAATAGCACCAATCAGCAGGTTGAAGCCGCGCGTCAGAAAAGCCCACAAGGCTCCTTCCAGCATCACCGGAAAACCAAATGCGACCAGTTGTCGCGCATGCGGCATCGAGAAGCGCCGCTGCGGCCAACGCAGTTGACCACGCCAAAAAATTGTCGTCAGAATAATATTCTGCACAACACCGGCAATCACGATGCTCCATACGCCACAATTCGCAGCCGCCAGGCCTATCGCAACCAGGCAATAACTCAATCTGCCAGCCACCGTGCGTCTGGCAATCGCCTTGGTACGCAGCTTGCGATCCAGCATCGCCGACGGCAACAGGTTTAATCCGGTAAACATGCAGGCACTACCCTCGACGATCAGGATCGTCCCCACCAGCGTCTGTTCCATGAAATAGATGAAATACAAACCTATGCCAATGCAGAAAAGAAAGCCGGCAATACCGAGACAAACGGATCCCCAGAACGCGCTATCGATATGCAGCATGTCGATAGGCCGCCGCTGGATCAATGCTTCATTGATGCCCAGCGAAATCACCAGTTGCGTCATCAAAACAATCGCCTGTGCAAACGCGACACTACCGAAATCGGTAGGCGTCAGCACGCGCGTCATGATTGCCAGCGTCAGAAAACCCAGCAGGCCGACGCCGACGCTATCGACGATAGCCCACGGCACCACGCGCCGCATATTCTTCATCGCGACACCAGTCGGTGTTTGATTTTCCCCAGTACTCGCCTGCTTGCATCGAAGATCGAAAATTTATTCAGGAAACGATTCTTGCGTATCGTCAGCTTCAATGCGTTTACCCACGGATCCTTGATGTTGTGCTTCGCTGCAATGTGCACAATTTCATCCAGCAGTAGCAGTTGTGCGTGATTACCGGCACGCAACGCGCGTATCTGCGCAGCGTCGGGTTTGCCGGCCAGCGATTCCGGCAACTCTGCACCGACCGCCATGAAGTTGAGTTTGGTCCGCAAACATTTTTCGCAACGACCGCAATTCCGCCCCGTGAGCGGCCCTTCCCAGCACACGCGCAAATTGCGCAAACCTGTTTCCCAATCGAGAATGCGCTCGGCTTTTTCGGTACGCGCAAATTCGCCGCCGTCATACACGACCTGAAAATCGCGGCTGGACAGCATTGCATAAGTAATCGGATTTCCGCCCCACGGCAGTACCAGTCTTGTGTAATCTTCGTCGGAACCGACCAGGCCTGCATGCGCACTACCCTGCCAGTTGCGCAAACAGGTGGCAACGCCATTGCCGAATTCCATTTCCCAGTTAACACATGCCACATCACGCCAGTTTGTTTTCAGCGTCACCATGGGTACGTTGATCGAATGCAGCGAATCCGCAACGGAGGCTACCGTGATATCGAATGCGGCATCTGCATTCAATGCAATATCAAAACCCTGGATCAGCACGCCCGCCAGCAAGTGACAACTGCGGCGACCGGCTCGTCCGGTCACATGCCGCCATGCTGTAAACGAAGCATCCAGTCCACCGGAAAATGCCGCCACCGCCTGCGGCATCTGCGGCAGGCGGATTGCATCATCAGGCAACTCGCGCGCAGCGCTGACATGAATGTGTTGATACAGATCGGGACGCCATGCTACCCAGCACGCAATCAGATCCTCCAGATTCTTCAATAGCGAAAATGTTACCGGGCCATCGATATACATATCCTGCCCGCGATGCATGGCGACAAAAACCAGTGCCGTCGCCGCCATATCATGCACCTGCAAGGGTGCCGGCAGATATTCATTCTGCCCCGCCAATTCCCACCACACCTGTTGATCATCAAAACTTGCGATGCGCTTGATCTGGCCATGGCTGCGTATTTCGCGCAATTGCACGACCAGCTTCCCGCTCGCAGCTTTGATGAAAGGGATGTCCTGCAAATCCATCATGCGCGTTGATACACATCGTCGAAACGCACGATGTCATCTTCTCCAAGGTAAGCACCCGACTGCACTTCGATCAGGTGCAGCGGCATCTTGCCGGGATTCTCCAGCCTGTGCGTCATGCCTATCGGGATATAAATCGATTCGTTTTCCGTCAGCAGCTTGACCGTTTCACCGCAAGTGATACGTGCAGTTCCGGTCACGACGACCCAATGTTCGGCGCGATGGTGATGCATCTGCAGAGATAATTTTTCACCCGGGTCGACAGTAATGCGCTTGACCTGAAAACGTTCGCCCGCATCGATAGGTTCATACGATCCCCACGGCCGATACACGCGCGTGTGATTCAAGTGTTCGCAGCGTTTTTTCTGTTTCAGAAAATCAACCACGTTCTTGACGCGCTGTACCTGATCCTTGCTGACGATCAGCACGGCATCCCTGGTTTCGACCACAACCACGTTGTCGAGTCCGATGACGGCAACGAAACGACTTTCGGCCCGTATCAGCGAATTCCGCACATTGTCGGTATACGCATCGCCTTGCAACACATTACCTTCCGCATTGCCGTCCTGCATTTCGGACAGGGCCGACCAGGAACCGATATCGCTCCAGCCTATATCGGCAGGAATAACAATCGCCTGTTGCGTATGTTCCATTACCGCGAAGTCTATCGACTGCGACGGACATGCTGCATACGCAGCTTCATTCAAACGGCAGAAGGACAAATCACTGTAAGCATCCTTTACCGCAACCTTGCTGCAGGCCGCCATCTCGGGCTGCAGGCGCTCAAGCTCGGCAAGATAGGTAACTGCGCGGAACAGAAACATGCCGCTATTCCATGAATAACGTTCATCTGCAACGAAAGTTTGTGCGGTCGCAAAATCAGGCTTTTCCACAAAGCGTTCGACGGCAAAACATTTTTCAGCGTGATCAATTGGCGCGCCGCGTCGTATATAACCGTAACCGGTTTCCGCAGCCGACGGCAGGATGCCGAAGGTAGCCAATGCGTTCTTGCCAACGGCATGCACCGCCACCAGCACCGCATCATGGAATGCATCCGGATCAAGAATCAAGTGATCCGCCGGCAACACCAGCATCAATGCGTCGGGATCAAGTGCCAGCAGATAATTGGCCGCCACGGCAACTGCGGGTGCGGTATTGCGTCCTTCTGCTTCCAGCAGAATCGCAGTTGGCTTGATATCAATCTGGCGCAACTGCTCTGCCACCAGAAAACGGTGATCGTTGCCGCATACGATCAGCGGCGATGCGACCTCAGGCCAGTCGGCAACACGCAATACCGTTTCCTGCAGCATCGTGCGTTCGGAAACCAGTGGCAGCAATTGCTTGGGCAAGGCTGCACGCGATAAAGGCCACAAGCGACTGCCAGATCCGCCGGAAAGTATGACCGGGTAAATTGTCACACGGCACCTGCAAAATTCTTGTTCCCTGCGATGACGGCGTCGGCTTTCCCCGGCATTTTTTCCTTGGCTGCAGGAATTCTTTTCTCGCGCGTTTTGCCTCGTCTGTCGCGTGCATCGCGCCAGGAATCCTGCACGCAGTCGGATACATGGCGCATCTTGCCTTCACGACTGACGCAATAATCGGTGCAAACAACCAGCTCAGTCATGCTGGAATGCGGCGATACGCGTGTGTATTCAAACAGAATGCTGCGTTCAACTTTGGAGCCGCTGCAAATCTGGCTACCGTGCCCTATCCAGGTCGGGCCTATGATGGTGCTGCCGGCTTCTATCGTACTGCCGGAACCAAGATAGACTGGCCCTTCTATCATTGTGCCCTCCCAATCGATACTGGTGTTCAGACCGACCCACAAACCTTTTTTGACTTGCGTACCCGGCATCGTCATATGTGCCATCTCGCCCAGCATCACGCTTTGCGAAACGGCCCAGTAATCTTTTACGTTACCGATATCTATCCAGTTGAAAAAGCGCTTTTGTGCAAAGAAGGGCACGCCTTTTTCCACCAGCAAGGGAAACAGCTGCGAACCGATATCGAATTCTTCACCTGACGGAATCAGGTCCAGCACTTCCGGCTCGAAGATGTAAATACCGGTACTGGCCAGATTGGACAAGGCCTCTTCCGGTTTGGGTTTTTCCTGGAATGACAGAACACGACCTTCTTCATCGGTCACGACCATGCCGTAATCAACGGTTTTTTCAGGTGCGACTTCTTTCGTGATAATGCTGACCATCGCACCTTTTTGTCTATGCTCGAACAGCGCGGATTTGATATCCAGATCGATCAAGGCATCGCCGCAAATCACCAGCGTGGTTTCGTCGAAGAAGCCTCCGAATTCCTGAATTTTCTTCAAGCCGCCAGCCGAGCCTATCGGTTTGGGCATGACTTCGCCATCGTCAGTCATGTAACCTTCAAACGAATAACCGATTTGCGCGCCGAAACGCTGGCCTTCGCCAAAGTAATCTTCTATTTTCTGATGCAGGTAACTGACGTTCACCATGATTTCATGGATACCGTATTTGACCAGATGTTCGACCAGATATTCCATCACCGGCTTGCCGAGTATCGGAATCATCGGCTTCGGCAATTCATAGGTAAGAGGCTGGACACGCGTTCCTTTGCCTGCTGCAAGGATCATTGCTTTCATGTTTTCCCTGAATGGTGTGATTGATTGAAAATGCAGAAATGGAATGAATTGAAGTAAAACGACAAGCCGGAACCGGCTTGCTCAGGCATAGTCAAAACGCTCTTCCGACATGCTTTGCCAGCGCCATGTATCGACGCACATCTGTTCGATAGTGCGATGCGCGTGCCAACCGAGTTCGCGCTGCGCCAGCGACGCATCGGCGTAACACACGGCAACATCGCCGGGACGTCGTGCCACCACGCGATAAGGCACGTGTCGCCCGCTTGCTTTCTCAAAGGTCTGAATCATTTGCAGCACGCTACTTCCGCAACCGGTACCGAGGTTGTAAGCCTGTACTCCGGCTTCGTTGGCCAGCAGTTTTTCCAGTGCCTTGACATGCCCGATGGCGAGATCCACCACATGGATGTAATCGCGCACACCAGTACCGTCGTCGGTCGGATAATCATTGCCGTACACCGACAGTAAATCGCGTCGCCCGGAGGCAACCTGCGCCACGTAAGGAAAAAGATTATTGGGAATATCGCTCGGATCTTCGCCGATCAGGCCGCTCTCATGCGCGCCGGCCGGATTGAAGTAGCGCAGCAAGGCAATGCGCCATGCCGGATCGGAATGTGCCAGATCGCGCAACATTTCTTCTATCATCAATTTGCTGCGGCCGTAGGGATTGGTTGCCGCCAGTGGAAAACTTTCCAGTATCGGCACCGTTGCCGGATCGCCATATACGGTAGCCGATGAACTGAAGACCAGATTCGTTACATAGTGCTCCGCCATCACCTGAAACAGCATCAGGCTGCCTTCGACATTATTCTCGTAATAGCGCAGCGGTTTCATCACAGATTCGCCGACTGCCTTCAGTCCGGCAAAATGCATGACAGCATCGAAATTATATTGCTCGAATATTTTTTCAACTGATGCGCGATTACGCAGGTCGGCCTGCATGAAAGGAATCGTCGCGCCGGTGATGGCAGCCACACGTTCCAGTACCGACGCCTTGCTGTTGCAAAGATTGTCGATCACCACCACCTGATAACCGGCATTGATCAGTTCCACGCATGTATGTGAGCCTATGTAACCGGCCCCTCCTGTTACTAATATTTTCATGATCAATTTATCCAGGAAGCTCCGCGAGCGTACCTTTACAAAGAGACATGAGTGAAAGCAAAGTTCATTTTTTGACAAGAGGAATTCGTAACAAAAGGTATCCTTGTAAAATATGCACGGATAGATGCACGAATTATGTTTTTTCGGAAATTTTCGGTGGAAAAAACCTTTTTACCCGGAAATATTTCTTTGCAGGCAAAGAGAAAAATTACGCGTCATGATCTTGTTTTTTGTCTCAATGCATGATCATCCATGCAGATCTTTTCCCGCTCGGCGTTAATACCCACGATCAGATAATCGGCACAAAAAAAATGCAGCAAACGTCGGACTGCAGGTCGTACATGACATATGGAAAATTCGTGTCCGATTTTCGATTGATGTCCGTACAGCAGCATTAACAGCGCCATGCAGGCACTGTCTATGTACGTCACTTCTCTTAAGTCGAGCCGGATATGAAATGGCCTTGCCGTCACACTGGCGAATACCTCGCGCAGAGATTCCAGATTATTTTCTTCCCATGCACCACTTGCCGTGATCGTGCAACTGCTTCCCTGTACTGCCAGAGACACGCGCGCGTTTGCGACTGCATTGCTGTCACGTTTACGCAAACGCATCGCCACTGCGCACGGAATCACGTGCAGCGTCATCAGCCTGAACAAGGTGATTCCATCGTTGAAGTAGCGCTTCCACAATAATGGTTCTTCCTTGATACGCCACAACCATTCGCCGCCCGACTTTCCCAGCCATGCCGGCGCACGCTTCACGGTACCGGCAACGAAATTAACCACTGCACCCAAATGACTGACGATCGGCACTTGCAAGCGCGGCAAGTTATGTTCTATCCACGCCTGGCCTTTTTTTGCACCCAATGCGACCACCAGAAAATCCGCCCTGCTGTCATTGATATGTTCGATGACAGCGTCGTCGCTCATCTCTTCGATGCTGGCAAAGCCCGGCGACTTGTGTCCGACACAAACCAAACCGGACGCCGTCGCATTCAGTTTGCTGGCTGCCATCTCGGCAACACCGTCAGGCCCGCCGAAAAAATATACCGACAATGCCTGTCCGCTGCTGTTGCGCAATGCTTCAAATAGCGTCGAGCCGGCAACGCGCTCCGTAATTGGCAATCCCAGCAGTTTGGCAATCCAGACCAAAGGCATGCCATCGGCCACCGATAGATCGCTGCGTATCACCGAATCACGAAAGGCACCGCCATTCAGGCTGGCAACCGCGAAATTCAGATTCGGGGTCGAAAAAAAACAGCCTCGCTTGTGATGCGCCGCATCGGCAATGTTCCCGCTCGCCTGCTTCAGTGTGATCGCATCGAAAGGCAGGCCGAGAATGCAATAGACGCGCCGATGAAAATCCGTTCGATGCGGATGAATGGAAACCGGATCGCAGTCTGCAGCAAACTCGGACGGCCGTATTAGATGATTAGTCTGCATCGCGCTTGGCCCTCACCCATTCGACCTGGCGACTGATGAAAAACTTCAGATACAACGGCAGCTTCCAGAAGATGTAACTCGCGGCAGAAAACAGATCGCTCAGGCTCAGGACATGACGAGCGAAGCGCTGCCACGCAAGCAATATCGCCAGTATCAATCCAGACAGACTTGCAGTAGCCAGCAGCAATGGCATCACAAGACCGAAAACAAGACAGGCAAGCAAGGCCGTGATGAATAGCGCAAACGTGGCGAAGGCCAGCAATGCGACCGGTGGCACGCACATGTCCAGCGCCATCGCGATCAGCATGCGGTCGCGCTTTAGCAGGCCTTGCATCAACAAAGGCAAACCCTCGTGAAGGATCATGCTCATGTGGCCGTGTTCCCAGCGCGTTCTCTGCATGCGCGCCGCTTCTTCACCGGCCGGAAAATAACTGATTACGCAAGCCTCGGGACAAAAAACAGGTGCCGCATTCTTGCGCGCCATTTCTATCCCCAGTTGCATGTCTTCAGCCAGATTACCGCTTGCCAATCCCGCATCTCGAATCAGCGCCCACGGAAAAGCCATGCCGGTACCCATCAGCTGACAAGGCAAACCCAGACGTTGAAAACCCAGTGGACGCACCTGATTTTTCACTATCCAGGCAAACTCGGCTATGCGCATTTTCAAGCCGGAATTTTTTCGTGCCTGCATCAGATCCAATGCCTGTGCCGGACGTTGCGTCGTCATCGCCAGATCGGCGAGTCTGGCTATCGTCCCCGGCTGCAATATGCAATCGGCATCAATCATGATTACGACATCTGGCGGGTTCTCCGCCAGCTGCCGTACTCCGCCATCGAGTGCATAACCTTTGCCGCGCTGATGTTCATCCTGTCGTTCCAGCACCGGCGCACCGGCGGCCAGCGCCAGTGCAGCGGTTTCATCTGAGCAGTTATCCGCAACGACAAGAATACGATCACCGTCCTGCAATTGTGCGCGGATGGAAGCGATGGTTGCAGCGATGCCGCGCGCTTCGTTATGCGCCGGCACCAGAACGGCAACACTGGCACGGCTCAACACAGACGGCGGCGACACGCGCATTTTTTGCAAAGCAGCCACCGTCTGCACCAGCAGCACGGCAACCGGCAACGCCGCCAGAAACAGCAGCAACAACGATACGCCTTGCAGCAACATCACCATTTCACTGCTCCTGTCAGCTGACCTTCCCCATCATGCTCACGCTGAAACAGCGCATGCAGCTTGCCCGCCTCATGATCGATGTCGTGACGTTCCAGCACGCGTGCACGCGCCAGCCGTCCCATCCTCGACAAATCTTCTGCTGACGCTGCCAGGCAACGCTCCATCGCCAGCGCCAATTCTTCAACCGAACCCGGCGGATACAGCCAGCCGTTTTCGCCGTTCATCACCAGTTCCGGCACACCTGTAATCCATGTACTCAAAATAGGTCGCTGCAGCGACATCGCCTCCATGATCACGACCGGCAAGCCTTCTGCGAAGCTCGCCATCACCATCGCGCGTGCATCCAGGATTTCCTGCTTGACCTGATCGCTGCTGATCCAGCCGGTAATGCGCACGCGTGACTCCAGATTGCATTTCGCAATCAAGGCTTCGACTTCCTTGCGCATTTCACCATCGCCCGCCAGCACCAGTTCAAAATCAATCCCTTTGCTTGCAAGGATGGATGCCGCCTCAATTAATATCTGCTGGCCTTTTTGCTCGCACAAACGGCCGATGCAGATGAAGCGCGGACGCTCAGGCAAGGTCATGTCGACGTCATTGTAGAAAGCCGGCTCCAGCCCGCAATGCACGACATGCACCTTGCCCCACTGTGCATACGGCAGGCTGCGATACAACTGACTGCGACAATAGGAAGTGACGGCAGCGACAAAAGTGGCACGGCGTAATTTTTCCGGCAAGCCGATGAATTCCGGCTTATCGAATTCTTCCGAACCATGAATCGTGAGGCTGTAAGGTATGCCACTCAATTCGCTTGCCAGCATCGCGACTTCAGCCGAATTGGTACCGAAATGCGCGTGTAGATGCGTCACGCCATCGCGTTTCAACCAAAGTGCAAGACGGCATGCTTCGGCCAGATAAATCAGGTGATATGGCCATGATCTATCGGCACGCCGACTCATGCGAAATGCCAAAGCCAAAGCCTTGATGTATCTGATCGGCGACGTCAGTTTGGTTTCCAGTACCGAACCCAGCAGACCGAACACCCCGCGCTGCAGGATGTAGCGCGTGCGTTCACGCTCAGTGAAATCTTCGGCATCCGCCAGATCGCCTTCCCAGCCGCGCAAGGCAAATCGATTTATCTCAAGGCCTTGCCGCTCCAGCGCAAGGATTTCCCTGCGGATGAAACTATGACTGACCTTCGGATACTGATTGATCAGGTAAGCTATACGTAATGCGCCCAAACCAACTCCTTCCATCATTTCTTTATTCATTTTTATGCTGCTGCGCTGACTGATACGATTTGCGTTTGCTGCAGAACCGCAGATTTCTGTATCACTCTGGCCGGCACGCCAACTGCGGTTGCACCATCCGGCACATCGCACAAGACCACCGACATCGCACCGATATGACAATCGTTACCGATACGCACACCGCCCAACACCTGCGCATACGCACCGAAGTCAACGTCATCGCCGATCACCGGTACAGCACCATCTGCAACACGATTGCCTATCGTGACGCCTTGCCGCAACGTGCAGTTCGCGCCTATGCGTACCTCAGGATGCAGAAAAATCCCGCCGAAATGCCATATCCGCAACCCGGGACCTATCGCTGCAGACTTCGGCAGACTGATGCCGACTGCAGTTTCGACCAGACGAAACGACAGCCAATAAAAAGACGTGAGTGCTTTCTTTGCCAGACCTTCGGACATGCGATCGACACGACGACCAAAGCGATATATCCACACCGCCCAGATCGACTGCTCCTTCAGGAATGGGCGACGCAAGGCATAACGCTGCAAATCGGCTTGCCAATCGGTGTCCTGTGAAAATCGGCTCATCAAAGCGCTCAATCCTGCAGCAGCAGCTCGCCGCGCACCGTCGATGGCTCACCAACACCGCTGATCGCATGCACAGTCACAATCGCGGTCTTCGATGGCCATGCAAAATTCTTGGTCTCGCCATTTCCCAATTCGCCGCTATCGAAATGCAAAGGCGAGCCTGAGGGTTCGCGCACCTGCAAACGCAGTTTTGCACCACCGCTGGCAAGTGCACGTATGCGATAGGTCTTGCCGACTTGCGGCGCGGCCCACGCCAGCGGATGCAAACCGCGCGATGAATAATTAACCTGTATCACGCGTGCGCTGCCGGCCGGAAATACCACGGCCTGTTGCCAGGTATCAAATACGCCCGCTGCAGTGCCGGCCTGCAATTGCCATGGGCCGCGCATGGACAGTAAATTGAAATTCTTTTGCGGCGTGATCGGCTTGCCATCGCCATCCATCCAGCTTTGTGCTGACTTCACCTGACGCAAGGCAACGCGCATCCGTTCGAGATCGTCAGCCACGGCGTTGTTCCAGCCTCCCTTGTGCAGATCGAAACCGGCGCCATTCTCTACATAGATGAAGAACGGCGTGCCGAAATTGCGATCAACCACATACGCACCATAGGTTTTCAAAGTTTCGGCCACCTTGCGCAACTCCGGGCTGCTGATTTTTTGCGTGTCATACGATGCCGGCAACATCATCAATGCACCTTCAGGAATTTTTCCGGTGTTGGTAGTCGCTGCATTGTTATCGGCCGACGTCGCTGGAAACATATACGTAGGATTAGGTGACAGGGCATTGAAAGTCAGCGACATCGCCAACGCGTGGCGATACATGGTGTCGCCATCATTGATCTCGTGCTTGCGTATCAAGCCTGCTGCGGTCGGCACACCGGCCGCACGCGAACCCTGGAAGTAATGCGCAGGATCACCCCAGCCACGGCCATCTATGCGCGTCCACGCATATTGCGCGGCAACCCATTTTCCATCGACCTTCTTCAACTGCCAGAACGAATGCACGACGCCGGTAACAGGATCGACGATATCGGCATGACCATCGCTGGCCGTCGCTGCAGCGACGTTAGTCGGCCAGCGCGGCACTGTGACATCGTGAAATGCTTCTGCATCCGGGTCCCACAAACCTTGCGTCTTTGGCAAACCGCTGACAGTCATCGGCGCATCGCCGGCATCGGCAAGAAACACGCCGGTAGACCATTCGCCGCCAGCCACGCCTGGTTTATAGGTAGAGACGGGAATCACAAAGTCGCCGAAGACAGGTACTACCGGACGACTGTTCCAGGGCGAAGTCGCAGCAAATGGTTTGCCATATGTTCCCCAGGCATCGGCGGCATGCACAGGTGCAGCAAGCAGCAAGCCGGCCAGCACTGCTGCCGAAGTGGAAAAAACGAACTTGAAACGTGGGAAGGAAGACATAAAAGTTTTTTTCATGGAGGATCGGCTTCACGCCGTATTGAGTTTCAATTTTTTAACCAGGCTCTTGCCACTACCTGTCCACCAGCTTTCATAATAGAAAGTGGAGACATGCGAGAGCGCAAAGAGGACAATAAACAGCAGCGGGCGCTTCAGATATTTGATGATGACGTCGCCGCTACCCAGCCAGGTACCGATGGCCAGCATTGGATGGATGACGTACAGTGCATACGAAATTGTCGCCAGATAAACCAGCACGCGATTGTCCAGCAGCGGTGCTATGGCACGACCTGGATTCAGGATGGTTGTGCCAACCAGCAAGGCTGCCAGATACGGCCGCAGATAATTCAACGCTGCGCCCTGCTCGTGGCAGGAAACCAGCAACAGCAGCAACAGTGGCCATTGCGGTATCCGTTGCAGCCACGTCAGCAAACGCGATCCCAGGCGCTGATGAATAATCAGGGCGAGCGTGCAACCGGACAGGATTTCATCCATGCGGTAATAACTGATGCTGGATGCATACACGCCGTCCGTCACGCGCAGCAAGGTGAACAGCAAACCGATCAATGGAATTGCCAGCAGGCTGCGCACGCCGAACACGGCAAACATCAGGGCGACGCCGACATAGAACTGCATCTCCATGCACAGACTCCAGATGTGTTCGGTCAGACTTACCAGATGCGTGGGTGGCAGATTTGCATAGAACAAATAATGCGCCAGCCAGACATCCGACGATGCGCCGGCCATGCCCAATGCAAGCACCAGATACAACCACGCCAATGGGATGATGCGAAAGAAGCGACGCACCAGAAAATCGATCGTGGACGGATTTTTAAGCAGGAAGGAAGTGATCAGGAATCCGGACAGCGTAAAAAACAATGCCATCCCCAGCAATCCAAACATCGCATTGAACTGCAGGGATTTTGGCCCTACCGGTAACAGATGTGCCGCCAGTACACACAGGATGCTGATGCCACGCCAGCCATCCAGCACTTTCAGATGCGGAGTCGATTTCATGGCCGCTCCAATGGACGCGCATGCCGACCGGTTTTGTTATCTGGCAAGGCAGAACTTGCTGCCAGCGCGCAACCAATACCTACACTGAACCAGAAATACCAGTTGAAAACCAGATAGCCGAAGATATTGTCGGACGAGGACACCACCAGATAGCTGAACACCAGAGCCAGCGTGGCAAAGGCTGCCAGCCTGTCGATACGCATCAGCGATTTGAGCATCAGCGCTACCCGCGCATGCAACCAGAGATAGGCCATCAATCCGATCACACCTGCATCGAAGAACCATTGCACGTACACATTGTGCGCACCCCAGTTCATGTTATTGGCCGCAGGGAAAAATGTTTGCGAATAATGACGGAATGCCTCAAGGCCGTAGCCGAACAGATAATGACTGGGTCGCATCCATTGCAAGCCGCTTTCCCAGATCGAAAGCCGCCACGCAAATGAATTCAATTTCGCATAAGCACTCGCTGTCGTGCCGCTACCCAGATCAAGCAGGCGCTCGCGTATTTCTGGAACCAGCAATGCGACAAGCGGCAACAACATCAGGTAGAGCAGATAGCGACGTTCGAACAGCAAGGCATACGCGAAGAAAATGATCACGCAAGCCAGCCACGCACTTCTAGTCTGCGTCAACACCAGCAAGGCCAGCAGATAAATCAGGTACAAGGTCAGTGCGACGCGGCTACCGCTACCCAATTGCACCGCCTTGTCCTTGAGCATGTACAAGGTCAGCGGAATAATCAGCGTCAGATAGAAGGCAAAGATATTCGGATGGGTAAATGTCGATTGCAGGCGGAAACCTTCCACGCCGCCAGTTGAGCCGTGCAAACCTGTATCTACCAGTGCGTACGCAGCCGGCAAGGCGGACGACCATAAAACCATTTTCACGCAACGCCGGAAATCCTGCGCCGAGCGCACGAAGTAGAAGGCGATGACAAACATCGAAAAGTAGGACAACAGGGTCAGATAGCTGCGGATGGCATCACCTTTTTCAGGCGAAATCACCAAGCCGAAAAAAGCAATCAGCAGGAAAGGCAGCCATGCCAGCGTCATTTTTTTCGGCAGGCGTGATGGTTTTTCAAATACCAGCATGCACGCCAGCATGATCACGCACAGATTGATGAGACCGCCTATACCAGTTTCATAAGCGCCTATCGAAAAACGCGTGGAGTCGAGAATCACGTCACCAGCCGAGCGAAACACGATGATCAGCGCCAATAGCAGCAGACGGTTGAACAGCAGCAGAAGGCCGAATACCAGCACGGCCGGCAAGGCCAGCAAGCGTGCCGGCTTGTAATCCATGAGCTCGGCATAAAAGGGCACGACGATGCCTATCAGAAGCGCCAGTGCAATCACGACAAATAGCGTATATGCATCGCTGGCAACAGGCAGCCAGCGCATATGCACTTTTGTGCTACCGGAATGCATGGTGGATTCTGTTTGCATGTTCATCGCAGCACGCATACCGTCATGCGTTCAGTTCTTGCGCCACGCTCATTTGATCCTTGCCGGGAAAATGCCGGATCAGCCACGAACGTATTGCATTCCACTCACCGGTTTCCGGCGCATTGCGCGACTGGAAGCGGAAGTAACGCCACAGCAATCGCGCTTCCTGACGGGTAGTCGCCATCTTTCTGAAGGCCAGCTCGCGCTCCAGCTCTTCCGAATCACCAAGGCCACGCCGCAAGGTGTACGCCATGCGCTCGAAGGCATCGGAAAAATCCGTTTGCCCGGCCACGTCGAACAGAATACCGCCGTGATTGCAGAACGGTGCCGGATCGAAATATGGCAAGCCATGCATGATGCTGAACGAGCGCGCCAGATAGCGCGAGATATCCAGCGAGACTTCCACCTGCTCGCGGAAGCGGGTCGCACTGACGTTGCTGCCGTGCCAGCGATACTGAATCAGTTGCGACGGTACGTTGGTGCATTTTCCGAGTATCGCCAGCTGGCCGAACAGGAAATAATCTTCAGCCAGTGCATTGACGGTCAGTCGTTTCCCGGCCGGCATCACATTCAGGAAATCGACACCGTAACGCACACCGAGCTTTTGTATCGCGGCAAAATCCATCATGGCTGCCGGATGCGTAATCGGATTGCGGAAAAAACTGGCTGCCGCCACGCGCTGCCGGCCGATAGGCATTTTGATATTGCCGCTCACGGCACCACTGCCATCAATCACTTCCGATTGCCCGCTGATCGCGATGCAATCAGGCTGGCGCTTGAAGGCCGCCAATACGATTTCCATGCGATCGATGAAACACACATCGTCGGCATCATGCCGCATCACATATTTGCAGTCGCTGATTTCCAGACCGCGATTGAGCAAACCTGCCAGGCCTTCCGCTTCGGGAAAACTGTGCACTTGTATACGCGGATCACGCCGGTGATAATCCTCTGCCAGTTCCAGGCTGCCGTCGGTAGAGCCGTGATCCAGCACCAGCAAGCGCCAATCCCTGAAGGTTTGCGCACAGATACTGTCGAGCGAAGCTGCAAGAAAATCGATCCCGTTTTTTACCGGCAGTAAGACATCTATGGTTGCCAAAATAATGTTTCCTTATATTGCGACCGGCGCCAACCCGGACGGTACTGTCGGTGATACCGATTTTGATTTCTGCAGCATGACCAGCTCACTGTTGAGTGTCCATGCCTCGACGTAACGCGAATTTTTTCCATAGCTGTTGTCCAGCACGATGTTTTTTCTGCTCATCAGACAGGCCAGAATATGTCCGTGCAGGCGATCGGTAACGATCAGCTCATGCTGTGCAAAAAGCCGCGCTGCATCTGCGATCAGGCGCCCTGAATAGGCAATCCATACAGGCACCAGAATGCGATTGGCCTGCCGCCCCAGACCGCGACGGAAGAAGGCGCCTATGGCACGCCGGAACAAATTGATCTGTGCTTCACGCGCACCGACAAACTGCGGCCAGTCCGTTATCGTGTCCGACACCGCATGCAACATGCGCTTGTGATCGCTGCTTTCGTCATCAACGCGACTGATATGCAAGCTGCCTGCACCTGCTTGCATGGCATGGCCGCGCATCGGATGCAACTGATGCGCCATGTCCGGCAATAAATAAACGTGATCGGTGAATTCCTGCGCCATCACGAACGAAACCTGATCGCGCACGCAGAGATGCACATCCGCATGCGTGCGGAATACTTCTGCCGACTGCGCCATTTTTTCCGGTGTAGAAAAATGCAGCGACTGCGGCAAGACGATGATGCGGTTCTCCGGGTGGCTCTGCACGATCCGCTCTCTCAATTCCTGGAAATACGGATACAGATCGCCGAAATTTCCGCCGCCGTGGAACACGATCACATCTTCCGGCGCAATCCAGCCTGCATCATAGGCAAAGTAAGGTGCAATCAATTTTGGCTTCAACCCTTGCTTGCGAAAAAAGGCCAGCGTGCCGTGCATGATCAGCAGGTCGCCGACATTTCCGTGTATCGGAATATCGACATAATGGAAAGGTGCACAGTTGATCAGCTCGCGCAACACATCGTGCCGCTCGATCAGTTCGGCGCTCAGTTTTTCGTGTGTGCTTTCAGCTTGCATGTCATTTCATCGCCTGCGAGACGATGCTCATTAAACTAGTATTCATTCAGGACGGCTCCCACCACCATCACGCCCGCATGCTTCATCGAATCGACCAGATTACCGATCGCACCGGCATGACTGATATCCTTGCGCGCCACCACCAGCGCAGAACCGGCCCGTGCCGCAGCAGTCTGGCTGTCGGCATATTCATGATCAGGTGGCGTATCGATCAGGATCACGTCGAATTCAGTACCGAATTCACGCAGCATGTGCGGAAACGCCGCACGTCCCAGCAATTCCTGCGGATTCGGCGGCGTGGCACCGCTGGGTAAAATCGATAGGTCTACCAGCGATGCGATCCGGTGCACGTCGGCCACGCTGCTGCGGCCGGACAGGATGGAAGAAAGTCCGCAGCGGTTTTCGATCCCGAATAAACGATGCTGGCTCGGGTTGCGCATGTCTGCATCAATCAGCAAGGTGCGCTGGCCGAGTTGCGAAAACAGCACTGCAAGATTGGCTGCAATGAAGCTGCGGCCATCGCCGCGTTCGGCACTCGTGATAGCCATCGCAGAACGTTTTTCGCTCACGCCAAACCAGCGCATGACCAGCTGGCTGCGCAAGGCGCGCAAGGCCTCGACCTTCTTGCTGAACGGATCGTAGGCTGCAATCACGTCTTCACTGACATTGCTTTGACCGCGTATCAGATAGGGGTAGGAAAACTGGTTCGACAAGGCAAAGTCGATATCGGCCGACGTCAGCAAACCCAGCGCAATTCCTGCATCGCCAAAGCGCTGGCGACCAACGTGTTGTTCCCGAAGAATTCTCTGCATTTCATCGGCAGTCAGGCGGCCGCTATCAACTAGAATGCTGCCTATCTGGCTGCTCGTAAGGCGCGGAGGCGGCACGTGCTGCAGCCTGGCCGCATCTTGCAATTGATTTCTTAGCATAATATTTTTTCCAATCCGCTTTTTTCAGATTCTGACTATCGATAAGGAGGCACGCATCGTCAAGCCGGCAGAGGGCCGCCCAGACGGGGTTGCTGCCGGTGTTGTATGGTTCGCGATTTTTCGATCACTCCCAATAGCGGCAAATCGAACAGCAGCGTCATGTCTTCTGCCGAACGTACCCGATGATCGAACAGCTCCATCGCGATCGCTGCTGCGATGCCGAGTATGCTGCCCACCACCAGCGCAACCAGCAGATTCAGCAGCAAACGCGGCGAAGCAGGATTGCGCGGTACGGCAGCTGCTGTCAGCACCGAAATATCCGATTGCGTCGATTGCGCTTCCAGGCTGGTTTGCGTCAAACGCTGCGATGCAGTTTCATAGGCACGTTTGGCGTTTTCCATTTCATTGGCCAGTACGCTCAATTCATCGCGTGCGCTATTCAACCCCAGCACCTTGGCCTTTTGCGCATCGAGCGCCGCCCGTACTTCGGCTTCTCGCTGCTGCAGAATGCGCGCATTGCTGACAACGCCGGTTGACGCCAGTCCTATCTGCTGATTCAGATTGGCGCGCACCTGATCGACTTCAGATTTGGCGGCGATATACTGTGGATGATTGACATTAAGGCGAGCCGAAATGTCGGCGAACTTGGCTTCTGCCTCTGACAATCTGGACTTCAGCGACTGGATCAGCGGATTACTCAGCACATCGGGTGAACCGCCGGCATTTTTCTGCACCTGACGCTGGCGTGAACCTGCCTCCATCGCTTGCCCTTGCACCATCACCAGCTGGCTGGACAATTCACTCAAGCGCGCGGTCTCGACATCCAGCTTGTTGTCGCTGCTGAAAATATTGTTTTCCTTTTGATAGGCCGACATCTTGTTTTGTGCAGCCTCGAATTTGTCGCGCAGCAGCTTGATCTGTTCGTTGATGTAGCCGCTGGCTTTTTGTGCCGGCGCCACCTTCAGATCAACGCTGACCTGCTGATAGGCAACCGCGAAGGCGTTGGCGATTCTGGCGACATACTCGGCGTCGTCACCTTTGAAGCTGATATTCAGCACGCTACTGTCACGCGCCGGCTCCACCGTCAGGTTTGCGCGCAGGCCATCGGCCAGCCAATCCTGTATCGTGGCCTGGCCATGTTCGATGCGGGAAAAGCGTTCCTTGAGCGCCGGCTCTTCCGCCAGCTTCAGATCCTCCACTACCTGCAGCGCCACCATCTTGCTGCTGACGACATCAACCTGCGTCGGCATGTAACCCGGCATCAGTTGCGCCGGCACGTTCAGTCCGGTGACCGGATCGACACCCTTGTTATTGAGTACCAGCGAGGTCGTGGCCTTGTAGGTTTTCGACATCGCAAGGCTGACTGCGAAAGCCGCGATCACCGTCACCGCCAGCAACAGCAAGGCGATCTTGTAACGAGCGCGCAGGGTGCGCAGAATTTGTGCAAGAGTCATGGCAGTTTCCGCTTCAGAACAGACTTTCTTTTACATATACGATGTCGTTCGGCTTCAGCAGATCGTCATGTTTGACGCTGATGATTTGCAGTACGCCATCCGCATCGCGCCGCTTGATGCGCACACCACGCTCGGTGCCGCGCGGACTGAGGCCCCCGCCGGAAGACAGCGCCTGCAAGACCATCATGTCGCGCTCCAGCTTGTAGGAACCGGGCTTCTGCACTTCGCCATAGATATAGAACCGCGGTGCACGTTCGACAAACAGCGAATCGCCGGCAGACAGCTGGCGATTTTTTGCCGGGTCGCCCGAACGCACCAGTTCCAGCAGGTCTATGGTTTCCTTGCTGGTCTTGCCATCACGGGTATGCGTAAGGATCACGCTATCGCCCGCCTCTTCATTGGCGCCGCCGGCCAATGCCAGGATATCGGTCAGGCTGCGCTTGCCATCGACCGGATACCGCCCTGGCTTGTTGACCTGCCCCAGCACCGAAACTTGCTGACTCTGCATCTCCGTGACCATCAGATTGACCTGAGGCGTGCGCACGAAACCGCCTTTATCCAGCAGATCGGCAATTTTTCTCTCGGCTTCATTCGACGATAGTCCACCGACCTTGACATCGCCCACCAGTGGATAGGAGATGCTACCGGCTTCGCTGACGCGCGTTTCCAGTGTCAGATCCGGATTGCCGAAAACGGTGATCTTCAGCACGTCACCAGGCCCGAGCGGAACATCGGTTGCGTAGGTCCAGCTGCCAACCGTTACCATCAGCACCATCAACATGGCTTGCCGTATGTTTTTCATCATGTTTTTCTTCATTTTTCTCTCCATCTGCATGCATTTAATTTTTACGTTCAATACGCGTTATCACGCTTCAGCACGACGCCCACCGTGCGCACGACTATCCATAAATCCAGTGCCAGCGACCAGCGCCGCAGGTAATCCAGATCGTAGGCAATGCGCGCTTCCATCTTGTCCAGCGTGTCCGTCTCACCGCGAAAACCATTCACCTGCGCCCAGCCGGTAATACCGGGACGCACCTTATGACGCAGCATGTAACCCTTGATCTGCTTGCGATACAACTCGTTGTGCGCAACGGCATGGGGGCGCGGGCCGACGATACTCATGCGCCCTTGCAGCACATTGAAAAACTGCGGCAATTCATCCAGTGAAGTACGGCGCAGAAAGGCTCCCACCCGGGTAATGCGTTGATCGTTGCGGGTTGCCTGCACTACACGCGCACCGTCTTCGCACACTGTCATCGAACGAAACTTGTAAACAATGATTTCCTCGCCATCGAGGCCGTAGCGCCGCTGGCGGAAGATCACCGGCCCCGGCGATGTCGCCTTGATCGCAATCGCAATGCCCAGCATCACCGGCAGCAGCAGCAATTGAATGATCAATGCCAGAACGATGTCGCTGCCACGCTTGACCATGCTGTTGATGCCAGTAAACGGCGATTCGCAAATCGCCACCACCGGCAAGCCGGCCACGCTGTCAAAGCGCGCCTGTATCAGGTCGAATACATAGATGTCCGGCAAAAAATAGATGGATGCCGTGGTGTCCTGCAATTCATTCAGCAATTTGCGGATGCGCGGCTGAGCGGAAATCGGCTGACTGATGAAGATCGTATTGATATTGTTGTTGCGTACATACGATGGAATATCCGACATGCCGCCCAACAGCGGGATTTGTTGATCCTCCGGCTGCCGCGAGCTATGCCTATCGTCGAAAAAACCGCTTACTTCCATCCGCAAATCCGGATTTTCATCCACCCGCTCTGCCAGTTTGACACTCAGTTCGTTGACGCCGACCATGACTACCGAACGCATACTTGTTCTACTCAAACCAAAACTGGCTTTCTGCAGAACGATCTGGCCAAGCAGCAAAGCCGGGGGAGTAATGGCCAGCCAGATCAGGGTCTCTCGTTGCATGAACAAACTGAACAAGCCGGCGACATAGGCAAAGAACAGCAGCAACACGACGACTGTCATCCACGCCAGTGCGATGGATTTTCCCTGCATCAGGAGATTGCTCGCCAATACATCGCGCCATGGATCGCTCCAGCCAAAGACCGTGCAACTGATGAAGAAGGTCAATATCGCCAGCACCACATGATTGGCACTAAAGGTATTCCCGGACAGTACCGTGATCAGGTACAGCAATCCGATCGCAATCAGCGGATCCAGCAAGCGTCCGTAAAACTTGCGAGACGGCATATCCGCCGGATACTTGATTCGACTGATATCAGAATTCATAGCGTGTATTGATCTGAACACCATTCGTCTTGTAGGACGCCTCGGCGATATTTGAATCCAGAGTCGTGCGGTAGACGGAAGCACGCACGCGCCAATGCGAAGTCGGTTTGTAAGTCACTCCCAGCATTGCATTGCGATAACGATCATCGCGATCCGATGGTGCTATGTCTTGAATCACAGCCACCCCGTTGTAATCGCGCTTCTCGCGCATCAGCATGCCATCGACGCTTATTTTGTTGGTGGCATCCCAGGTCGATGCAAGACTGACGCCCTGATTGCGTGCGTAATTGGCAGCAAGGTCATCGGTAGCGCCCAGCTCGCGCCACAAGCCCAGCGAGAATGCCGTTTTGCCAGTCGCTTTCCAGTACGCAGTGAGGCGCGCACTCGGCACGCTGGAATCGCGTTGCGGATTGGTAGCGTATTCGCGTCTGGACCAGCCGCCGAGAAACTGCAGATAGGTCTTGCCGGTAACTTGCCAGTCGACTTTGGCCTTTATTTCATTCTGTTCATATGAATTGATATCGGCATGCGGATACTCTCCGTCTATATGCCGCAGCACCAACCCCATCTTGTTACCGTTTTTTGCCAGGTAGTCGATCCCGATATCGGTCATATCGAGATTGCGCTCGGAAGGATTTTGCTCCTGCGTGTCGTAGCGCAGATCAAAGCGATTGTATGCAGCGTTCAGTTGCCAGCTTGGGTGAAAGAGCCAGGAACCATCCACATAATTCTTTTGCTGGCTGCGGATGCTGCGCTCAAAACTGCGGTAATCGTCGAAAGGCGTCAGGCCTTCCGAGTAACTGCTGCCTACATTGCCGGAAAATTGATTGCCAGCCACCCATTTCCAGTTCGCCAGTGCATCCTTGCCATTGTTATTGAATTGATTGAAGCGATCGTATTCGACATGATTGGCCGACAGATCTGCCGTCAATCTCTGCCGGCCTAATTCCTTGTCCATGCGCAAACCGACTGCAGCACGCGTCCAGCGATCGGAAAGTGCTGCGCCACTTTGCTTCGCTGCTTCCGGCTGACGCAACAGATTGGCGTCGTAGTAGGCGCCGAAAGTCGCATACGGCGTAAAGGTATCAACGGCCGCACTTTCTTCAGCGGCCTGCACCGGTGCACATGTCAATGCACCTGCAAGCAGCGCCAGCACATACGAACCGACTATCGGGTTTTCACGTCCATGATTCATGATGAATACTCGCAATCAGGCGACGCGAAACGTGCGGATGTTGTTACCGAAAAATTGCCCGGCAATATTGTTTCGCAAGCCAGCACTGCTGATCTGTGCGCTGCCGGTTCTGCTTTGAATCCATGTCGACATCATTGTTTCACCATTCCCTATTCCGGCGTCGTCGCTACGGCGCGTTGATACAAGCGAGTGCGATAACGACAGTATTTTTATGACTTTGTGAGAAAAATTAATCCGCCACGCAAGCATCTCTGTGTATGCCTTGTTGACGTATTGTTATGAAATGCGGGGGTATGAGAAGCACGCATGTGAATTAGTTCCACGACAAAAAATGGAAGTACGTGCAGAGAAAGCCGGATTATTTCTTGCCAGAATTTATAAGAAGTAATGAGGAGAAACAGCTTGATTTCAAGCACTGGAAAACGTGAAAAAATATTTTGTAGGACAAGCAGAAGAGCCGCACGCCGGCCGCGATGATATCTCTTTGACGCAGCAAGGAAAATTGAAAAACTCGCTGAAAACATGCAGCACATTTTTGCTTAAATTTTAAGCAGCTCATTTTCTGCATTTGAAAATTTTACACAGATACAGTCGTGCACCGTTTACAGGCATGCCGTTACACAAGGTTACAAATGGATGTTTATTTTTTTATGACGCTTGCATGACATCGCAGTGCCTGCTTATGCTGACTCGCGGAAATGAATGCAGATAAAAAACAGCGAGAGAAAAATACTGCCTATTTATTGAGCAATTTCTTGCAAATGAATTGCCACTCTTGCGCCGTAACCGGTGTGATCGACAAGCGATTGCCACGCTGCAGTACCTGCATCTCTGCCAGTTCCGGTCTCATGCGTAATTCTGCCAGGGGAAGCAGGCGTGTCTTGTTGCGGATGCGGACATCGACCAGTATCCAGCGCGGCGTTTCGCGTGTGGCCTTCTGATCGAAGTAATGACTGGCCGGATCGAATTGTGTTTCGTCGGGATAAGGCGTACTCGCCACCTCGGCCAATCCGGCAATACCCGGTTCTGCGCAACTGGAATGATAAAACAACACCCCATCACCGACCTGCATGACATCGCGCATGAAATTACGCGCCCGATAATTACGCACGCCGGTCCACGCCACGGTCTGATTCGGCGCCGCCAGTGCATCATCGATGCTGACTTCGCCGGGTTCGGATTTCATGAGCCAGTAGCGCATACGTTTTTATCTGTTAGCGACAGGAATGGAAAACAGGGAAATGGAGAACAGGAAGCACTTGAAGATATTACAGAAAAACGGGCAATAAAAAAACGGCTGCATTTACATGCAACCGTTTCAACATTCAGGTCCCGCCAATGCCGCTTTGCCGGCATCCTGAACCAAGAGGTTCAAGTTGGCCACAGTTAGTTCAACTTCGGGTTCGTCGAACTAGCGACGATCACTCCCATCGAACAAAATTCCGCAGCCGCTGCGCATAAATGGTTCAAGGAATTATGGCAATGGCGAACACGGCAGGAACGTCTAGTTTACTCCAATCGGCGGCGGCCGTGAGAAGAATTACTGCAGATATTCAAAATAGATTTTCTTGCGGTGCCAGTGCGCTATCGAGCGTCTCGTGCATCGCCGTAATCTTCTGTTTGACTTCCGACATCGACATGTCGGACAAAGGACCGTCCGGCGATTTGGTTGCCAGCAGCTCGGCCGTCACGCCCAAGGCAGCCATCACTGCAATGCGGTCGTTACCTTTCAGCTTGCCGGCATCGCGTATCGCACACATTTTTCCGTCAAGATAGGCAACCGCTTCCTGCAATGCCCCTTCTTCGCCTTCCTTGCACGCCAGTTTATAGGATTGCCCCATGATGGATACATCGAGCTGGATCATGCTGGTTCCTCATCTTGTTCTGGCGCCGGAATTTTTTCAAGCAAGGCGCTAACGCGCTCATGCGCTTCCTGCATGCGGCGTGCCAGTTCGGCATTTTCAGCCGCGAGCGCAATCGATTTGATGCGTAAATCCGCATTTTCGCTGCGCAGCGATTGCGTTAATTCAGCCAGTTGGCTGATTTTGTCGGAAAGTTGGTGAAAGTCGGAAATCATGTCGTCACTATAGTTGTGCATATGAATGGCAGTCAATAGATAGCATGGTCAGAGCGCGCGTTTTTCTCCGTCAATGGCAAATTTGGCAGCGCCAATGCAGCAATAAGCGCGGGATTGCAGGATTACATGCGTATCCGGTATCAGGATGTGCGTACGCAGCGCGTGATCCGGTTTCCCCATTGCCCCTGTTTTACACCAGCTCCGTCAAACGCCCATCCACCGTGATCAATCCGCTGCGAATACGCACATCGGGGAAGACCTGTTGCGCCGCTGTACGATAACGTGCGAGTTGCTCTGCATATGCTGCTCGCTCGCTATCCAGAAGATTGCGCTTGTAATCGAGTATCCACAACTCGTCGTCGAACATGACGGCACGATCAAAACGCGCAACGCCGGCGCTGCTGACAACTTCCATTTCGTTGCGCGCAAAGCGATGCTGTGCCGGATCGAAAAAACGCGCCAGCTCCGGTTGCGCCAGAATCACACTGGCCTGCCCGCTTATTTTTTCCGCCATTTCATGCGTACACGCCAGCCATTTGGCAATCGAGTGCGGCGCATGCATGACAATCGGCCAGGTTTGCGGTGGAGTCAACAGCTCCATCAATGCATGCAAGGCAATGCCTTCCTCAATTTCTGCACTGGAAAAAACCACCGCCGGCTCAATCTGCGGCGCTGGCAAGGCAGGCGGACTGAATATAGGCAACGAGAATTCAGCTTCGCTCGCAGTTGCCGCTGCCAGTAACAGCGCATCCGGCTGCACAGGCTGCGCACCCTGAAAGCGCGAATACCAGCGTCCATCTGCCACGCCATTCGCCGTGGCACTGCGGTTATCAGCGACACCGCTGACAATCAGCAAATTTTTTGCTCGTGTAGTCGCTACATACAGCAGGTTCCAGTCTTCCTGCTGCTTCAGTTTTTCTTCCTCGGCAAACAGGATGTCGCGCGCCGCGCCGCGTTCGGCCTGGCGACCGAAGACGGAAAAGTGCGTAGGCGCATCGCGATCCTGCGGCCATGCACACAACACACCTGCATCGTCGCGCGCGCCATCACTGTGATTCGCATCCAGCAACACCACGATAGGCGCTTCCAGCCCCTTGGCGCCATGTATCGTCAAGATGCGCACGGCATCCATCGCCGCATCGATATCGGCCTCATCCGGCGCATCGCTGTCGGCAGATTTTTGCAAGCGGCGCAAGGCAGCGATGAACTTCGGCAGACTGGGATAACGACCGGCATCCAGATTCAAGGCCAGCTCGGTAAACGCCTCGATATTGCCCAGCACCTGCCCGCGCACCAGCGGCGACGCAGACTGCGCATAACGCGCAACCACGTCGCCCTCATGCAGAATACGATCGAGCAAATCATGCACCGGCACGCGTGGCGCCAGCTGCAACCACTTTTCCAGCAGCGCGGCAGCGCGCAGCAAGGCCGGCGACGACAACTCTGTCACTTCTGCCTGCAAGCGCAGCCACCATGTTTTTTCGCGGCGCACGGCCAGCGCGACCAACTCATCGTCGCTTGCCGCCATGATCGGGGATTTCAATACATGCGCCAGCGCCAGATTATCGTGCGGCGTAATGAGAAAGTTCAGCAAGGCAATCAGGTCCGCCACTTCCAGCGACTCCAGCAAACCGCCGCGTTTGTCGGAGGCAAACGGAACCCCGGCTTCGCGCAATGCGCGTTCGTAGGCGCGCAAATGCGTGCGCTTCTTGACCAGCAGCATCACATCCGACCAATGTGCGCTTTTCAATTCCGTCCGCGCCTGCAGAATAGCGAGCGCCACGGCACGGCCTTCTTCCAGCCGGCGCGCATCCTCTTCTTCTTCGCGCGGCGTACTCAGCGGGTCGCGCAACTGCGCCGGCGACCAGGCGATTTTTTCCTGCTTGTCCTGCTGCACCAGTGGCAATTGCCACACTGCGCCCGACATTTTTTCCAGCGTGGTTTGCTGCTGGTAAATCGGATTGGCGACGAAACTGGCATTCAGGACATCGACAATACCGGCTGCATTACGCCGCGTCTGGCTGGTGCGCAGGAAGTCGGCACCCTGCGCCACCAGCGTTTCCTTCGCCGCAGCAAACACACGTGGCTCGGCACGACGGAAGCGATAGATAGACTGCTTGGGGTCGCCGACGACGAACATGCTGGGCTTGTCGGCATCTTCGCCGTAGGCATTCAGCCATGCCTGCACAATGCTCCACTGCAGCGGATTGGTATCCTGAAATTCGTCCAGCAATACATGCCGGTAGCGTGCATCGAGGCGGCTTTGCAGATAGGCAGCATGTTCTTCATTCGTCAGCAAGCGATAGGCTTGCCACTCCAGATCGGCGAAATCGAATACCCGCTGTTCAGCCTTCACCGCCTGATAGATTTCCAGATAGGCGGCACCGACTGTAAACAGTGCGCGATTGAGCGCAATCACTGCCGGCTCCATGCTGCGACGGAATATCGTCTTCAGCGCTTCGCCTTGCCGTTCGAATTCCTGTTCAAACGCATACAGGCCGTTTTCACCAAGATTGTCTTCCAGCGCCTTTACAAAACTCTTGGTTGAACCGTGTCTGCGGAAAGAACCTTTGTCATCGAAAAATTCCTTGTACAGGTCAGTAAAATTTTGAACGCTGGCGCCAGCGGACATGGCAGTTTCAATCGCAACAGCACGTTTCTGATTGGCGACTCCACCTTGCCCAAGCAAGCGCGCGATCTGACCGATACGCGAAACAGCATGAGCATCGTCCCAAAGCGTCAGGCGTGCATCTACTTCTCCATCCTCTCCACATAATTCGCTCAACCATTCAATCGGTTCGCCGTTCTGCACCGAAGCCCACCATTCGGCGCGCTTGGCAATAAACGCATCCAGCAGATTGCGTGCATTACTATCACCGACTTGTGCATACAGGGTGATCAGCGCATTTTTCACCTCCTGATTGTCGACCCCGTTCGCTGCTTGCATGAAACGGCTGTAGGCATCCGACAATAATTCTCCGGTGGATTCCGTCAGCGCATAACCATGCGGCACGCCGGATGCCAGCGGCGCAATCTGGACCAGGCGTGCAAACCAGCTGTGAAAGGTATCAATGGAGAGCGCTTGCGGGCTGCGCAATACCCGCTCATACAAACCTCGCGCCACCGGCAGCAGCGCCGGCAGTGCATGTTCTGCAACGCCGCGTTCGCGCAGCAGCGTCAGCACTTCTGCTTCCGGTTTCAGCGTCAGTTCATGCAGCAATTGCATCAGGCGTTCACGCATTTCCTGCGCCGCCTTGCGTGTAAACGTAATCGCCAGTATCGCCGCCGGCTCGGTGCCGGCCAGCAGCAGGCGCAATACGCGCGCCACCAGCAGCCAGGTTTTGCCACTGCCGGCGCAGGCTTCCACCACTACCGAACGTGCAGGATCACAGGCCAGAGCAACAAAACGCTCCGCATCGGCTTCTGCACCGTTTATTTCATATGCGCGCGGCGCAGACGTATTCATGTGCGTATCACTCATCACCATGCTCCCTTGCGGCACAGTCCGCGCACATCGCAATACTGGCAAACCGATTCAGGGCCGGTGGCAGGCAGAGGCGTACCGTGCGCGATCGCCTGCATGTTACGGACGATTTGCTCAGCCAGATTGTGCTGCCACACTTGATAGCCGGGCGCTTCAACTTCCTTGATTTTGTCCTTGGTCGCTTCCAGCGGTACGTACAAGGCTGCACTCAGGGCAGTATCCGACAGCAGGCCGTAAAACGGCAATTGATGATCTTCACCCTGTCTGAGTTTGTCACGCAAGGCAGCCTGGTTGGTGCTTTTGTAATCGAGCACGGCACGCTCGCCGCCAGTATTTTCATCCATGCGATCAACACGGCCGTGCAGCACAATTCCGCCATCTTCCCAGCGCAACAGCTTTTCGAATTTTTCTTCTCCGAGAACAAAATGCCAGCCCGAGCTTTCCCGCTCGGCTATCCAGTCAAGATAGGCCGGCATGGCTTTTTGCCAGCGTGCGTAATAGCCGAGCGCCGCCGCGCTTTTATCCAGATCATGCGCAAACACGCGATCCGATATTTTCTGCAGCAAGACTGCACGCTCTGTCAAAGGCACTGAAGCTTGCTGCAAGGCCTGATGAAACTGCGCCAGTATCTGATGCAGCCAATCGCCATAATCACGCTTCTCCGGCATATCCGACACGTCATCGATACCGGACAAACCCAGCATGCGGGTGGCAAAGAACTGATACGGACAAGCGACCAGACTGTTGTAGCCGCTGGCAGAAAGTTTTTGCGGCAGCAATTGCGGTGCAGCAGGTGCGGGCATCAGCGCCGGTGTCGGCTGCAGATGGCGCGGTGCAATCTGTACTGCATGTTGCGCAAGCGGGGCAAGGTCGGCGCGCGCCAGACACAATTCCAGTCTTTCTATCCACGGACTGACCTGATTCGGTTCGCCATTCTTGTGCGCCTGCCAAGACAAGACCACGCAATCATTGGCCGACAATAATTCCGTCACATCGCGCAATTGCTGACGCTGCCGGCTTTCACGCGTGGCCAAGCCAAGTTCGCGTCGCACCACATTGGCAAAAAACAGCGTCTCCATCGGTTGTGAAGGCAGATGTTCTGCATCCGCACCCACCATCAATACGGCATCGAAGCTGCGCAGGCGTGCGCCATTCAAAGGCAGCATTACAACACGCCTGTCCTGATTGACTTGCACGAAGGCTTTTGCTTCCAGTTGCAGATTGAGAAAGGCGCGCCATTCTGCAAATGAAAATGCATGGCCGATCTGTACGCAATCCTGTGCTACATCCTGCAGCAATTGAAGCAGTTGCGCGCCGGCGGCATCGACCTGCAAGGCGTCGCGCATGCCTAATGTTTCCAGCATTTTCCGCGTGGCAGCTACCCACTCGCACAAAGTCTTGCGGCCGCTGAAGCCGGAAGCCTGCCGTGCCAGCAGCGTAATCATTTTTTGCGCCGCCGGTACTGCAGTCAAGGCATCGCTGACTGCTTCCCAGCCGCTCAACACTTTCGCACGCTGCAATGCAATTTCGCCGGCCATTACCAGTTCCGCCTTGTCCGCCATA
>DGBN01000032.1 GCA_002384815.1 Oxalobacteraceae bacterium UBA4003 | reverse complement strand
AGTATTCGCCCATCGTGCAACCGGAGTAAGCCGAGACGAATTGCATCGCAGCCGATTCAGAAGCAGTTGCTGCAACCACAATCGTGTATTCCATCGCGCCGTGCGCTTCGAGCGAGCGAACGATGTTTTTGACTGAGGATGCTTTTTGGCCGATGGCAACGTAGATACACGTTACGTCTTGACCTTTTTGATTGATGATGGCATCGATCGCAACAGCCGTTTTACCGGTTTGACGATCGCCAATGATCAGTTCGCGTTGACCGCGGCCGATAGGTACCATCGCATCAATCGCCTTGATACCGGTTTGCATCGGCTGATCAACGGATTGACGTGCAATAACGCCTGGTGCGATTTTTTCGATAGGTGCGGTCAATTTTGCATTGACTGGGCCTTTGCCATCGATCGGTTGACCCAGAGCATTCACGACGCGACCGCGCAGTTCAGGACCGATAGGCACTTCCAGAATACGACCGGTACATTTAACCGTGTCGCCTTCCGAGATGTGCTCGTATTCGCCCAGAATAACGGCACCGACGGAATCACGTTCCAGGTTCAGCGCGAGGCCAAAAGTATTGCCTGGGAATTCCAGCATCTCGCCTTGCATGACGTCGGACAGACCGTGAATACGGCAGATACCGTCGGACACGGAAATGACCGTGCCTTGATTGCGAATCTCAGCGTTTTCGCCGAGCCCTTGAATCCGGCTTTTGATCAGTTCGCTGATTTCAGACGGGTTGAGTTGCATATAAACTCCTAAAATTTTTCTCTGTAGCTTAGGCTAGGCTCGGCGACGATTACGCAGTCAACGCAACTTGCATCTGTTGCAGTTTCGCGCGTACCGAGGTATCGAGCACTTCATCGCCGACAACGACACGCACGCCGCCGATCAGTGCGCTATCAACAGCGACGGTCGGGTTAAGCTTGCGGCCGAATTTCTTTTCCAGCGTTGCGACCAGCTCGGTCAACTGCGCTGCGGACAGTTCAAACGCACTGACGATTTCTGCATCAGCAGCGCCTTCTTGCGCATTTTTCAATGCGTGAAACTGTGTCGCGATTTCCGGCAACAGCGTCAGGCGGTCGTTTTGCACCAGCATGTTGATGAAGTTTTTCGCTTCAGCGCCAACCGGCGATTTGAGCGCGGAGATGAATGTGCTGCTGATCAGATCGTCCGAAATTTTCGGGTTGTGCGCCAATGCATACACATCGGGATTCGCAGCAACCTGTGCCATTTCGGAAACCAGTTCAGACCAGCCATTCAAATCCGCGGCTTTCGCCACACGGAACAGAGCTTCGGCGTAAGGACGGGCAATCGTTGCGAGTTCGGCCATGATTACAGCTCGGCTTTCAGTTGGTTCAACAGATCGGCGTGGACGCCAGCATTGACTTCACGCTTCAAGATTTGCTCAGCGCCTTTAACTGCAAGGGTAGCGACCTGGTCACGCAATGCTTCGCGCACCTGGGTTACTTGCTGGTCAGCATCCGCTTTAGCAGCAGCCAGAATACGTGCAGCTTCTTCAGCAGCCGTTTTCTTGGCTTCATCAATAATGCTTTGGCCGCGCTTCTCGGCATCACCGATACGCTTTTGACCTGCTTCTTGCGCGGAAGCGAGTTCTGCCTGGGCGCGCTTTTCAGCGAGAGCCAGATCAGACTTGCCACGTTCGGCAGCTGCCAAACCGTCCGCGATCTTCTTGGCGCGCTCATCGAGCGCATTCATCAATGGCGGCCACACGAATTTCATCGTGAAGCCTGCCAGGATGAAGAAGACCACGAACTGCGCAATCAAGGTTGCATTTAAGTTCATGGTAATTTCCTTCTCAGATTAACGTCTGCTGAAATCATGTTTCAGCGTGATAACCGGTAACGAGAACCGAATTAACCAGCAACGAATGGGTTGGCGAATGCGAACAACATGGCGATACCGACACCGATCAGGAACGCGGCATCGATCAGACCAGCCAGCAGGAACATTTTGGTTTGCAATGTGTTCATCAATTCTGGTTGACGAGCAGAAGCCTCAAGGTATTTGCCACCCATGATTGCGATACCGATACAAGCGCCGATTGCGCCCAGACCAATAATCAAACCACAAGCCAGCGCTACAAATGAGAGATCAGTCATGACAATTCCTTCAAAGTTAAAGTTAAATCAAAATTAATACTAAAAAACGGAGCCTGCTAATACTGCAATTTCAAAAATCTTAATGCCCTTCATGCGCCTGGCCGATATACACCAGCGTCAGCATCATGAAAATGAATGCCTGCAGGAAAACGATCAGGATGTGGAAGATTGCCCACATCGTGCCTGCCACTACATGGCCGAAGAAACCGAACGCTGTCGCGGTGGAACCCAGCAAGGCAATCAACAGGAACAACAATTCGCCGGCGTACATGTTGCCGAACAACCGCATCGCCAAGGAGACGGTTTTCGCTGCGAATTCAATCATGTTCAACAGCAAGTTGAACGGTGCGAGCCAGATGCCAAACGGTGCAGCGAACAGTTCATGAATGAAGCCGCCGGCACCCTTGATCTTGATGTTGTAAAAAATCATCAGCGCAAATACGCCGAGTGCGATGCCCATGGTGCCGTTCAAGTCGGCAGTAGGAACCACACGGTGATACGGGAAAATGTGATCAATGCCGACGGCATGGAAGAATGCCGAAAACATATCGACGGGCAGGAAATCCAGCGAGTTCATCAGCGCGACCCAGACAAATACGGTCAGTGCCAATGGTGCGATGAAGGTACGGTCGCCGTGAACAATCGATTTGGCCTGGTTATCGACCATTTCGACGACCATTTCAACCGCGGCCTGAAAACGGCCAGGCACACCAGAGGTTGCCTTGCGTGCTGCCAGCCACATGAAGAAACAGCCAACGACGCCGGCAAATACGGACCAGAAAATCGTATCCATGTTGATAATCGAAAAATCGACAACCTTGTCCTGGTGCTTGGTCGAAAAATGCCCCAGATGGTGGACGATATATTCGGAAGCGGTCGGTGCTGCGTGATGCGCCGCTCCTGCAGTAGCCATTTCAGTCGCCATGTCAGTGCCTAAATAATAAGATGATGTAACTTTTCAGCGCCACGATGAACGCGGCGACCAGCGCCAGCAAATTCAAATCGCGGTATAACCAGACCACCGCACCCAACAGTGCAATGGTCAATGCAATCTTGATAAATTCCCCGATGAAAAAAGTCATCGGATTAACGGACTCGGATTTTTGCGCAGCGGAAAATAAGCGTAGCGCAAACAGACCATTCGGCACCACGCAGCACAACCCACCCAGCAACGCCGAATACAGCGCCGGCATTCCAGCGATCAAACCGGCAATAATACTGGCGATTACCGTAGTCGCAAGTTGCAAGAGGACGACGGGCAGCATACTGGGTCCAAAGGTGCAGTCCTTTGGCGACCTTGCGATCGAGCTACTCGGACTGGAGTGAATACAAACTAAGTCATGCGCTTCATGAAGCCACAGGATTATAAGGGCTTTCCTTACGCACCGTCAAACGTTTGCTGCGGGGAAAATAGATCGCTTGATGACAGTTTGATGACAGTTAGCGCAATTTTCGGGATGTTATTTGCCTTATATTGCTGCGCCCGAATATGCAGATCCTTGCACACGACAAGTCCGCCAGCGCCGGCAAAATAAAATCACGCGTTCCAATAACGGCGCACGCACCTGTTGTTGTACGCGTACGACATTATTGAGCCTGCTCCCATTACGTTTGCCACCACCTGCCCCCGAATCACCTGATCCGGGCGGGAAACAGCAATATCGTAGACGGCTCCAGGCCACCGCCTCAGGAGCTAACGCGTAATTTTCCGATAATGCCATCCAGCGCATCCAGCCCGGCAAATTCGATCACCAGCTGCCCTTTGTTCTTTGCCCCCAGCTTGATGGCAACCTGGGTTGCCAGCGCATCTGACAATTCTTCTTCCAGGCGCGCGATATCACGCGATTTTTCCTTGCCGTTGGCGCGCGGTTTGTTGCCTGCCGCTAGTTCCAGCGTCGAACGCACCACCAGTTTTTCTGCTTCGCGCACCGACATCCGCTTCGCGATAACCTGATTTGCCAAAGTAATCTGCGTACCTGCATCCACTGCCAGCAAGGCCCGCGCATGCCCCATATCGATATCACCTGCCATCAGCATGGTTTGCACCGGCCTGGCCAGATTCAACAAACGCAGCAGATTGGATACCGCGCTGCGCGAACGTCCGACCGCGTGTGCTGCCTGCTCGTGCGTAAAATTGAAATCGGCGATCAGGCGGTGTATGCCTTGCGCTTCTTCCAGCGGATTCAAATCTTCGCGCTGGATGTTCTCAATCAAGGCCATCGCCGCAGCGGCTTCATCGTCGACTTCCTTGACCAGCACCGGCACTTCGGTCAAACCAGCCAGTTGCGCGGCACGGAAACGGCGTTCGCCGGCAATGATTTCATAACGGTCTCTACCGTTATGCGAGGCAATCGGTCGCACCAGAATCGCCTGCAGCAAGCCCTGCGCCTTGATCGATGCTGCCAGCTCATTCAAGGCACCCTCATCCATGCGCGTACGCGGCTGGTATTTGCCGGCTTGCATATCGCCAACCTGCAGCGTGGACGGCGCACCGGGAATAGCCGCTACCGCTTCATTGAAATCGGTAGCGCCGCCCAGCAATGCTTCCAGACCGCGACCCAAACCTTTTTGTTTTTTCGTAACCATAATTCCTGACTCGCACTCATGTGATCATCAAAATGCAGCAGGGCATGTCACCGCCCGCGGCGTTTTCAATGTTTTTAGATCGTCTTGATCCGCTCAACCATTTCTGCGCCGAAGGCCAGATATGCCTGCGCACCTTTCGAGGCCGGATCAAAATTAATGCCCGGCATGCCGTAGGATGGCGCTTCCGCCAACCGCACATTGCGCGGGATGATGGTTTTGAATACCTTGTCGCCGAAATGCTGTTCGAGCTGCGACGATACCTGCTGCGACAAGGTCATGCGCGGATCGAACATCACGCGCAGCAAACCGATGATCTTCAAATCGGGATTCAGTTTGGCATGTACCTTCTTGATCGTATTAACCAGATCCGACAAACCTTCAAGCGCATAGTATTCACACTGCATCGGAATAATCACGCCGTGCGCCGCACACAGGCCATTCAGCGTCAGCATCGACAAGGCGGGCGGGCAGTCGATCAGCATGAAATCGTATTCTGCATCGACAACACTCAGGGCATCCTTCAGGCGCCTTTCACGGTTATCCAGTTCGACCATCTCGACTTCGGCGCCGGCCAGCTCCCGATTGGCCGGCAGTACATCGAACCTGCCGGTCTCCGAAGTCACGCGTGCCGGCGCTACATCTGCCATGCCGAGCAGCACTTCATAGATAGACGATTTCAGCTCGGCCTTGTTGATGCCGGCACCCATCGTTGCGTTGCCTTGCGGATCAAGATCCACCAGCAATACACGTTGATTCAATTGTGCAAGGGCTGCTGCCAGATTAACTGCGGTGGTGGTTTTGCCGACACCGCCTTTTTGATTGGCGACACAAAAAATTTTTGCCATGTTCTCGTTTTTATTTAATAGTCAATGTGACCTGACGACCCATCAAAAACATTTGTCGCAAAACATCTCGCGACAAATGTCTCCCCTGCCTTGCAGACTAATCCTGTCTGGTTTTTACCAGCTTCGATGTATCAAAACCCTGCGCAGTGATGCGGTTGACGGCGGCCTCATATTCGCTGTCCGCAATGGTCGGCGTCCGCGCCAGTATCCACAAATATTCGCGCGACGCCTCACCTACTGCAGCAATCGAGTAATCAGACGCCAGATCGATGATCCAGTAATCAGCCCAGACGAAAGACAGCCAGCTCAACCAGTCTGGCGCAAAGCGTACCTTCAGTTTGGCATTGCTGACCTTGTCGGCGACACGCGCCCGCCCGATCGCCTCTTCCTGCCTGCCATCACTTTCCCTGCAGCGATTGATGACATCAATTTCACCGTCTTCGCGTTTATTGTATTGCGCACTAACATTTGCCACGCAGTCCTTTTGAAAACCGTTCGGGAAGCGTGCGATTTCGTACCACTTGCCGACGTAGCGCGCAAGATCGACCTGCGCTACCGGCCTTACTTCCTGCCCCCACACAAAACCGGAAAAACTTCCGCACGCCAACGCCACCAGAATAAAAAGCTTTTTCATGCCTGGCCTCTTTCAATGAAAATCAGGTGACGTTCTGCCTGCAAGGTGGGTACTTGCAATGGACGCAGCTCTCTCACCCTCCAGCCGACGGGCAAGTGCGCCACTTCCGTATCCGGTGCGACACCTTTCAATGCGATAAATTCACCGCCCTCTTCCAACAAGTGCCCTGACCAGTCAACAAAATCGCTTAATTCGGCAAAGGCGCGCGACGTAATGACATCGAATTTTTGCGGCGCATTCCATTGTTCCACCCTGGCAGTATGCACACTGACATTCGTCAGCCCGAGTTCGGCTTTCACCTGCGTCAGAAAAGCCGTCTTCTTGTGCACGGTATCGATCAGCGACACGCGCATTTCAGGTTCCGCTTCCGCCGCCCAGATTGCCAGCACTATGCCGGGCAAACCGCCGCCGGCACCGACATCCAGCACATTTCTTGCCCCGGCAAAAGCAGATACGGCTGCCAGCGAATCGAGTAAATGCTGCGTGACCATTTGCAGTGGATCGCGCACGGCAGTCAGGTTGTAAACCGAATTCCATTTCGCCATCAGGGCCAGATAATCGATCAGCCTCGCGATCTGTGCCTCGCTCAGACTCAGGGACAAATCGCGCGCACCCTGTGTCAATATTGCCGTCAATGCCGGTCTATCGAATGTCTTCATGCTGCCGCTTCAGAAGTCGGCGGCAAGGTGGCGAATTCCTTGAAGCCGCCTTTTTTCAGGTGTACCAGCATCAATGAAATGGCGGCAGGCGTGACGCCGGAAATGCGGGAAGCCTGGCCCAGCGTTTCCGGTCTTTGCTTGCTCAGCTTCTGCCGCACTTCTATCGACAGGCCTTTGACGGCCATGTAATCGAACTCGGCCGGCAGCTTCAGACTCTCGTAATGATCGTGGCGCTCGACCTCTTTTGCCTGCCGGTCTATATAACCAGCATACTTCAGCTGGATCTCGACTTGCTCGCGCACAGCTTCTTCCGCCACCCCGGGGCCACCCAGATCCTGGCCGTCCATACCCTTCAAACTCATCAGGGTTTCATAAGTCACGTTCGGGCGGCGCAGCAAGTCAGCTAGTGCATACTCACGCTCTATACCTTTACCTAACACACGTTCTGCTTCTGCTTCTGCCAGAATACGGGGGCTGACCCAGGTTGAACGCAAGCGCTCCAGCTCGCGTGCAACCGCTTCGCGCTTGGTCTCGAACAGCGCCCACTGCACATCACCGACACACCCCAGCCTGCGGCCGGTCTCCGTCAAGCGCATATCGGCATTGTCTTCACGCAAGCTCAAACGATATTCGGCACGGCTGGTAAACATCCGATACGGTTCCAGCACACCCTTGGTAATCAGGTCATCTACCAGCACCCCGAGATAAGCTTCATCGCGACGCGGCGTCCATCCCTCGCGCTCCTGTGTTTGCAGGGCGGCATTGATGCCGGCCAGCATGCCTTGTGCCGCCGCTTCCTCGTAACCTGTGGTGCCATTGATCTGGCCAGCAAAAAACAGGCCCTGGATAACCCTGGTTTCCAAGCTAGCCTTCAATCCGCGCGGATCGAAGTAGTCATATTCGATCGCATAGCCGGGACGCAGAATATGCGCATGCTCAAGGCCACGCATCGATTGCACCAACGCCAGCTGAACGTCGAACGGCAAGCTGGTGGAAATGCCGTTTGGATAGTATTCGTTGGTGCTCAAACCTTCCGGCTCAAGGAAAATCTGGTGCGATTCCTTGCCGGCAAAGCGATGTATCTTGTCTTCTATCGATGGGCAGTAGCGTGGGCCTACACCTTCGATCATGCCGGTGTACATAGGGCTGCGATCGAGTCCGCCGCGAATCAGATCATGGGTTTTTTCATTGGTATGCGTCACCCAGCATGGCATCTGCTTTGGGTGCATGGCAACCGAACCCATGACCGAAAACACCGGGATAGGATCCAGGTCGCCTGGCTGCTCGGTCATTACCGAAAAGTCGATGGAACGACCATCTATGCGTGGCGGCGTACCGGTTTTCAGCCGCCCTTGCGGCAACTTCAATTCTTTCAGGCGCGCAGACAGTGAAATTGCCGGTGGATCGCCCGCCCTGCCGGCCGAATAGTTATTCATGCCGATATGGATTTTTCCATCGAGGAAAGTCCCGGCAGTCAGCACCACAGCACGGGCACGGAACTGAATACCCGCTTGCGTAACGGCACCAACAACGCGGTCGCCCTCAATCAGCAAATCATCTACTGCCTGCTGGAACAAGCACAAATTAGGCTGATTTTCCAAGCGCGAACGGATCGCCTGTTTATACAGAACACGGTCAGCTTGCGCGCGAGTTGCGCGTACGGCCGGACCTTTCGATGAGTTCAGGATGCGGAACTGGATGCCGGCCTCGTCAGTGGCAATCGCCATTGCGCCGCCCATCGCATCGACCTCCCTGACCAGATGGCCCTTGCCGATGCCGCCTATGGACGGGTTGCAGGACATTTGCCCCAGGGTTTCTATATTGTGCGACAGCAGAAGAGTCGATTGACCCATGCGTGCGGATGCCAGCGCAGCCTCAGTCCCGGCGTGGCCGCCACCGACAACAATGACATCAAATTTGGTAGGAAAGATCATAATGCGCCTCGATGAGACGGTAAGCAGAGGCGAGATTATAAAGTCTTTTCAGCTTTATTTCCCCCTTACCGGCCTTTACTGGCGAATTAGATGTGATTTTGTTTCACGTGAAACAAAGTCCGCGCAGATTATCCTGCAATGAAAGCGTCATAGCCTGTCTTCAGAATCAAGCCCGTCACCACCACCAGAAACAGCTTGCGCACAAAACCGCTACCATGACGCAGCGCCAGCCGTATACCGATCAATGAGCCCAGCACATTGCAGACGGCCATCACAGCACCGAGCTGCCACAGCAAATGTCCGCTATAACCAAACCACAGCAAGGCGGCAATATTGCAAGCGACATTCACGACCTTGGCCACTGCCGATGCGCCCAGGAAGTCAAAGCCGAAGAAACGGACAAACAGAAAAACCAGAAAGCTCCCGGTGCCCGGGCCGAAAAAGCCATCGTAGAAGCCTATGCTGCCACCTACCAGTATGGCCCACGCCTTCTCCTTCCCGCCTATATGTAGGGGAGCATGAATACTGCCGAAATCTTTCTTCGCAAAGGTATAGGCAGCGACCGCAACCAAGATGAAAGGCAAAAGCTTGCGGATAAAGTCCGGCGGAATATGCGTCACCGTATAAGCACCGGCGAAAGACAGCGCAAATGCCGCCACGGCAGCCGGCACAGCGGTGCTCCATTGCACCCTTACTCTGCGAGCAAAACCCAAGGCAGCAGCACCGGTACCCCAGACACCGGCCAGCTTGCTGGTACCCAGCAGCGTTGCCGGCGCCACATTCGGCAATGTGGAGAACAATGCGGGAAGCTGTACCAAACCGCCACCGCCCACCACTGCATCGATCATCCCAGCCACAAACGCCGCTACGGCCAGGATTACATAATCTTCCATACCTCTTTCTTTAACTCCAAATCGCCCTAGGCCCGCGCCGCCCGGATCAGGCGCGCGGCTTTCTCCGCAATCAAAATCGTTGTGGCACCCGTATCACCGGCGGTAATCAAGGGCATCACGGAAGCATCGGCTACGCGCAAGCCGACCACACCACGCACACGCAATTCGCTATCAACCACAGCCTGCTCATCGTCGTCCCTACCCATTTTGCAGGTGCCGACCGGATTTGCACCTGCTACCGTAATACTTCCCGCTAAACGTAACAGGTCATCGTCAACATTCAGCTCTTGCAAACCATATGACTGCAAGGCCGGTGCCGCAGCAATTTTGCGCGTCAAACAGATGGCATCCTGTGCAACCTGCCGGTCTTCTGGCGTACTCAGGTAATTCACGGCAATCGCAGGCGCCACCGAGGCATCCGGGGCAACAATACGCACATGGCCACGTGCACTTGGTTTCACATTAGAAATACGAACGGTCATTGCAGGAAAAGCATCCAGCGAACCGCCAACTGCTTCTTGCGACCAGGGCTGAATTTGATAAGAAAGATTGGGCGTCGCTTGCGCCGGATCGGAGCGTACCATCGCGCCCAAGGGTGCCGGGACGGTGGATAACAAACCATTTTTTTTCAGCAGATATTCCAGCCCCATCGCTGCCGTGCCTAGCCAGCCGCGCCCTATCGTATTCAGGGATTTTGCACCGCGTATTTTGAATGTCATTTGCAGCGGCAAATGATCCTGCAAGTTTTCACCGACGCCAGGCACATCTTGCACCGGCGCGATTCCGAACTGCTGCGACAAGGCAGACGGACCTATTCCGGAGCGCTGCAGTATCTGCGGCGAGCCGAACGTACCAGCAGCCAGGATTGTTTCACGTGAAACATCAGCAGTCCATTCCTGACCGCCGCCAAGGAACTCAACCCCGGTACATACATTGCCATTTCCGGTTTGCTGCATGATCAGGCGCGTTACCTGCGATCCGGTCATGATATCCAGATTACCCCGTCGCATGATGGTGCGCAAGAAAGCCTTGGCCGTATTCCAGCGCAAGCCGTGCTTTTGATTAATGTCGAAGTAAGCGCAACCCTCTTCCGTGCTGCCGCTATTGAAATCATCGATATTGGGAATGCCGCTTTGCTCGGCCGCCTTGCGGAAGGCATTCAAAATATCCCAGCGCAATTTCTGCTTTTCCACCCGCCAGTCACCGCCCGCGCCGTGGAATTCGCTGGCGCCGACAGAATAATCTTCGCTCTTTTTAAACAAGGGCAACAACTGCTCCCAAGACCAGCTCTTATCGCCCGTCAATTCCGCCCAGCGATCGTAATCCTGTGCCTGCCCGCGCTGATATACCATTCCATTTATGGAAGAAGAACCGCCGAGGATCTTGCCGCTGGGATAGAGCACACTGCGCCCGTTCAAACCGGCATCCGGCTGGGTACGATAGCGCCAGTCGGTACGCGGGTTATCGTTCAGATGCAAAAAACCTATAGGCAGATGCACCCGAAAGTAATCGTCTTTCGCCCCCGCCTCCAGCAACAGAACCGAGATCTTCGGATCTTGCGTCAATCGATTGGCTAGTACGCAACCAGCTGTTCCTGCTCCTACAATGATGTAGTCATATTTCCCTGCGGATTCGGCCATTGTCTCTATCGTTATTATTGATGGTTGAATTACTATCGTGACATTTCATTAAACAAACATCATCGCAGTCGCTACTTACAATCGACTGACAGCGTGTCATTATCTTGAAAACCTATTTGCTGGTCGGCATGGCAAATTCCGCGCCTTTGCCAATGGATTCCGGCCAGCGCTGCATGATCGATTTGTAGCGCGTATAAAACTTGATGCCCTCTTCGCCATAAGCATGCGTGTCGCCAAACATCGAACGCTTCCAGCCGCCAAATGAATGCCAGGCCATAGGCACCGGAATCGGTACATTGATACCTACCATACCGATTTCGACCCGGCGCGAAAACTCGCGTGCGGTGTTTCCATCCGAAGTGAACAAGGCCGCCCCATTACCAAATTCATGGGCATTGATCAATTCAAGTGCCGCCGCAAAGTCAGGTACACGTACCACACACAACACAGGACCAAAAATCTCTTCCTGATAAATTGTCATGTCCGGCGTCACATTGTCGAATAGACAGCCACCAATAAAAAATCCTTTACTGTGTCCATCTACTTTTAAACCACGCCCATCTACCAGTAAATTCGCACCAGACTTGATACCTGCTTCTATATACCCTTCGATTTTTTCTTTATGTGCTGCACTGACTACCGGCCCCATTTCCGCGTCGCTCTCCATGCCGTTTTTAACCTTCAGCGATTTCACTTTCGGTATCAGAGCTGCAACCAGCTTGTCCGCCACACCGCCAACTGCCACGGCGACAGAGATCGCCATGCAGCGCTCACCCGCAGAACCGTAAGCAGCCCCTATCAGAGCATCAACTGCCTGCTCCAGATTGGCATCCGGCATCACCACCAGATGATTCTTGGCACCACCTAAAGCCTGTACCCGCAACGGATATGCACCTTGGCGCTTGGCGCCGGCCTGATAGATATATTCGGCAATTGGTGTGGAACCGACAAAGGACACTGCTTTTACATCCGGATGCTGCAGCAAGCCATCGACGGCGCGCTTGTCACCCTGCAAGACGTTGAAAACGCCGTCAGGCAAGCCTGCCTGATGCAAGAGTTCAGCCACCATCAACGATGGCGATGGATCACGCTCGGACGGCTTTAAAATGAAGGTATTACCGGTTGCCAACGCTACCGGTGCCATCCACATCGGCACCATGAAAGGAAAGTTGAAGGGTGTAATTCCCGCTGTCACCCCCAGCGGCTGACGCAAATTCCAGTTATCGATGCCGCCACCTATATTGTCGGAAAACTGGGTTTTCAATAATTGCGGTACACCGCAGGCAAATTCGACCACTTCCAACCCGCGCGTGACCTCACCTTTTGCATCTGAAAATACCTTGCCGTGTTCGCGCGTGATCGCCGCCGCTAGGTCGTCGTGATGCTTTTCTATCAGATCCTTGAATTTGAACAGAATGCGCGCTCGCCTCAATGGTGCCATCCCGGCCCAGGCTGGAGCGGCGGCTTTGGCTGCCGCAACAACAGCCCGCACATCGGTATCGCCAGCCATTACAATGTGAGCACTAACTTCTCCTGTTGCCGGGTTATATACTGGCTGTTTCTCTCCTCCTTCTGTTTTCGTCAAATGCCCATCGATGTAATGTTCTATCGTTGAAATTACAGAATTCTTCATCGTTATTCCTTCAAGATAAGGATTTTTCAAGCTTGAGAAGTTGTACCAATATGCGTAAAAGACTACCACGAGGCTGCAATTTAATTTCTTGAAAGTACTGTGAACAAAGCTCTGCAAAAGACGTGGATAGCTTGTGGATAAGCGTATGGAAAAACCCCACAAGGTTTTTATACAGAATCCATCCTTGACTGATACACCGCTTATGCAGGGTTTATCCTGTTCTCAAGTAATTGATTTCAAACTCGCTTATATGGTTATCCACAGAAAACAGCCTGTGTTAACTATTACTACTAAACATATATATAAACAATTAAGTTAAAACCGGAAATCTCATCGAAGCATCAAATGCAAAAAACAACCTTGTCAAAAAACCTTCCTTTCTTCTTTGATCAAGTATGAACTTCCCATCCATCAGAATAGGCATCATCAGTGCGTTACGTGAAGAACAGTCCGGCTTGATCGATATCATGCAGACACCGGTAACAAGCCGGCGTGGCATGCGGGATTATGTAAGTGGTCGTTTGTGGGAGATCGAATGTATTTGCGTGTTGTCGCGCATAGGCAAGGTGGCAGCAGCAGCCACTACAGCGACTTTGATCGAAAAGTTCGGAGTCAGCCACATTATCTTCACTGGCGTAGCAGGAGCAGCCGATTCAAGGCTTCGTGTTGGCGATATCGTGGTTGCCAGACAGCTGGTTCAGCATGATATGAACGCTGAACCTCTATTTCCCCGCTATGAGGTGCCGCTCACCGGACTCTCGCATTTCTATTCCGACAAAATATTATCGAAACAATTATTAAATGCGGCTCAAGCATTCATCAGAACCGATTTTCATTCGGTAATTACCGAACATGACAAAAAACAGTTCCGCCTGGTACAGCCGCAAATCCATGAAGGCTTGATTGCCAGCGGTGATGAATTTATTGTTCATGACGAACAATTGCGAAAAATCACAGACAAGCTGCAAGACGTACTGGCAGTTGAAATGGAAGGCGCAGCAGTGGCGCAAGTCTGTTTTGAGTTTGGTATTCCGTTTGCCATCATGCGGACGATTTCAGATAGCGCGAATGAAGATTCGCCTGTCGACTTTGTACAATTCCTGGAAAAAGTTGCAGCGCATTATGCATACTGCATCGTCAAAAGATTTATCGTCATACATCGAGACGAACGAGTTTTTACTTGATGTATTGAAGATCAGGAATATGGGTTCAGGTTTTTATTTTTGAGTGCGAAATGATGAATCCGGTTTTATGTTAATTGTTTATATATATTTAGTAGTAATAGTTAACACAGGCCTTTTTCTGTGGATAAGCGAAGTAAACGAAAAAGAATCAAAGACTTGAAGAAAGTATAAAGTCGGCATAAAGGGTGTATCAGTACAGGATGGATTCTGTATAAAAAACATGCGGCTTGATTTGTCTGGGTTGTCCACATGCTGCTCACCTTTTGTACATACACTTATCCACAGGCAGTTTGAGTAAAGTAATCCGCTTGTATGTACAACAGGCAAACAGGTTCGAATAGCGCAACAGGAAAAGCCGTCCTATGCCGGATCCCTGACTTTGCCTTTATAGGTTTTACCTGGTGGCGGTGCAACAGGTTTGGCTTGTACCTCTTTCAACAAAGTCTTGCATTTATTATCCTCATTCGAACCTACATTTACCAATGGCAAGAGCGCCGTTACTGGCGCCAGGGCACCAAGTGCGATTGCACTACCGGCTTTCAATGCCAGTACGCCTTTATCTATTTTTACTTGAGGTGTTTTGAAGTTGCCAGTTACGTATATGGGGGTGCGCAGGGAAACAATGCGCAAGCCCTTGCTTTTTGGATTAATAGTCAAATCCAGTTTTTCCTGCGCTAGATCGATCTTCCCCGTTAGATAAAGCGTTGCATCATCGGTATCCACGATCAGCGTCCTGGTCTGGACGATGCCATTGGTAACAGTCAGATCGGATGCCATGCAATTCAGTTGTACCTGCTTGTCGCCAAACAATTCAGACAAGACGATATTACCGATATTCAAGCCTATCTGTTCCAGTAATAATTTACTGATCGTGCCTTCGTTGATCAGCGTCTTGATTTCACCATTCGAGTTTGCCAGCATGCTGGCGATGGAATTGCCGGTAGCGGACAGCGAGGCATCGCCATTGATTTCACCGAAACTGGCCTGCATAGGCTGAAAGGTCGGGAAAAGCTGCTTGAGTTTTAAATGACGGGCCGAAATCCTTGCTTGCGCCTTGATGATATTGTTGCGGCCATCGAGTTTGATATTGCCTATCATATTGCCGCCGGCAACACCGAAATTCAATGGCATCAGTGTCACGACACGATCACTCAATATCAAATGCATATCCAGATTTTCAATCGGTAGGGATGCGTCGCGTACAATTTTACGACCGCTTATTTTTACGTCGGCATCTATGCTGCCCCAGCGTTCCGTCGAGAATTTTTCCACCGGCAATACCTTATTTTCCGGCTGACTGGCTGCCGCGCCGCGCTCTTTTTTACTTTCATTGGAATCGGCACCGATGATGGGCCCCAGATCGCTTAATCTCAGCAGGTTTGAAACCACGCTGCCGGATAGCAAGGGGCGCGGCTTTTTGGATTCATACGCAAGTGTTCCGCGGATGTCGCTTTCTCCTACCTTGCCACTGAATTTTTCATAAGTCCAGTTACCGCCAAGAGCATTGGTGATTCCAACCAGGTGCCCTTCGGTGGAAAATGCCGGCGTCTTCGGCAAGGTAATGCCAGTAAGAGGGTAAAGATCAGCCATGCTGGCTCCGGACAAGTGCAATTGCATATCGATTGCTGCCAGTTCCTGCGGTTTGGTAATCGTGCCTTTTACCCGAATCGAGGTTTTGCCTACATTCAATTGTGCTTGTACAGGAAAAGGTTGGTCCACGTTTTTCAAGGCCAGCAAGGCCCCTGCCTTGCCATCGCCGCTGACGCGGGCGCCATTGAAGGTGCCGGACAATTTCCAGCCCATGACAAAATTGCTGACATCCGGCTCGAGCGTATCGATACTGGCTTTTGCGTCGATATTCTTGATCTCATCCTTCAGGCTTATTTCACCCTTATAGAGAAGCAGATTCTGCAAATCCAGCGCCCACGCAGACGGCGCGTTTTGCTTGAAAGTCCAGTTATTCCGGCCGTCGCGCATGCGCTCCAGTTTTACGATCGGGTCGTCCAGTTGCAAGGTCGGGATGACAATGGTTTTGTTTAGCAGAGGCAAGGGATTGACGGAAAAAGTGATGTGTCCGACCTCCACCATATTGGGACTGGTTCGGGACCAGTCAGGATTACTTAATGAGACGTCCTGTGCGCTCAGACGCGGCGTCGGCACCCAGTCGCGCCAGGAGCCGGTACTTACTTGCGGTCGTTGCCAGCTGAGGCTTAAATCGCCGTTAATGGCAAAGTCACGTCCCGTGGCTTCACTGACGCGTGTATTGATCCATGGACGCGCATGATTCCAGTCGAACGCGAGCAGGAAGATGAGGCAGGCAAAGACGATCACAGATGAGCCGATTGCACCCCACGTGATTATTTTTTTCGTGCGCGGCATAAAATGCAAATCCGGAAGGGAACGAACAACTAGGATGGATTTATAACTTGTGAGTTCAATAAGATATTTCCTTGCTGAACCTTGTGTACCAAGGGAAATGCTTGCGGGCAATAAAAAACCCGCTGCAAGCGGGTTTCGGGTGGTAACAAGGAGGATGGTCAGCGACGTTTTTTAACTCGCCCGATACCATCGTCGGTACTGGTGATCAGTTGTTCGCGCAACCATTTATGTGCAGGATTGCGTGCATCGCGTTCATGCCACAGCATATCGACGTGAACCTCAGGCAAGACGAATGGCAAATCCTTGGCGACCAAGGCTTCTTCCATACCCGTCGAGGCGATTAGATGGCGTGGCAACACGGTAATCAAATCCGAGCTCGCCACAACCCTCCCTGCAGTAAAAAACTGATTAACCGTCAACAAAATGCGGCGCTCGCGTCCGAGTTCGGACAGGGCGTCGTCCATCAAGCCTTTGGCGCGGCCGGAGAAGCTCACCAATAAATGATGCGCCGCACAATATGCATCCAGCGTCAACTCGGCTTTTGCCAAAGGATGATTTTTCCGCATTACGCACACGTATTCACCTGTGTATAAACGCTCATGGCGAATTTGCGAAACAGCCGTATTTTGCCCGCTTGCCAGCTGTGCTGCCACGCCGGGGAAAAATCCTATTGCCAGATCTATATCGCCGCGCAACAACATTGGCCGCGGTTCGCGTGTCGTCAGGGGCACCATGCGTACATTCAGGCCAGGTGCCTCTTTTTCGATTGCGCGTACGAGAAAAGGCAGCCACAAGGCAGCCGTTGCATCCGCCATGGCCATGCGAAACGTTGTGGTCGCACGGGAGACATCGAAGGTATCGGGCGTTACGGCGGATTCCAGATCGGACAGGGCGCGGCGCACAATAGGCCACAACTCAGTGGCGCGCGAGGTTGGTTTGACGCCGTGTGCGGTACGAATTACCAGTTCATCACCCAGGGCATCGCGCAGGCGGCGCAAGGCATTCGACACCGCAGGTTGTGTCATTGCCAATAAATTTGCTGCGCGGGTCAGATTCTGTTCCGTCATCACAGCATCAAATACACGCAGCAGGTTTAAATCCAGTGTAAGAAAACTCATATTTTTATCAGTAAAAGTAGAAAAGCCACGAAGACCAGTAATATTCACATAAATTATAACTGGTATCCAAAATTGAAATTAGATTTATATCTCTATGATACCTATACTGCAATGCAACAACATAGATTAATTATTGAAAAGAGGAATTGCCATGTCCGCATTATCGAATAACTCCTACTCCAATCAGGTCGCTGTCGCGATTCCGGTTGCCCTGGCTGCCATCGGCTTTGCCTACAGCCCGGCACGTCCGCTCATCGGTTTGGCGCTCGCCGCCGCCCTGGTTCTATTGTTCAAGCCATTGGCCGTTGCCGCCTTGCGCACTGCCTTGTTGATTCTCACGCCGCGTCAGGTTGTTGCCGTGGCAAAAGCAGGCAAGCCCAGCGTCAAAAGCCCCGTACAAACGATGTACACACTGACCCGTGCAGCCAACCGGATTGCGCAAACACAACCGGAACTGGCGGCCAAGCTGCGTATGCAGGCTTATGCTCCAGCCCTTGCAGAACCTGTTGCGGCAGTTCAGCCACAAGCACCGGTCAAATCGCGTTTTGCATTGAACAGCAAGGCAAACCGGATTGCACAAACGCAACCGGAACTCGCTGCACAGTTGCGTATGGAAGCAGCTTACCGGTTAACGCATTAAATAGGTTTTCGTTGATATAAATTGACGTTTTAAGGCATCAAGTTCAATGCAGGTTTTAGTATGCAATTTCATACCGCTTAATCGTACGGATGCTGCCATCGTCGCTACACGTGCAAGAGCTGTTCGCCGTAGCCTTGTCCAACGGCAGCGGCGGACTGAGCGGCATGATAGTGACGCAGGTACTGCGGCCAGGTCTTGCGAGCACGGGACCGCGTCTGCAACGATCGGTCGTCAAGGTTGACCTGTTATATCGAACAAAGTTTTTACCGCGTCTCCTCTTTCCCTCTCAAGGAAGGTTTAAGCCCCGCAGCCTGAGCCAGCGGGGCTTTTTTTCGTCTATTGTTCTGTCGTTTTCTGTTGTTTGACGCGGCTATTTTTCCGGCTGTCGTGATAAAGACCTTAATTTGGTGCAAAATGCTGTAACGTGATTGTTTTCGATTGCCTTGCCGAGGTCGTTTGGGAGAGGCAGTGATGTTGATACTTAACTACGGAGTCAAGCAACTTGGGCCGTCTCATTAAAAACAACTACACCAATATCGCATTGTTGAAAGACTTGATGACAACGCCGCCGATGACGGCGAAACAACATGCGGAGATCATGCGCAAACGCATCGCACATCGCAGGATGGTGGAAGAAGCGAAAGAATTGAAAACAGCTAGCGAAGATGTGTTCGAAGGCCAGTAAATAAAAAGCGCGGAATTCCGCGCTTTTTTCATGCTGACTCGCAACTCGTCAATGCAAGGCCTATATCGTCGTACCCTTTTGCATCAAGGAAAAGGTTATTTGGTCGATGGGAAGAACAGCTGTTCACCTTCAATTTTATAAGAAGCAATTTTCTTTTGACCTTCGGCTGATGTCAGGTAATCAATAAGTTGTTTCGCGCCCTTGTAGTTAATGTTCGGGTATTTGGCAGGATTCACTGCAATCACACCGTACGGGTTGAACATTTTCTTGTCACCTTCCACTGCAACTACCAAACCGGTTTTAGCGCGGTAAGCACCGTAGGTAGCGCGATCACTCAGGGTGTATGCCTGCAATTCAGCAGCCATCGTCAAGACTTCGCCCATGCCCAGACCAGCGGAGACATAAGCACTGCCTTCTGGTTGCGAGCCTACTTCTTTCCAGTATTTTCTCTCCATTACATCAGTACCGGAATTGTCGCCGCGCGAAATGAATTTTGCTTTGCTATCGACAATTTTTTTCATCGCTGCCAACACATCCTTGCTGCCTTTGATGCCGGCTGGGTCGCTGGTCGGGCCGACAATGATGAAGTCGTTGTACATCACGTCGCGGCGATCGACGCCATGGCCGTCTGCAACAAATTTATCTTCCAGCGTACGCGCATGCACCAGCGTAACATCGACGTCGCCATTCTTTGCCAGTTCCAATGCCTTGCCGGTACCGACCGAGATCACGTGCACCTTGGAATTAGTCTTGGCCTCGAAGTCAGGCAAGATGTATGGCAGCAAGCCCGAGCTTTCAGTGCTAGTGGTGGTCGACAACTTGATGATCTGCTGGGCGAAGCCGAATGGTGTAACCAGTGCGGCGGCCAAGGCGACCGATGCGAAACGCAATAGTGAACGACGTGACATGATTTCTCCTCCTGAAGTACTAATGAAAATGGCTGCGAATTTTCTGTGCGCAGCCATGTTAATGCGGCTGACCTATTGCATCAACCCCACGCTTGAAACTTGATAATCCTACTTAAATAATCTTATTGGTTTGCACTGCTTGCAACACAATCTCTTTTAACCCTGTGCCGCCATGCGCTATATGCTCAAGCAACTTGCGACGCATAGGTGGCGCCCACGAACGCTTCAAGTGACCGCTAATGTCTTTGAGCGATTGATCTCTATCGGTCATGGTTTCGAAGAAGTCACCTATCTGGTTTGCCATGGTGACTAAACGATCTGCGCTACTGTGGCTCATACTTCTTCCTTTTACTTGGTTTTGTCCCGCATCAATCGATGCGATTGTGCGTATACGACATGACTGTTGCTGCGTACAAATCCGACTAGCGTAACGTTAGCCTCTTCAGCCAACTGAATAGCCAGACTGGTAGGCGCCGAGATGGCAGCCAAAAAACCTATCCCCATCGTTGCCGACTTCTGCACCATTTCATAACTGGCGCGGCTGGTAATCAACGCAGCACCATTCGTAAAATCGCGCTTCTGATCTGACATTGCGCCTATCAATTTATCCAGTGCATTGTGCCTACCAATATCTTCGCGTACCAGATCAACGGAGCCATCTGCATTCATCCATGCGGCTGCGTGCGTCGCGCCGGTATAACGTTGCAGACGCTGCATGGATTGCATGGTCTTCATGCCGGCATAAATCTGCGTGGCGGAAAACGCGGTACTGCCTGTAACAGCATCCGGACGACGAACTGCCTGTGCCAATGTTTCCGCACCACACAATCCGCAGCCGGTCCTACCGGTCAGGTTGCGACGCTTGTCTTTCAACGTAACGAAACGTTCCGTTGCGATTTGCATCTGTACCTGTATACCTTGCGCGCCGGGTACGATTTCACACTCGTACAATTCCGAACGATCTTTCAGGATTCCTTCGCTCAATGAAAAGCCGAGCGCAAAGTCTTCCAGATCGTAAGGCGAGGCCAGCATTACCGCATGCGAGATGCCGTTGTATTCCAGCGCGATTGGTACTTCTTCCGCAACATCATCCTCGCAGAGCTCACGCCTATCCGTATCCCATTTTTCTACTGAGACCCGGACCAGTGCAGTGCGCTCTTCGTCGGAAATACCGTTCATTGCATGCTTCTTTTAACGCTTACTTACTTGCCGTCGATACTTCGCGAGGAATCATTTGCGTACTTGCAAATTCTTCTTGCTGGGTATTGAAGCGATTGTAAGTACGCTGCCATTCCGAAGGCTGAGCAACCGGCATGACTTGAACCGCAGTTACTTTGTACTCAGGACAGTTGGTTGCCCAATCAGACGAGCTGGTGGTAATCACGTTCGCGCCCGATTCCGGGAAATGGAACGTGGTATAGACCACACCTGGTTGAATGTTTTCCGTAATATCAGCGCGCAATACCGTTTCACCAGCACGCGAGTGGATACCAACCCAATCGTTCTGCTTGATGCCACGATCCAGCGCATCTTGTGGATGGATCTCGAGCCGGTCTTCGCTGTGCCACGTATTGTTGTCGGTGCGACGGGTTTGCGCGCCCACGTTGTATTGCGACAGGACACGACCAGTAGTCAGAATCAATGGGAATTTCTTGTTGACCTTTTCTCCGCTGCCGAAGTACTTGGTATCGATGAATTTACCTTTGCCGCGTACGAATTCGCCGATATGCATGGTCGGTGTACCTTCTGGCGCTGCATCGTTGCATGGCCATTGAATACTGCCGCCGAGCTCGTCGATACGTTTGAAGCTCACACCGGTGAAGGTAGGCGTCAAGGATGCGATTTCATCCATGATTTCGCGTGGATGTTTGTAGCTCATTGGATAGCCCAATGCGTTCGCCAACATGCAGGTAACTTCCCAATCGCCTTTGCCCGATTTTGGCGGCATCACTTTACGTACGCGTGAGATGCGACGTTCTGCATTGGTGAAGGTACCGTCTTTTTCCAGGAATGATGAACCCGGCAAGAATACGTGCGCGTACTTTGCTGTTTCGTTCAGGAAGATATCTTGCACAACGATACATTCCATTTTTTCCAGCGCGCCGGTGACGTGTTGTGTATCCGGATCCGATTGAACGATATCCTCGCCCTGGCAATACAAGCCCATGAAGGTGCCGTCCATTGCCGCGTCGAACATGTTTGGAATACGCAGGCCTGGTTCCGGATCGAGTACGCAATTCCATGCCGCTTCGAATTCAGCACGTGTGGTGGAATCGGACACGTGACGGTAACCCGGCAGTTCGTGCGGGAAGGAACCCATATCGCAGGAACCTTGCACATTGTTTTGGCCGCGCAGTGGATTGACGCCTACGCCTTCGCGACCGATGTTGCCGGTTGCCATCGCCAGGTTGGCGATACCGATCACAGTGGTCGAACCTTGTGCATGTTCGGTTACGCCTAGACCGTAATAGATCGCGCCGTTTTTAGCGTTTGCGTACATGCGTGCTGCAGCGCGGATTTCTTCAGCTGGTACACCGCTGATTTTTTCCACGGCTTCAGGCGAATTTTCTTCTTGCAGAATGAAGTGTTCCCATTCTGTGAACGAAGCTGTTTCGCAGCGTTCAGCGATGAATTCCGGCTTGTGCAGTTTTTCGCTCAGGATGACGTAGGCCATTGCATTGACGATAGCAACGTTGGTACCCGGCATCAATTTCAAATGGTGGTCCGCTTGTACGTGCGGCGATTTCACCATTTCGGTTGTGCGTGGATCGACAACGATCAATTTCGCGCCTTGACGAAGACGGCGTTTCATTTGCGATGCGAACACTGGATGGGCATTTGCCGGGTTGGCACCAATAATCACGATGCAATCCGACTTCATCACTGATTCAAAAGTTTGTGTACCAGCTGATTCACCCAGAGTCACTTTCAGACCGTAGCCTGTAGGCGAATGGCAGACACGAGCGCAGGTATCAACGTTGTTGTTACCGAAAGCAGCGCGAACCAACTTCTGAACCAGGTAGCCTTCTTCGTTGGTGCAACGTGAAGAAACCAAACCACCGATAGAATCCTTGCCGTATTTAGCCTGGATGCGTTTGAATTCTGACGCGGTGTAGTTGATCGCTTCTTCCCATGACACTTCGCGCCATGGATCAGTGATTTTGCTGCGAATCATCGGCTTCAACATGCGGTCTTTATGCGTT
>DGBN01000064.1 GCA_002384815.1 Oxalobacteraceae bacterium UBA4003 | reverse complement strand
CCCTTCCCATTGGCAACCCCTTTTAAGAAAATACTTTCATTCTTTTTTGGAAGTGCCTTAAAACAAAAGGATTTGCCTCTATACAGAAGTACTACTTTGTCTTGTGGTAACTCGTTACCAGATCAACTTCATTCTTTGAACCAAGGAACACCGGCACACGCTGGTGCAGTTTTTCCGGCTGGATATCCAATATACGTTGCTGGCCATCGGTTGCCGCGCCACCTGCCTGCTCCACCAAAAACGCCATGGGATTCGCCTCGTACATCAAACGCAGCTTGCCCGGCTTGTCCGGTTCACGCGCATCGGCCGGATACATGAAAACACCGCCACGGTTAAGAATGCGATGCACATCTGCCACCATCGAAGCAATCCAGCGCATATTGAAGTCCTTGCCGCGCGGCCCTGTCGTACCTGCCAGCATTTCATCCACATAACGCTTGACCGGCGCATGCCAGTGACGCGCATTGGAAGCATTGATCGCAAATTCCTTGGTATCTGCAGGGATTTGCATATTCTTCTGCGTCATCACCCACGAACCCATTTCGCGATCCAGTGTGAAGCATTGCACGCCGTTGCCCGTGGTCAGCACCAGCACGGTTTGCGGTCCATATACTGCATAACCGGCAACAACCTGCTTGCTACCCGCCTGTAGAAAATCGGCTTCTTTTGCAGTATGCATGCCGTCTGCGGCTTTCAATACCGAGAAAATCGTACCAATGGACACATTCACATCAATATTGCTGGAGCCATCGAGCGGATCGAACAGCAACAGGTATTCGCCCATCGGATAGCGATTTGGAATCGGATGGATAGTTTCCATCTCTTCGGATGCCATGGCCGCCAGATGACCGCCCCATTCATTCGCTTCCAGCAGGATATCGTTGGAAATGATGTCGAGTTTCTTTTGCACTTCGCCCTGCACGTTTTCGCTTTGCGCACTGCCCAGCACCTCACCAAGCGCCCCTTTGCCGACAGCATGGCTAATGGTTTTACAGGCGCGAGCAACAACTTCGATCAACAGGCGCAATTCCGCCGGGATGTTGTTATGCAGGCGTTGCTCTTCTACCAGGTATTGCGTGAGGCTGATGCGTTTCATAACGTCCTTTATTCTTTAATCAAACTACATTGACTGCCGTTTCAAGCGGCAATTGTATGCTTCTCTATTAAGCGGGCAAGAGAACTAAGCTGCTGCCAGCGATTTCGTGACCACTTCTTTTGTATCCTTGGAAAGTTTGGCCGCCGCCACGCATTTTAGTGCCGCATGCATTTTCTCCTGCAGGGCAGGCGCATATTTACGCCAGCGATCCAGACTGCGCGCCAAACGGGCCGCCACTTGCGGATTGATGACGTCCAACGCAACCACCTGCTCGGCCCAAAATGCATAGCCACTGCCATCAGCTGCATGAAACCGCGATGGGTTGCCGTTACAGAAACTGAATATCAGGCTGCGGGCACGATTCGGATTCTTGATCGAAAACGCCGAATGCTGCATTAATGTCCGCACGGCAGCGACATCGGTCGTGCGTGCCATGGCTTGCAGGCTGAACCATTTGTCGATCACCAGCGGTTCCTGTTCAAAATCGCGGTAAAACCCGGCCAGCGCAGCAGTCTTGCCCGGTGCCTGGCTATTCGCCAGAGCCGACAAGGCAGCCATGCGATCAGTCATATTGTCGGCGGCATCGTATTGTGCCTGGGCCAATGCATGCGCATCAGCATCGTCCAGCTCCGCTATATAAGACAACGCCAGATTCTTCAATGCACGTTTGCCGGACGAACCGGCATGGGGGCTGTAAGGTCCTTCGGTTTGACTGGATTGATATGCCCCGACAAAATCCGACCGCAAGGCTTGCGCCAGCGACTGACGCAAAAAGCGGCGTGCCGTGTGAATTGCCTGCGGGTCGATCACATCCATTTGTTCGGCGATGACCGTTTCCGTCGGCAAGGTCAATACCGTCTCGCGGAAAGCGGGGTCCAGCTTCCGGTCACTCAAGGTCGCGCGCAAGCTGTCGCTCAATGCACGGTCGATATCCAGTACCTGCGACTTCTGCACCGCAGCCGTCAATGCAAGCAGGCGGCGTGTCGCCAGGCGCTGCCCGGCCTCCCAGCGATTGAAGGCATCGCTATCGTGCGCCATCAGGAAGGCCAGTTCCTCTTCGCTGTAATCGTATTCCAGCACCACAGGCGCAGAAAAATTGCGCAACATCGACGGCACCGGCTTTTCATTGACATCGGTAAATCGGAAAGTTTGCTGCGCCGAGGTCAGTTCCAGCACGACGGAGCCTATCGCCGCGACTTCGCCGTCCAGCTTCAATGTCATGTCTTTGCCACTGCTATCAAGCAAACCCACGGCAACCGGAATATGGAAAGACAACTTCTTTGCCTGCCCCGGCGTTGCCGGACAAGATTGAGACAACGTGATGTCATAAGTCTTTTGCACAGGGTCATAGGAAGTCTTCGCCCTCACACGCGGCGTGCCTGCCTGACTGTACCAGCGTTCGAACTGGGTCAGATCACGCCCATTGGCGGCCGACATCGCGGCGCGAAAATCGTCGCATTCGACCGCTTGCCCATCATGCCGCTTGAAATACAGATCCATACCCTTGCGGAAACCGTCGCGCCCCAGCAGCGTTTGGTACATGCGCACCACTTCAGCGCCTTTTTCGTAAATCGTGACTGTATAGAAATTGCTGATTTCAACAAACGAGTCAGGCCGCACCGGATGCGCCATAGGACCCGCATCTTCCGGAAACTGCGCCTGCCGCAGCACGCGCACGTCATCGATCCGCTTGACGGCACGACCACTATCGGTGCCAACCATGTCGGCTGAAAACTCCTGATCACGGAACACGGTCAGCCCCTCTTTCAGAGATAACTGGAACCAGTCGCGGCAGGTCACACGGTTACCGGTCCAGTTATGGAAATATTCATGCCCGACTACCGCTTCGATATTTGCATAATCAACATCGGTCGCGATACGCGGATTGGCCAACACATACTTGGTATTGAAAATATTCAAACCCTTGTTTTCCATCGCACCCATGTTGAAGTCGCCGACAGCGACGATCATGAAACGATCAAGATCCAGTTCCAGACCAAAGCGCTCTTCATCCCAACGGATACTATTAATTAGCGAATCCATTGCGTGCTGCGTCTTGTCCAGATTGCCGTCTTCCACCCAAACCTGCAACAAGGCATCGCGGCCAGACTTGAGTTTGATCGTTTCTTCCTGACAAACCAGTTGGCCTGCGACCAGCGCAAACAGATAGGACGGCTTCTTGAACGGGTCTTCCCACAAGGCGTAATGACGACCATCGCCCAGATCGCCTTCTTCTATCAAATTGCCGTTCGACAGCAGCACCGGATATTTCTCCTTGTCGGCGCGCAGCATGACCGTGTATTGCGCCATTACATCGGGTCTATCCGGGAAATAAGTGATTTTGCGGAAGCCTTCGGCTTCGCATTGCGTAAAAAAATTCCCGCTTGATACATACAAACCCATCAGCGAGGTATTTTTATCCGGCCGGATCAGGGTTTCTATTTCCAGCGTGATCCGATCCAGTTCGACCGGGATGCGCAACACGCCTTCTTTCAGCACATAATCGCGCCTGGACAAAGCTTTGTCATTCAAGCGGATGTGCACCAGTTCCAGCTCTTCGCCAAACAAAACCAGCGCCTGCTCCCTGCTGGCCGGATTACGCTCCAGCGTCATCCGCGTTGCCACCCTGGTTGCGGCGGGATCGAGGTCGAATCCCATCTGGACAGTACGCACCCAATAACTTGGTGGCGTGTAATCTTTGCGATAAATCGCGGGGGAAGTGTCAGTGCGCATAGGAATAGGGTTCGGTGGGAGTGAAGCAAAGACCCATTTTACCAATCATGGGATTGAAAATGGAATCTGCGTGTCTACAGGTGAATGCGCTACAAACAGACCGTCGATTTGCAGGCGTAACCATATAGGCAACAAAGAAAAACAGCATGGGACTTACAAAATGTAACGGTTCTTTTCACCAATACCGTTATCCTGTGCATATAGCGTTAAGGAGAATAAAAAATGCGTCGCTGCTTATGGGTATTCATTGCTGTAACTAGCGTTTTATTGAGCGGTTGTGCTTCATTCGTTAAAAGCGATGTCCTTGCATTTCATGAATGGCCAGCCGATTTGCAGAATAAAACCTATGTTTTTGACCGCAAGTCCGAACAGGCCAACGATCTCGAATATCGCAGCTATGAAAATCTGGTGCGTACGGAATTGGGACGCCTGGGCTTTGCCGAAGCACAAAACCCGCGCGGCGCCAATTTGAAGGTTGCGCTGGATTATCGCATCGATGCGCGCGATGTCACAGCCATCGAACCGGTACTCGTAGATCCATACTGGCCGTACGGCTACGGTCATCCTTACTACGGCCCAAGATGGCGCGGCTATTACGGTCCGTACTACGATCCATTCTGGTATCCTGGCTCGGTTACGCAATATCGCGAAGTGCAATATCAGATATTTCAGCGCCGGCTCAATATTCTGATTACACACAGCAAGGACGGCAAAAAACTGTACGACGTCACGGTGAACAGCGATGGCGGCAATGGCTCAATGGCATTCGCCATGCCGTATATGGTGCGTAGCGCATTCAGCGATTTCCCGGGGCGCAACGGTGTACCGCGCCGCGTGAATCTGGAGATCAGGAACAAGGAATAGGAAAACGATATATCCGCGCATTGCAGCAGATCAAGCGCATCAATTGAAAATGGCGGCTTGCTGATGCAAGTCGCCATTTTTTACAAAAAACTGGCGTGTCGTCCAGCTCCGCCATTCAAAGCGTGTAATACGCCTGCGAACCGAAAGTAATCGCTACGATCAAGGCGACGGCAAATGCCAGCAGCAACAGCAGGCGCCCGAATTTTGGTATGCCGTCCGAAACGGACGACGGTTCTTCTGCCTGCGACTTATCGCCTGTATCCAACTCTTGCATCGCCTCACCTTAAGGAATCAAAATTGTGGAACCGGTGGTTTTGCGCGACTCCAGGTCAATATGCGCTTGCGCCACGTCTTTCAAGGCATAACGCTGATTGATGCTGAGTTTTATTTTCCCGCTTTCAACCATACCGAATAACTCGGCCGCCATCTGTTCCAGATCGTCGCGCTTGGCAGTATAGGTGAATACCGACGGACGGGTGACAAACAGCGAACCGCGCGAGGCCAGTTCCGTCAGGCTGAAGGGCGGTACGGGACCGGATGCGTTGCCGTAACTGACCAGCATGCCCATAGGCGACAGGCAATCGAGCGAACCGGTAAAGGTATCTTTTCCGATCGAGTCATACACCACCGGCACACCGGCACCGTTGGTGATTTCTTTCACGCGTTCGACAAAATTTTCCGTGTTGTAATTGATCGTGTGGGTGCAGCCATGCGCCTTGGCCAGTGCCGCTTTTTCATCCGAACCGACGGTGCCTATCATCGTGACGCCGAGCGCGCGTGCCCATTGGCAGGCAATCAAGCCGACTCCACCGGCGGCAGCATGGAACAGAATCGTTTCCCCGCCTTGCAGCCGGAAAGTGCGACGCAACAGGTACTGTGCCGTCAATCCCTGCAACATCATGGCGGCGCCCGTCTCGAAATCAATCGAGGCCGGTAATTTCACCAGCACCCTGGCCGGCAATACGCGCGATTCTGCATACGCACCGGGTGGGCCGCCTGCATAGGCAACACGATCACCCGGCTTGATGTGCGTCACACCTTCACCGACCGCAGCCACTATACCGGCTCCCTCCATTCCAAGCCCTGCCGGCAAAGTCTGAGGGTACAAGCCTGTACGGAAATACACATCGATGTAGTTCAAGCCGCACGCCATTTGGTGAATCAAGACCTCGTCCGGACCGGGCGCGGCAAGCTCGACATCCAGATACTCCATCACTTCCGGTCCGCCAGTTTTGTTGATCCTGATTGCTTTGGTCATGAATTCTCGCTTGTGAATGAATAGGAACGAATGAGCGGGAACTACCGCATTTTAAAAAGTACCGGGATAAGCACCGCCGTCGAGCAGGATATTTTGTCCGGTAATGTAACCTGCATGCTGACTGCATAAAAATGCGCAGGTCGCACCGAATTCCTGCCGCGTACCGAAACGCCGGGCCGGATTCGATAACTTTCTTGCTGCACTGATTTCGTCCAGCGACTTGCCACTGGACTTGGCAGACTCGCTAAAGATCGAGTGTAATCGATCTGTCTCGAAAGGGCCGGGCAACAGATTATTGATCGTCACATTCTGCGCCACCGTCTTGCGCGCCAGCCCGGCGACAAAGCCGGTCAGGCCGGAACGCGCGCCGTTCGACAAACCCAGGGTGCTGATCGGCGCTTTCACCGCACTCGAAGTGATATTGACGATGCGCCCGAAACCGCGCGCCATCATGCCATCCACCGTTGCCTTGATCAATTCAATCGGCGTCAGCATGTTCGCATCCAGCGCGGCAATCCAGTCGTCGCGCGTCCAATCGTGAAAATCACCGGTTGGCGGGCCGCCTGCATTGGTAACCAGAATCTCGGGTTGCGGACATATGTTCAAGGCCTGTGCACGCCCCTGCGCTGTCGTGATGTCGCAAGCGACGATCGTGATGACGCCCCTAGCAAAGCTGCGAATTTCCATCGCTGTCGCTTCCAGCACCTCGATATTGCGCGCTACCAGCGTGACATGAACACCCTCGGCCGCCAGCGCTTCGACGCAGCCGCGTCCCAAACCACGGCTGGAGCCGCAGACCAATGCGGTTTTTCCTTTGATTCCCAGATCCATGGCAAACCCCTATGCGCGTTTTTTGGATAACAGATAAATGCCGCACAAAACCAGTGCGGTACCGGCCAGCTGTATGCCGGTGATCGGCTCGCCCAATATCCACGCCGCCAGGAACAGGGTGGAAACCGGGCCTATCATGCCGGCTTGCGAAGCAGTTGCAGCACCGATGCGATCGACTGCAATCATGGTCAGGAACACTGGCAAGACCGTGCAGAAAAAAGCATTGACCATCGATAGATGGTAAACCGCCATCGGCTGGATCAGCATCGAGGTCGGACGCAGCAAAAAAAATTGCCCGATACATGCCACGCTGGAGACGCACATCGCATAAGCGACCAGGCGCAAAGCTCCGACGCGACGCACCAACTCACCGGTCCCAACCAGATAAATCGCGTAAGACACTGCGCTGCAGAGCACCAGCACGCTGCCGAATACCACGCCATTGCCACCGACCCGCACATCATGCATGAACACCAGTACGGTGCCAAGATAGGAAGTGCCGAGCGCCGCCCATTCGATGACGCTGATTTTTTTCTTCATCAAAAAGACCGAAATCAGCAATACGAACGATGGCGTCAAAAACAGGATCAGGCGTTCCAGGCCGGCGGAAATATATTGCAGCCCGAGAAAATCGAGAAAACTGGACAGGTAATATCCCATCAATCCCAGCAATACGATCTGCCATTTTTCCTTGCCGCTCAAAGGTGTCGCATTGCGCGATTTCCAGATGCCGATGCCAATAAAAAACGGCATCGAAAACATCATGCGAAAAGCAATCAGTGTCACTGCATCAACGTCGTAGCGGTAAATCAGTTTGGCGACAATCGCCTTGGTGGAGAACAGTACCGCACCGGTAACGCCTATCAGCAAACCGATCAGGAACAGTTTGCGGGCAGTCGATGTTGCATCAGAAGGGGGACTCATATGTCGATTGTACGGAGGAAGACTTGCATGCTGCTGACAATCTGCCTGGGAAACAGCAAGCATATGCGTTTTCTGAAACACACATTTCCTGCCGGCCAATAGGTATTGCGTTCAAATGGACAAGGCGCTTAAAACAGATGACCGAGCTTGTTTGCCTTGGTGGCCAGATAAGCTTCATTGAACGGATTGTGCGTGATAACCAGCGGTACACGCTCCACTACTTTCAATCCCAGCTGTTCCATCGCTGTAATTTTGCGTGGATTATTGGTCATCAGACGCAGGCTGGAAATTTTCAAATGCTGCAGCATAGGCAGGCACAAACGATAATTGCGCTGATCCGGCTTGAAGCCCAGTGCTTCGTTCGCTTCCACTGTATCTGCACCGGCATCCTGCAATTGATAGGCACGGATTTTATTCACCAGGCCAATACCCCGCCCTTCCTGGCGCAAATAAAACAAGGCGCCACGTCCTTCTTCGGCGATTTTTTGCAATGCCGCTTCCAGTTGCGGGCCGCAATCGCAGCGCAGGCTGAACAAGGCATCGCCGGTCAGGCATTCGGAGTGTATGCGCGCTAATACCGGTTCGCCATTGGCGACGTCGCCCAGCGTAATGGCGACATGTTCCTTGCCAGTTGCCGGTTCGGTAAAAGCGTGCAGGCGGAATTTTGCCCACGGCATGGGCAATTCGCAGGAAGCAACATAATCCAGCTCAACGGCAGAAAGAACAGTCGTTGCTGCAGGGATGGAAGTAAGGCTAGTAGTCATTGGTCGATCTTCATCTAACAGCACAAGCAGCCGTTACCGCTTATCGGCATCGGCTGCTTTTTTTGCACGAAAGACGAAGGATATCAGGCTGGCAGCAATTCGTTGATGGTGTTGCTGGTTTTTGCCAATGCCTTATTGACACCTTCTGCGCCCATTGCTACACCTTCGCTGTTGATAATCGTCACATCGGTCAAGCCAATAAAGCCCAGTACGGTGCGCAAATAGCTTGCATTGAAGTCCATCGCCTGTGCCGGGCCTTCGCTGTAAACGCCACCGCTGGCAGTGAAGATATACACTTTTTTGCCCGTCAACAGGCCTACCGGACCTTTGTCAGTGTACTTGAACGTTACCCCGGCACGCGCCACATGGTCTATCCATGCCTTCAAGCCCGAGGTGATGGAAAAGTTGTACATGGGAGCACCGATCACGATCACGTCGGCGTCGAACAATTCCTGCACCAGCGTTTCCGACAATCGGGCGATTTGCGCCTGCTCAGGCGTACGCTGCTCGGCTGGCGTAAAGAATGCACCCAGCGTGCCGCCATCGATATGCGGCAAGGGTTGCGCTGCCAGATCTCGCTCAACGACTACGGCATCGGCCTCCCTGGTTTTCCACTTATTGATGAATTCGGTTGTCACTTTGCGCGAAATCGAATCGCCGTTACGGACACTGCTGTTAATGTTGAGAATCCTGGTCATGATAGAGCTCGCTTTCTTGTCAGATGATGGGCAGCGCGGGTTTTCAACCTGCACCAGCTTAAAAAACACGTATTGTGTTGTTGCAACCATCCTAGAACAGGATTAGCATCAAGAAAACCCACATTATTTAACTTATTAGTATCGATTTTTTAGATATGAGAGATCCTGGCACTCCGACACTGGAGCAATTGCGCGTGTTTGTCGCGGTCATCGACCACGGCAGTTTTTCCAAAGCGGCACGCGAACTGCACCGCACGCAGTCAGTTGTCAGTTACACGATTGCCAATCTGGAAGCGCAGCTGAATGTCGCGCTGTTCGACCGTAGCAAGCGCAAACCAAGCTTGACCGAAGCCGGTAAAGCCTTGCTGGCCGATGCGCGCACTGTCGGACTGAAAGTCGATGCAATGCGGGCACGCGCAAAAACGCTGGCACAAGGCCTGGAAGCGGAAGTCTCGATCGCAGTCGATGTGATGTTTCCGAATTGCCGCCTGGTTACCGCCTTGCAGGCATTTCAGCAGCAATTCCCGACCGTGGCATTGCGCTTGCGTGTAGAGGCGCTGGGCGCAGTGATGCATCTGGTCAGTCAGCGCATCTGTCAGATCGGCATTGCCGGCCCCATGCTCGATTTTGCCGATACCTTTCAAAGCCAGCCTGCCGGCTCCATCACAATGCTGCCAGTCGCTGCACCTGCGCATCCGCTGGCGCAGATGGAAGGCATTATTCCGACTGAAGTCGCACGCGATTACACGCAACTGGTGCTGACTGACCGTAGCGAACTCACTGCCGGTCAGAATTTTGGCGTAGTTGCCGTACGCGACTGGCGTCTCGGCGATCTGGGCGCCAAGCATATGTTGTTGCGTAACGGTTTGGGCTGGGGTTCGATGCCGGAAGAAATGATACGTGAGGATCTGGACACGGGGCGGCTGGTACATCTGAAGCTGGAGCACCTGATCAGCGGCGAATATACGCTGCACATGATCAATCGTCTTGATGAAGCCCCGGGGCAGGCAGGCCGCTGGCTGATGCAATACCTACTCGATCATGCTCCGCAGTCGTAAAGCGCTGTCAACCGTATTCCTGAATGGCTCATTCAAGTTTTCCAATTCTTGCCGATAAGGCAGGCGCTCGCCCCTCAACGAGCGCCATCCTGACAGACTATCCGGCGCCACGCCCGATAGTCACGTCGGCTATTTCCTTTTCATGATGGAGCCCAGTACGCCGCGGATGATTTCACGGCCGACGGTCGAACCCATTGTACGCACTGCCGATTTCATCATCGCTTCCACTACAGTATCGCTGCGCCGGCCGGCAGTTTTCTTGCCGTTGCCGAAGATGCCGCCCAACACATCGGAAAATCCACCGCCGCTGTCTGCTTCCTCCGTTTTGGTCGCAGCCGTTTCCTGCTCCCGCTTCTCTACACGCCCCTTGATTTTTTCGTAGGCAGATTCGCGGTCTACGGTTTTTTCATAGACGTCCGCCACCACGGAACTCGCGATCAATGCCGCACGTTCTGCATCGGTGATCGGGCCGATTTGCGAAGCTGGCGGCAAAACGAAACCGCGTTCGACGATATTTGGCCTGCCCTTTTCATCCAGAAAGGAAATCAGTGCTTCACCCACGCCCAGTTCGGTAATAACCTGCACGATATTCAGCGCAGGATTCGGACGGAAGGTTTCTGCAGCGGCCTGTACCGCTTTTTGATCGCGCGGCGTATAGGCGCGCAAGGCATGCTGCACGCGATTGCCCAGTTGTCCCAGCACGGTGTCCGGAATATCCAGCGGATTCTGCGTCACGAAATACACGCCCACTCCTTTGGAACGTATCAGGCGCACCACCTGTTCGATTTTTTGCAGCAAGGGCTTGGGAGCTTCGGCAAAAAGCAGGTGTGCTTCGTCGAAAAAGAATGCCAGTTTCGGTTTGTCCAGATCGCCGACTTCCGGCAAATGCTCAAACAATTCAGACAGCATCCATAGCAAAAAGGTCGAATACAAACGCGGCGCATTCATCAATTTATCGGCGGCAAGAATGTTGATCACGCCTTTGCCTCTGGCATCGGTCTGCATCAAATCCTCGATATTCAACATGGGCTCACCGAAGAATTGATCACCGCCCTGTTCTTCTATGCCGATCAGGCCGCGCTGAATCGCACCTATGCTGGCCGATGAAATATTGCCGTATTCGGTCTGGAAGCTTGCAGCATTATCGCCGACATGCTGCAGCATCGCCCGCAAATCCTTGGTGTCCAGCAAGAGCAGACCGTTATCGTCTGCAATCTTGAATACCAGTTGCAACACGCCTTGCTGAGTGTCGTTCAGATTCAGCATACGCGCCAGCAGCAAGGGACCGAGATCGGAAATCGTGGCGCGCACCGGGTGGCCTTTGACGCCATAGACATCCCAGAACGTGACCGGCGCACCAGCCCAGACCGGCTCGTCCACTCCCAGCATCGTGTAACGCTCCTTCACTTTGCCCGTGAAGGAGCCCGGCTTGGCAATCCCGGACAGATCGCCTTTGACGTCAGCCATGAAGACCGGTACGCCGATATCCGACAGGGCTTGCGCGAAGGTTTGCAAGGTCACGGTTTTACCGGTACCGGTAGCGCCCGTGATGCAGCCATGCCGATTGGCAAGCTCCGGCAACAGACTGAGTTCGTGATCTTTGTTTTTTGCGATCAGCAGGGGATTTGGCATGTTTTTGTCCACAAGGGCTAGGGGTTGGCGTGCAGGTGATATGGTAAAATCCGCGCTTCATTATAGCTAACTCATCCGGAAAGATTCGTCATGGCAGGACATAGTAAATGGGCCAATATCCAGCATCGCAAAGGCCGTCAAGACGAAAAACGCGGCAAAATCTGGACCCGCCTGATCAAGGAAATCACTGTGGCGGCACGCATGGGCGGTGGCGATATCGCTGCCAATCCACGTCTGCGCCTGGCCGTAGACAAGGCGGCAGATGCCAATATGCCGAAAGATAATGTCACACGTGCAGTGCAGCGCGGCAGCGGCGGCCTCGAAGGTGTCCACTACGAAGAAATCCGTTACGAAGGTTACGGCATCAACGGCGCAGCCATTCTGGTCGACTGCATGACAGACAATCGCGTGCGCACGGTGGCGGAAGTACGCCATGCATTTTCCAAATTCGGCGGCAACATGGGCACCGAAGGTTCGGTCGCTTTTCTGTTCAAGCATTGCGGCCAGTTCTTCTTCGCGCCCGGTACGGATGAAGACAAATTGATGGAAGCGGCGCTGGAAGCTGGCGCTGAAGATGTAACGACCGATGAAGAAGGCGGGATTGAAGTCATCTGTCCGCCACATGATTTTTCCGCCGTCAAGGATGCGCTGGCAGCGGCCGGTTTCAAGGCCGAACTGGCGGAAGTGGCAATGAAGCCTGCGACCGAAACCGTGTTCGAGGGCGACGATGCCATCAAGATGCAGAAACTGCTGGATGCGCTGGAAAATCTGGACGACGTGCAAGAGATATACACCAATGCAGTTATTGAGCAAGCATAAGGCTGGTATTTAAAAAGCGGAGCAGCTCCGCTTTTTTTAATCAAGTTGTAAAACGATCAGCAATTGAAGATAACCGGTTGCATCGTCGTCCACCCATCCGGCAGACAGCGATGCGACAATTTTAGTAAAAGCAATACGACCCATGAAAATTCTGGTAGTCGGCTCAGGCGGCCGCGAACATGCCCTGGCTTGGAAACTGGCACAATCCGAACGGATACAAACAGTATTTGTCGCCCCCGGAAATGGCGGTACGGCGCTGGATGAACGCTTGACGAACATTGCCATCACCGATCCGCAGGAACTGGCGCAATTCGCGCAACAGGAAAATATTGCACTGACCGTAGTCGGCCCGGAAACTCCGCTGGCAGCCGGCATCGTCAACATTTTCCGTGCGCAGGGCTTGAAAATTTTTGGCCCGACCAGGGAAGCCGCACAGCTCGAAAGCTCCAAGGATTTTGCAAAATCCTTCATGCAGCGTCATGCGATTCCGACTGCCGAATACCAAACCTTCTCCGATATCGCACCGGCACACGCCTACATCGACAGCAAGGGTGCACCCATCGTCATCAAGGCCGACGGTCTGGCTGCCGGCAAAGGCGTAGTAGTAGCAATGTCACTGGAAGACGCGCATGCCGCCATCGACATGATGCTATCGGACAATAAATTGGGCGATGCCGGCGCACGCGTCGTGATCGAGGAATTCCTCGCCGGTGAAGAAGCCAGTTTCATCGTGATGGTCGACGGTAAAAACATTTTGCCTCTGGCAACCAGCCAGGATCACAAACGCCTGCTCGATCATGACGAAGGCCCGAACACCGGTGGCATGGGCGCGTATTCGCCCGCCCCTATCGTCACGCCGGCGCTGCACGCACGCGTGATGCGAGAAATCATCCAGCCTACCGTACAAGGGATGGCGAAAGACGGGATTCCATTCAGTGGCTTCCTGTATGCCGGCCTGATGATAGACGAAAAGGGTAATCCAAAAACACTGGAATTCAACTGCCGCATGGGCGACCCGGAAACGCAACCCATCATGGCGCGCCTGAAAACCGATCTGGTCGGCGTGATGGAACATGCAGTCAACGGCACGCTGGATACGATAGAACTGGAATGGGACAGGCGTACTGCGCTGGGCGTCGTACTCGCTGCAGCCGGTTACCCGGACGCACCGCGCAAAGGCGACATCATCACCGGCATTCCGGCGGAAGATGCGGACAGCGTGACTTTTCACGCTGGCACGGCATTAAACGGCAAGCAATTGAGCACCAGCGGCGGCCGCGTCTTGTGCGTGGTCGGCCTGGGCGACAGCGTCAAGATGGCGCAAAAGAAAGCCTATGAAGTGATAGACCACATTCAGTTCGACGGCGCGCAATACCGTCGCGATATTGGCTGGCGCGCACTCAAACGTCCTTGATATGTTTTTGCCTGGATAAAAGCCGGAATAACTACCGAGAGACAAAAACAGCAATCTGGATTTTTATTTCCGCACATCATTCGGTCAGCTAAGAAACTGGCGAAGCTGGATTGCACGACAAGAAAGATGGAAAACAAAAATGCCCAAGCCATTGTCGATTAAAAATAATATGGATGATCAGCCAGGCAGCTTGATGACGACGCGTTCAGCATCGACACTGACAATCGCGGTATTGACGAAGAACGAAGAGCGCCACATCGGTAGCTGCCTGCAAAGCGCAGCCTTCGCCCATCAGATTATCGTTGTCGACAGCGGCAGCACCGACAAAACATGCGAATTGGCGCGCGCAGTCGGTGCCGAAGTGTTCACATATCCAGACTGGCAAGGTTTTGCCGTGCAACGCAATCGTCTGTTGGCACATGCTACCGGCGACTATATTTTCTTTCTTGATGCCGATGAACGCATCACTCCTGAACTGCAAGCCGAACTGCTGGCCGTCGTGCAGTCCGGCAAGCGGGCTGTCTGGAAAATTCAATGGCACATGGTGGCTTTCGGGCATGAGCTAAAACATTTCCGCTCGAAATCCAAGGTGGAACGCCTGTTTGTCCGCAATATGCTGCAGGAATATGTCGGCGTGGTGCACGAACAAGCCGTACTCAAAGTCGAGCCTACCCAACGTTTTATACTACAAGCGAAACTACTGCATTATTCGCGTGAGACCGTACGTGGCAGTCTCGAAAAATTAGTGCAATATGCGATGCTTGGCGCCGCCAAGCGAGCCGAAAAAGGTAAACGCGGTGGTGTATTACGTGGAATTACCTCCGGATCGTCCATGTTCCTGCGTTTATATATAGGCCAGCTCGGATTCCTCTGTGGCGGCGCGGGTTTTCTTTATTGCTTCTTTGTAGGGCTGGAAGGTTTTTTCCGCTATGCCGCACTCGAATATGATCGCGATGATCTACGTACCGATGTAATCCGCTGATCAAGATCGCGACATGAACGTCTTCACATGCAGCCCGCACAACAGTGGCACTCTACGCATTGCAGCTCTTTATCTGCTAGGTGCCTTGTTTGCTTTGGGGCCGTTGAACTCCAAAGTTCTCGGTGCCGCCTGGTTGTTTTTTTGGGTGTGGGTTTTTTGGATTGTATTCAAGACACGCCATACAAGCTCGCCTACGCAAACAATTTCATCCACAGCAGCATCAGTCTGGGTCACCAGTTGCATCATCTCTCTGGTGCTAGCCGGTATCTGCGCTTTTGTCTGGGCAGAGGAAGTCGGGTCCCTCAACGCCCAATTGCGATTGCTGCTACCAGCGGCGGCGGCATTGGCCATCATTCGGCGCGGAGGATTGTCAGCACAGGTATGCACCGGTATATTTCATGTCCTGGCATTGGCATGCGTCATAGCCTTTGCATGGACAGCGTTCCTGACGATACAAGGTACTGTAAGATATTCGCTAGCAAGCAATGCCATCCCATGGGCGGTAGCAATCAGCTTTTACCCTTGCTTGCTACTTCCTCGTGCACTACAAGAAAAAAACTCTGCTCGTCAACGCTGGATATGGCTATTCGGCACAGCCTGCGGCATAGGAGCTGTACTACTGTCGCAATCGCGTGGCGCATTCCTGATCATTCCCTGGTGCTGTCTGGTATACGCATGGTTCTGGTACCGCAAATGTACGCGGCGCATAAGTTTTTACCAAACATTGCTGGCGCTGATCAGTATGGCAGCCGTGCTGTTAACCTGCTCCTGGTTTGCTCCCGGCGATGCATTTCGCATACGACAGGCAGCACAGGAGATCAAAGAGGTGCAGACAAGCGAAAATTACAACTCCTCCACAGGAGCGCGACTCTATTTATGGGCAATGGCATGGGAGGGTATTCAGCAATCGCCCTGGCTCGGTATCGGAGGTGCTGAGCGGCTGCGGCGAATACAGCATGCTGGTGAGGACGGGTCGAAAGAAGAGTTTGCCAAACTCGCGACTGTGCGTGAATTAGGTCATGTGCACAATCAGTATCTTCACTCCGCCTGGGATGGAGGCTTGATCGAATTGGCTGCTTTGCTCAGCTTGTTCATTGGTATGGCAATCGCCGTTCGCCGGCTCGCACCAGTTGACTCTGTCGCTGCATGGCAATTGGGTGGAGTGTTATTCATGCATGCCACGTCCAATTTATCCAATGTCAATTTCGCTCACAATTACTATGCAGTAGCGCTATCACTAGCAACAGTAATACCGTTATTGACTGCACGTCGCAGTGCGACCGCTACACAAGGTATATCATCCACATCCTGATTGCCAACCGCAGCCCCATCCCAGTATTCGGCTATGGTGGTACAGAACGTGTGATCTGGGATTTGGGATGCTGGTGCAAGCAGGGCACCGCGTCAGCCATCTCGCTCCCAAGAGCTCCCATTGTGAATTTGCATCCATACTCGCTTTGCGTAAAAACGTACCCTGAGAAGAACAGGTACCGGATGGCGTAGACATTGTCCATTTTCAGTTTAATCCTGGCGTCAATATGTCAATGCCCCACGTAATGACGCAACACGGCAACTCACAGGAACGCGTAGCATTGTCACTCAATACCGTTTTCGTTTCGTGCGACTAGTCCCATAGACATGGTTCGGCCAACTCTGTCTACAACGAACCTGTCTATGGCGAAATTGACTGGCAAAAGCCGAGAAGTCAAACGCCTGCCCTGAAAGGTTTGACCGCCATTCAAAATGGAGCGGTTTTTCGGCAGCGGCAAGGTACAATCCGCCCTAAACCATTTTTACCATGTGCACCGTGACTTCCTCTCCCATCACTCCCCACACCGTTAAGAACTATCTGCTCTCCTTGCAACAATGCATCGTCTCCGCACTGGAACAGGTAGACGGTCAGGCATTTGGCACCGATAGCTGGCAACGCCCGGAAGGCGGCGGCGGGATTTCACGCATCATTGAAAACGGCAATGTTTTCGAGCGCGGCGGGGTTGGTTTTTCGCATGTGACGGGCAAGAATCTGCCCCCATCGGCAGCCGCCAATCGCCCCGAACTTGCCGGTCGCAACTGGGAAGCAATGGGCGTGTCGCTGGTGCTGCATCCGCACAATCCCTATGCACCTACCGTGCATATGAATGTGCGCTTCTTCATAGCTTCGGAAGAAGGCGCCGAGCCGATCTGGTGGTTTGGCGGCGGCATGGATCTGACGCCGTATTACGGCTTTGCAGAAGATGCGCGACATTTTCATCAAGTCTGCCGCGATGCGTTGCAGCCTTTCGGCGACGACGTACATCCGCGCTACAAGAAATGGTGCGACGATTATTTCTACCTGAAACACAGACAAGAACCGCGCGGCGTCGGCGGAATTTTCTTCGATGATTTGAATGAAGGCGGTTTCGAGCACTGCTTCGCGCTGCTGCAAAGCGTAGGCGATCGCTTCGTCGAAGCCTATGTGCCTATCCTGAAACTGCGCAAGGATATGCCATATGGCGAACGCGAACGCGACTTCCAGACCTATCGACGCGGACGCTATGTCGAGTTCAATCTGGTCTTCGATCGCGGCACCTTGTTTGGGCTGCAATCGGGCGGACGCACCGAATCCATCCTGATGTCGATGCCACCGGTGGTAACATGGCGCTACAACTGGAAGCCGGAAGCCGGAAGCGCAGAGGAAAAACTGACTTCCGATTTCCTGATTCACCGCGAATGGATCTGAAGTGAAGAGCATACCCCCTTGCATTGCATTGCTCGGCGGCAGCTTCGATCCCGTGCATAAAGGCCATGTCGCATTAGCCGATTATTTCGTTGCATTGCTTAAACCAGATGAATTGCGTGTCATTCCGGCCGGCAATCCATGGCAAAAGCATGGTTTGCAGGCCTCCGGTCAGGATCGCATGGCGATGGTACGTAGCGCATTCAGTACTCAAACAGTCGCCGTCAACATTGATCAGCAGGAAATTTTACGGCCCGACGCAACTTACACCATCGATACCTTGCGCGCGATCCGGCAGGAACTGGGACCACATGCCTCTATCGTCTTCCTGATGGGCGCCGACCAGTTGCAGCATTTGAATACCTGGCAGGAATGGCAACACATGTTCGACTATGCGCATATCTGTGCCGCATCACGGCCGGGTTTTGCGATGGACGCGGCCCATATACCGGCTGAAGTGGCGCAGGAATTCGCCCGCCGCACTGGCACACCAGAGCAAATTCGCACTACCCCGCAAGGCCTGGCCTACCTTGCACCCAATCTGGCGGTCGATATCTCTGCCACCGCCATCCGCGCCGCCTTGCAGCGTGGAGAATGCCCGATTTCGCAGCTACCTCCCGGGGTGCTAGACTATATTGAACAACATCACCTATATAAAAGCTAATGGACATCAAAAAACTGCAAGCCCTGGTCATCGATGCACTGGAAGACGTCAAAGCGCAAGACATCCACGTCTATGACACCGTCCACCTGACCAGCCTGTTCGACCGCATCGCGGTTGCATCCGGCACCTCCAATCGCCAGACCAAGGCACTGGCGGCATCCGTGCGCGACAAGGTCAAGGCAAACGGCGGCACCATCGTCAGCATCGAAGGAGAAGACACCGGCGAATGGGTGCTGGTCGATCTGGGCGACATGATCGTCCACATCATGCANNCGTGGCCCACGTGATGCAGCCGGTCATCCGGCAGTACTACCGCCTGGAAGAAATCTGGGGCGAAAAGGAAGTCAAATTCGGCGCTGCCAAACGCACATCCAAAAAATCAGCCGACGATGAAGAAGTGCCGAAGAAAACAGCTGGCCGCCATCTGAGCGCCAGCCAAACCACGCTGGACGACGAACCGAAAAAAACGGCGCGTAAAACAGCAGCTAAAACGACTGCCAGCAAAACACCAGCTAAAAAAACGGCAGCCAAAAAAGCAGTCGGCAAAACCATCAAGGTCGCCGCCACCAAAACGGCTGCCGCCTACAAAAAGGCGCCAGCTAAAAAAACGCCCGCCAGGAAAGTTGCCAGCAAGACCCGTGCGCCGGCGAAACCGAAAGCCAAATCGGCTGAATAAGCGGATCCAACAGGGACTCAAGCATGCAGCTCGTCATCGCTGCGGTCGGCCACAAGATGCCCGCATGGATAGAGAGCGGATTCGGCGAGTATGCGAAACGCATGCCGCCGGACTGCCGCATCCATCTGAAGGAAATCAAGCCGGTCGAACGTTCAGGCAGCAAAACAGCCGAAACCGCAATGGCGCTGGAACGCACGAAAATCGAAGCTGCGGTACCGAAAGGCGCACGCATCATCGCCCTCGATGAGCATGGCAAGGATGTCACGTCGGTGCAATTGGCGCAGTTGCTGACGCAGTGGCAGCAGGATGGACGCGATGTAACCTTTGTCATCGGCGGTGCCGACGGACTCGATCCGGATTTCAAGAAAAATGCCGATATGCTGATCCGCATTTCCAGCCTGACACTGCCGCACGGCATGGTGCGTGTGATGCTGGCGGAACAGTTATATCGTGCCTGGTCGATTACGCAAAACCATCCTTATCATCGGGTGTAATTTTTGATGAAACCGCTGCCGCAAAAAATCTACCTGGCCTCCAAAAGCCCGCGCCGCCGTGAACTGCTGCGGCAAATCGGCGTCGAGTTTGAACTCTTGTTATTACGCGACCACACACCGCGTGGCCCGGAAGTCAGCGAAATCGTCCTGCCAAATGAGCGCGCAGAAGATTACGTCGCGCGCGTCACACTGGAAAAAGCCACCTTCGCGCAAAAAACCATGTGGTGGCGCAAATTGCCGCTACGACCGATACTCGCCGCCGACACCACCGTCGTGCTCGATGGCCGCATACTCGGCAAGCCGGCCACTGAAGCGGAAGCAATAAAGATGATGCGCTCGCTATCGGGATGCACGCATCAGGTGCTGACCCATGTCGTGGTGCTGCACGGCGAACAAACCTATCAGACAACGCAACGCTCGGACGTGGCGTTTGCCACACTCTCCGACGAAGTGATTCGCGCCTACTGCGCGACCGCCGAACCCTACGACAAGGCAGGTGGTTACGGCATACAAGGCCAGGCGGCATTGTTCATTCAAGATATTGCGGGCAGTTATTCAGGCATCATGGGCCTGCCCTTATTCGAAACCGGAAAACTACTGGAGCAGGCAGGCCTGCGCACCCTATGAGCGAAGATATTCTCGTCAACGTTACACCGCAGGAAACCCGGGTCGCACTGGTATTGCAGGGCGCCGTGCAGGAACTGCACATCGAGCGCACACTGTCGCGCGGCATGGCCGGCAACATCTATCTCGGCAAGGTCGTGCGCGTCCTGCCGGGCATGCAATCGGCCTTCATCGATATCGGTCTGGAACGCGCCGCCTTCCTGCACGTGGCCGACATCTGGGATGCCCGTTCGCATGACGGCTTACCGACCACGCCGATACCGATCGAACGCATGCTGTTCGACGGTCAATCGATCACGGTGCAAGTCATCAAGGACCCAATCGGAACCAAGGGCGCGCGCCTGTCGACGCAAATCTCGATTGCCGGACGCATGCTGGTTTACCTGCCGCAGGAATCGCATATCGGCATTTCGCAGCGGATTGAAAACGAAGTCGAACGTGAACTGCTGCGCGGAAAAGTACAAAAGCTGATGCAGGAAGGTGAAAAAGGCGGATTCATTATTCGCACCATGGCAGAAGACGCATCGGATCATGACTTGCAGATGGATGTCGATTATCTGCGCAAGACATGGAGCAATATTACCCAGTTCGCCAAGACCAAGCCGGCACCATCGTTGCTATATCAGGATCTGGATCTGGCGCAGCGCGTGATGCGCGATTTTGTGAATGATGAAACCGCCAGCATCCAGGTTGATTCACGCGAGAACTATCAGAAACTGCAGCAATTCGGCGAACTGTACACGCCTTCGGTACTGACCAAGCTGGCGCACTATCCGGGTGAACGTCCGCTATTCGATTTGTATGGCGTGGAAGAAGAAATCCAGCGCGCACTCGGCCGCCGCGTCGATCTGAAATCCGGCGGCTACCTGATCGTCGACCAGACCGAAGCGATGACCACCATAGACGTCAATACCGGCAGCTTCGTCAACGGACGCAATTTCGACGACACGATATTCAAGACGAATCTGGAAGCATCCCATGCGATCGCCCGCCAATTGCGTTTGCGCAATCTGGGCGGCATGGTAATTCTCGATTTCATCGACATGGAAAATGTCGAGCATAAAAATGCCGTCTTGAGCGAACTCAACCGCGCACTCGCACGCGATCGCACCAAGGTTTCAGTTTCCGGTTTTTCTGCCCTCGGATTGGTCGAGATGACACGCAAACGCACGCGTGAATCGCTGGCGCATATCCTGTGCGAACCCTGCCCTGCCTGCGGCGGCAAGGGCCAGGTGAAAACCGCACGGACAATCTGTTATGAAATCCTGCGCGAACTGACCCGGGAAGCCAAACAGTTCAATCCACGCGAATTCCGCATCCTCGCCTCACAAGTCGTGATCGACATGTTCCTGGAAGAGGAATCGCAGCATCTGGCCATGCTGGGCGACTTCCTCGGCAAACCGATTTCATTGCAGGTGGAAGCCGTGTATCACCAGGAGCAGTACGACGTCATTCTGATGTGAGCTAACTCAACTACTGGTGGATTTATACGGAAATTACCGCAACTGGAACAGCATCGCCATCTAGTGTTTTCAGCATCACGTTCAACGGAGCATCTAGTCATCGATAGTAGGCATGGATTGCACACCGCCGATCGATTACGGCTTCCTGAAGCCAGTGAAAACAGCAATAGTAGTCTCGCATGGCTCTCGATTGACACTGCGTTTACAAAGTGCAGGGTGATGCCGGTTAATTTGATGCAGGGCGAAGTGGCACGACTTAATTGTGAAAATCAAACAGGCTTCCCCTTTTAATTCTCCACCGAGTTCCTGCAGCTTATGTTTAATTTCAAACCGATTATCGAACTATAAATCTTTGTGTTTCTTCGGTTCGACGTGGCTCCTCTTTCATATTACCCACCCAATTTCGTTTTTTTCGAACAACTTGTAAAGAGTCGTCTTTTAATTTGTAAAATTCATACTCAATCGCTGTTGCAGTGCCTTTAGAAAGTTCTGAACCAAAATGGCTAGACAACTCCCGAATCATCAAGCGCCCCTTGTTACAACCAACATTCTTATGCGTCATATTTAATATGACTTTTGAATAGAGAACACCTTTATCACCAACCAGAAATACTTCTATTATCTTTCCTTGCTGTTTAATTAATGTTGATGCGTACTGCTCAAATATTTTCTCTTTGTTAGGATCAACAATTGTTCTAACTTCTCCAAACACTACACGTTTATTCTCGTAAGGCAATGTTTTCAGGCTCGCTCTGGTTACCGCTGCATCAAGGCGCCATTGTTTACGGACATAATCCCATTTGGCAAACTGTGCAAACTCTTGAAACAATGACTGCCCCGTATATCTCCCATCGAAATTTTGACATGTGTCCTTAGCAAGAATCGGAGGATTCCACTGAGGCTCACTCAGGTCCATTTCTCCGGTCATGCACCCCATTGCCAGAGAACACACTGCCACCAGCAAAAATGTCTTCAAAAAATTCATGGCTTCACTGTCTTAAGTCCAATTTGAATCGCGCTCCAAAATTCTGGTGGCAATAAAACACTCAAAGCAAAGGGAGTTGCCAACAATACGTTGGCTTTATTCGTAAGTTCTTTTCTTTTTGCTGCATTGTCATCAAGGCCCCTAGTGGCGAACCGATGCCGCCGGAAACGCGCCTGCCGACACGGTTGTCTTCGATGCGGCCGGAAAGATTGTCGACGTCGTTGTCTTAACACAATTATTTAGCCGCTTTCATACCAATAAATATGGCGTTCCATACCTCTGGATGCAAAAGAGTAACGTACTGCAATTAAGATGCCAGGTCTGGCATGACCGTGGGAAGGTGCACCGGATTTTACGTAAACAACATCTCGTTTAGTAGTGATATCCATTTTTCAAACTGAATAACGGGGTGCCTGGATCAGTTGGAGCAGAGGAAATCAACAAGTGTGGGGCCGATTATAGCTAGCAAAGCGGATTGTTCATTACCGTTTTCTTAGCACACCAAAAATCGTCGTCGTATTGTTTCCCAACATATGCTGATTAAACGGCCAGATTATAAAATGTTCCTTATTCAGGGATGAAAAAAACGGAATCATGTGCACCACATTGATTCCGTTTTTTATTTGCGCTGAAAATATCTGCTGCAACCTTGCAGAAAAAATTATTCCTTCCAGTAATCGGCAATCCACGGTGCCTTGCGCACAAAACGCAGGGCCCGATTACGCCGTCCTTCCAATGCATCCGGTGGATTCACTTCACCGTGGAAAATCACGATCCTGGTGCCGTCCGGCACAAATGGTTCACGCCAGTAATTGGTCGGCCACGACGGGATGCAGTGGTATTTATAGCTGCAGCACCAGGATGCAGGCCAGTAAGTGAGCTTTCCTTGTTGGTGCAATACATCGGATAAAAATGCCTGCTCATTACGGAAAGCCTTGCGTGCTTCCGCACCAGTAGCACGGAATTTCTCCAGCACGTCTGCATGTGCGCCCAGCTTGAAACGATAGACAGACGAGTTACCCGTCACGCGCCAAGGGCGCTTCCAGTCGTGAATGATCAGGAATTCACCCGGTTGCTCAAAAAAAGCATCGATGCTGTCGGTAATCACCACATCCACATCGAGAAACAGCGCAGTACCTTGCAAGCCATGCAGATCAGCTTCGAAAGTCGTGAGCTTTTTCCAGCCCCGTTCGGGTAGGCCATTCGGCAACTTCAAATCGGGAATCGGAAAACACTCCACTTCAGAACGAATGCCGGTGCCGTCGTCGGTCAGACAGACAAAGCGGAAATCCCCGCGCAAATTCCGCCGCACCATCGCATACAGGCGATTCACATATTCCGGACCGTACTTGGTACCCCACTTCATGCACAAAATAACGCGACCTTCATTCCCCGTTGCGTTTTTTACCATCACGTTCTCTGACATTTTTTTCTCCAGCACACAGTGCGATGCGCATGTCTGCAATTTCCGTCTGTAAAATGTTTTTTAATTCAATCCAGATCTTTTGCAAACTGCAAGTGGTACAGATTTGCATACACGCCATTCTTCTCCAGCAACTCCTGATGTGAGCCCAGTTCGACGAGCTGGCCTTCGGCCAACACTGCAATGCGATCTGCACGCTCAATCGTCGACAAACGATGGGCAATGACCAAGGTCGTGCGTCCTTTCATCAACTCATCCAGAGCTGCCTGCACCGCACGCTCCGATTCCGAATCCAGTGCTGAGGTCGCCTCATCCAGGATCAGAATAGGTGCGTCTTTGTAAATCGCGCGTGCGATTGCCATACGTTGACGTTGCCCGCCCGACAGGCGCGAACCGTTATCGCCTATCATGGTTTCCAGTCCTTGCGGCAAACCGGTAATCACATCATCCAGGTGCGCAGCCTTGACTGCAGCGAGCACACGCTTGCGATCCGGCTCTGAATCACCGTATGCAATATTGGCGGCGATCGTATCATCGAACAAGACAACATGCTGACTCACCATCGCAATCTGCTGACGCAAACTCGTCAACGCCACATCTTCGATGGAGTCGCCATCAATGCGAATCTCGCCGGTAGTCACAGGGTAGAAACCAGGCACCAGATTGACCAGTGTGGATTTACCACCTCCCGACATACCGACGAAAGCAATCGTCTCACCTGGCATCACGGTCAAATTGATATCCTGCAATGCCTTCGCCTGATGACCAGGATACGAAAATCCAAGATTGATGAAATCTAGGCGGCCTGCTGCGCGACCCTGCAATGTTTTTCCGGTGCTACGTTCCGGGTCTGCATCGATCAATCCGAATACCGCCTCCGCCGCAGTCAAGCCGCGTTGGAGGGGGCCATTTACTTCAGCGATACTTTTCAAAGGTGCCAGCAACATCAGCATCGCGGTAATGAAAGAAACAAAACCACCTACCGTCGTCTGGTTCTGTTCTGATTGAATCAATGCAATCACGATCACGATGGCCACTGCGCAAGCGGCCATGATTTGCGTAACCGGCGTTGTCGCCGCCAGCGTGCTTGCCATGCGCATCGTGTAACTGCGCAACTTGTCGGCACGCGCTTCAAAGCGATCCCGCTCGTATTGATGGCCACCGAAAATTTTGATGACTTGATTGGCACGCGTTGTTTCTTCCAATACCTGCGTCAATTCAGCATTGACGGCTTGGTACTCACGCGTCAGCCTGCGCACGCGACGTCCTGTCATGCGCACCACGATCGCAATCAAGGGCAGCAGTACCAGAGCCACCAAGGTCAGTCGCCAGTTAAGCCATAACAAAAAACTCAACAAAACAATCACTGTCAGCGAATCACGAATCAACGAGGTATACACCCGCGTCACCATATCGACGATCTGCTGTACTTCAAACATCATCGAGTTGATCACACGTCCGACTGAATGCGTACTGTAAAAACCCAAAGGAACATCAAGAATGCGTGCAAACATTTTCTGCCGCAGGACGTTCAACAAACGTGATGAAACCCAGGTCATCATGTATGTTGTCGTGTATGTCGAAATACCACGCAGCACGAAGATACCAATGATCGCCAACGGTACCAACCACAGCGAAAATGCAGGTTTTCCGCCAAAGCCGTGATCCAGCAGCAAGCGCATGACAGCCGGGAACATAGGTTCGGTCAATGCTGTCATGATCATGCCGCAAAAGGCAATGATCAGCCGTTTTTTATACGGACCGAGCATGCCGAACAGGCGTGTCAAATGTGCAGGGAATTTCATCTATCTACATTTCCATATAGTGAGCAACGGCGGAAAAAAGGCATGGCGACTTTTCTTGAATGGAGCCATTCACACGTTCAGTCGTAAGCGATCCGTACATTTTTTTCCGAATATAAATCGATTAGTTTTTGTTTGGTATTGTCATCCGGATTGATGCGCCACTGTTCCGCGAAACGCAGTTCCGCGACGCCTTTTGGATTCTGATACTGAATCACTACCGGGCTGCCATCTGCACGCGCGGATGCTTGCAAGGTCGCCATCAAGGTACTGACGTCGGCTGATGCCTGCAAGAACAAATAGATACACTTGGCGTACTGTATCCGTACCGCAGCGATATCCATCACCTTCTCGGCCGTAATGCGCAAGCCACCGGAAAAACGATCTTCCGACACCTTGCCGACTACAGCGAGAAATTCATCTTCCTTGAATAGCGCGCGGTTGGCATCGTACACCTCGTTGTATACGGTCACATCGACTGTCGCGCTGCCATCATCCAGCGTGACGATGATCATGCGGCCGCGCTGCGTCATTTGTGTGCGCACGCCGGAAATCACACCGGCTATCGTGCGTGGTTCGCGTGACGGTTCCAGCTTGCTCAAACTGGTGCGTGCAAAACGACGTGCTTCTTCTGCATAGGCATTGAACAAATGGCCGGACAGATAAAAACCCAGCGCGGCTTTTTCCTCTGTCAGTTTTTGCTTGTCGCTCCACGGCGATACTTTGACGTATTCCGGCGGAGTTTCCAGATCACTGTCATCACCACCGAATAAGCTCACCTGGTTTGCTGATGCCTCGGCTTGCTCTGCACACTCCATCGCAAAACTCACCGATGCCAAAAGAATCGCACGATCCACATTGAAGCAGTCGAACGCTCCGGCACGAATCAGTGAATCGATGGTGCGGCGATTGATCTGACGTTTATCGACGCGTTTACAGAAGTCGAACAGATCGGTGAAAGGCTGACTTTGACGTGCAAGCACGATCGCATCGATCGCGCTCTTGCCTGAACCTTTGACTGCGCCCAGACCATAACGAATCTGCATGGCTTTTTTACCCGGCACACCTACTGGTGTAAAACGATAATCAGATTGATTGATGTCCGGCGGCAGCAAAGTCAGGCCACAAATGTCGAGCGCATCTTCGACCAGAATCTTGATCTTGTCGGTGTCGTCCATTGCCAGCGACAAGTTGGCTGCCATGAATGCCGCTGGATGATGCGCTTTTAAATATGCGGTGTGATACGACAGCAAAGCGTAAGCAGCGGCATGCGATTTATTAAAACCGTAGCCGGCAAACTTTTCCATCAAATCGAAAATCTCGTCGGCCTTTTCTGCCGTCAGGTCATTCTTCGCAGCACCGGCACGGAACAGCTCGCGATGCTGCGCCATCTCTTCGGCTTTTTTCTTACCCATCGCACGACGCAGCAAATCCGCACCGCCCAGCGAGTAACCACCGATGACCTGCGCCATCTGCATAACCTGTTCCTGATACACCATGATGCCGTAGGTTTCGGACAAAATGGCTTCGGTACGCGGATCCGGATATTCGAAACGCTCACCATGCTTGCGTCGGCAGAAATCCGGGATCAGATCCATAGGACCCGGGCGGTACAAGGCCACCAGCGCAATAATGTCTTCGAAGCGATCGGGACGCGCATCCTTCAGCATGCCTTGCATGCCGCGGCTTTCCAGCTGGAACACAGCGACGGTTTTCGCCTTGGTCAGCAAATCGTAAGACGGTCTGTCATTCAGCGGCAATTTTTCCAGCGTGAAATCCGCCATCGCCGGATCAAGATCCTTGATGTAACGCACCGCGCGATCCAGAATCGTCAACGTGGTCAAACCCAAAAAGTCGAACTTCACCAGACCTACGGCTTCGACGTCGTCTTTATCGTATTGCGACACGACGCCCGCATCACCGCCTTGCGTATACAAAGGACAGAAGTCAGTCAGCTTGCCCGGTGCAATCAACACGCCACCCGCATGCATACCGATGTTACGTGCGATACCTTCAACCTGTTGTGCCAATTCCAGCAACTGTTTTACTTCTTCTTCATTTTCCAGGCGTTCGGCCAGCAACGGCTCTTCCTTGATTGCGTCAGCTATCGTCACCAGCTTGCCCGGCTTGAATGGAATCAGTTTAGAAATGCCATCGCAGAAGTTGTAGCCGAAATCCAGCACACGACCAACGTCACGCACTGCACCTTTGGCCGCCATCGTACCGAAGGTGGCAATCTGCGAAACCGCATCCTTGCCGTATTGATCCTTCACATATTGAATGACGCGGTCGCGCCCTTCCTGGCAAAAATCGATATCGAAATCGGGCATGGAAACCCGCTCAGGATTCAGGAAGCGTTCGAACAGCAAGTTGTATTGCAGCGGATCCAGATCGGTAATCAACAAGGAATACGCCACCAGAGAACCGGCACCTGAACCACGACCCGGTCCAACCGGCACGCCGTTATTTTTTGCCCATTTGATAAAGTCCGCCACGATCAGAAAGTAACCGGGGAAACCCATGTGGATGATGGTGTCGGTCTCGAACTTCAAGCGCGCCTGATAACGCTCGCGATTTTTTTCACGCAACTCAGGATCTGGATACAAATGCTCCAGACGTCCTTCCAGTCCACGTTGCGCTTCCTTGACCAGGAATTCATCGATAGACGAACCATCAGGAGTCGGGAAGTTCGGCAGCTTAGGCTTGCCAAGTTCCAGCACCAGATTGCAACGCTTGGCGATTTCTACCGAGTTCTGTAGCGCATTCGGCATATCGGCAAACAACTCTGCCATTTCTGCCTGCGTGGTAAAGCGCTGACGCTCATTGAAACGCTTGATGCGGCGCGGATTCGCAAGAATTTCACCTTCAGAGATACAGGTACGCGCTTCATGCGCAGTAAATTCACCCTGATCCAGAAATTGCACCGGATGCGTCGCCACCAAAGGCAAATTCAATTTGGCTGCGAGTACCGACGCCTGGCGTACATGCGCATCCATATTCGGCTGATCGGCACGTTGTATTTCAATATAGAAATGGCCGGGGAAGATTTCCGCCCAACGCTTGGCGTGACGCTCGGCGCCGGCAAGATTACCGTTATCGATCGCCATACCGACATCGCCAAAATGCGCACCGGACAAAACGATCAAACCATTCGGACCGCCTTCAGCGGCCAGCTGCTCCAGCCATTCGGGACGAATTTCAGCGCGACCGCGATGTAAGTTGGTCAACCATGCCCTGGACAGCAATTCGCACAATTGCAGATAACCAGTCTTGTTCTTGACCAGTAACAACAGGCGCGACGGCTTGTCTTTATCGTTATCGTTGCTGATCCAGACGTCGCAACCGACGATGGGCTTGATGCCTTTGGAGCGCGCCTCTTTATAGAACTTGACCATGCCAAACAGGTTGGCCAGATCGGTAATCGCGAGCGAAGGCTGCGCATCAGCAGCAGCAGCAGCGATCACGTCATCGATGCGGACCAGGCCATCGACGATCGAATATTCGGAATGCAGACGGAGATGAATAAATTGCGGAGAAATCATGGCCGTATTCTACCGCGACCACTCCTTTCAACCGACATTTCGGCATTCCCGAATGCGAAGTTTATAATGTCGGCTTGTTCATGCCTTGCCGCATCCCGCTTCCGGCCACCTACCGTTCGGCCCAAGCGGAAAAAGCCAGCCACGAACAGTAGAACATTGTCCTCTTTACAAGAGCAATCACCTCAAGAAACAAGCATGCCATCCACATCATTCGTTAATATCGCCGCCTACAAATTCATCAGCTTTGACGACACCGTCGAGAAGCGCCCGGAATTTATTGCCAAGTGCAAGCAATTGTCGCTAAAAGGCACCGTTCTCCTCAGTCCGGAAGGCATTAACCTTTTCCTGGCTGGAACCCGCGCAGAGATAGACAGTTTTCTGGAGTGGCTACGTGCCGATGCACGCTTTGCCGATCTGGAAGTGAAAGAAAGCTATTCCGAAGACCAGCCTTTCAAATACATGCTGGTCAAGCTCAAGCGCGAAATCATCACGATGAAGCATCCGCTGATCAAACCGGAACTCGGTCGCGCGCCATCAGTCGGTGCGACCACACTCAAGCGCTGGTTGGATCAAGGTCATGACGACGACGGCAAACCGGTTGTCATGATGGATACACGCAATGCTTTTGAAGTGGATGTCGGCACTTTCGACGACACCATCGATTACCGCATAGAAAAATTCAGCGAATTCCCCGACATCGTCGCCAAAAACAAGGATGCATTGAACGACAAGACTGTCGTTACGTTCTGCACCGGCGGTATCCGCTGCGAAAAAGCTGCGATCTACATGAAAGATGTCGGTTACAACAGTGTGTACCAGCTCGACGGCGGCATCCTGAAATATTTCGAAGAAGTCGGCGGCGATCATTACAGCGGCGACTGTTTCGTGTTCGATCATCGCACTGCGCTCAATCCGCGGCTGGAACCAACGCTAGCAACGACATGCGCTGCATGCAATGCAACCGTGTCGCCACGTGAACAGTTGTCACCATTATTCAGCACAGGAAAATCCTGCCCGCATTGCACATCTTCCAGCAAATCGCCCTCAAGCGAAAATTCGCAGGCTGCTGCAGCAGCAATCAACCCTCTTTAATTTAAAGAAGCCCACATGATCACTATCAACGGCACAATCAAGGTCGACAACGCAGCACCCTTCGTCCTGTTCGGCGGCATCAACGTGCTCGAATCCCGCGATCTCGCCATGCGTTCCTGCGAAGAATATGTACGCGTGACCGGCAAGCTTGGCATTCCTTACGTGTTCAAGGCATCGTTCGACAAAGCCAATCGCTCATCGATACATTCCTACCGCGGCCCTGGCCTGGAAGAAGGTATGCGCATTTTTGAAGAAGTCAAAAAGACCTTCAAGGTACCTGTCATCACCGACGTGCATGAAGTACACCAAGCCGCGATCGTGGCCGAAGTTGCCGACGTACTGCAACTTCCAGCCTTCCTCGCGCGCCAGACTGATCTGGTGGTCGCACTGGCAAAAACCGGCCGCGTCATCAACATCAAGAAGCCGCAATTCCTCAGCCCGTCGCAGATGCTGAACATTGTTGAGAAGTTCAGGGAAGCCGGCAACGAACAATTGATCCTGTGCGATCGCGGCACCTGCTTCGGCTATGACAATCTGGTAGTCGACATGCTCGGTTTTGGCGTGATGAAAAAAGTATGCAACAACCTGCCGATTATTTTCGACGTGACGCACGCATTGCAGCAACGCGATCCGGGCGGTGCGGCATCAGGCGGTCGTCGCGAACAAGTCGCCGATCTGGCGCGTGCCGGTATGGGCGTCGGCCTCGCCGGCCTGTTCCTCGAAGCACATCCAGATCCTAAATCTGCGAAATGCGATGGGCCTAGTGCTTTGCCGCTGGATAAACTGGAGCCGTTTTTGGCGCAGTTGAAACAGCTGGATGATTTGGTTAAATCGTTTGCTCCGCTGGATATTGAAGCGTAATTTCCAACTGCATTAGTCAAATAAAAAGCGCTGCATCTTTTGGATGCTGCGCTTTTTTGTTGCTGATGTGAGCTTATCGCACCAGATCAAACACCAATACTTCTGCTTGCTGACCATCACTGATATCGACGGTCGACACATCCGACAATTTCACTGCATCACCCGTTTTCAGCTCAACGCCATTCACCGTCACCGCACCACGTGCGACATGAATATACGCAAGACGTCCAGCAGCTATCGCCAAGGAAGCCGCCTCAGCACCATCAAACAATCCGGCAAACAGCTTTGCATCCTGATGGATCAGCACGGAACCGCCTTCACCATCCGAGCTGGCAATCAGACGCAGGCGACCGCGTTTTTCTTCCGCCGAGAAATTTTTCTCTTCATAGCTCGGTAGAATGCCAGTCACGTCAGGCTGGATCCAGATTTGCAGGAAATGCGTGGTCTGATCTTTGGCGTGATTGAATTCCGAATGACGGACACCGCTACCGGCACTCATCCTTTGCACATCACCAGGGCGAATCACGCTGCCTGTACCCATGCTGTCCTTGTGCGCCAACTCGCCTTCCAGCACATAGCTGATGATTTCCATATCGCGATGGCCGTGGGTACCGAAGCCGCCGCCGACATTGACGCGATCTTCATTGATCACGCGCAGCGGGCCAAAGCCCATGTGTTGTTCGTCGTAATATTCGCCGAACGAGAAGCTGTGATACGAATCCAGCCAGCCGTGATTTGCGTGGCCGCGTTCTGCACTTTTGCGAACTTCAAGCATGATATCTTCCTTTCGGTGAGTTTTATTGTATGACTAGGCGTCAACCTATAAGTGACACTATAGGTGATCAAAAATCATTAAATAAGGGCATAATTACGTACAAGTTATTCAAATATTTTGGATATTGGATTTCGCCATGAATTTGACGCTGGAAGCGATACGCATCCTCGACACCATAGACCGCAAGGGCAGCTTCGGTGCAGCCGCAGTTGCCCTTGATCGCGTGCCTTCTGCGCTGACCTATAGCGTGCGCAAGCTGGAAGAAGATCTTGACGTGCTGCTGTTTGATAGACGCGGTCATCGCGCGAAGCTGACTGCAGCCGGACAGGAATTATTGACCGAAGGCCGCCATCTGCTACGCGCCGCCGATGAACTGGAACAGCGCGTCAAACGTACCGCCAGCGGTTGGGAAGTCGAGTTGCGCATCGTGCTCGATGCCTTGATTCCTTATGAAAAAATGATCCCTTTGATCAATGAATGCGATCTGCAAAGTTCCGGCACGCAGTTACGATTTTCCACAGAAGTCTTGTCCGGCACCTGGGAGAAACTGATCAACGGTGAAGCCGACCTTGCGATTGGCATTTCGTATGATGGCCCGGATCTGGTACGCGGCTCAGGCGGCTTCCGCTCAAAATCCATGGGTGACGTCGATTGGGTATTCGCTGTCGCGCCCACACATCCACTGGCGAAACTGGATGAGCCACTATCTGCAAGCATCGTGCAGCAACATCGTGCGATCTCTGTCGGCGACAGCGGACGCATGCTGCCGCGCATTACATCTGGTTTACTGACAGGACAATCGACGCTGACCGTGCCCACCGTGCGCGATAAACTGGCTGCGCAAGTTGCCGGATTAGGCTGTGGTCATCTACCCCGCAAATGGGCACAGTCCTATCTCGACACCGGTGCACTGATAGAGAAGCAGACCAACGAAACCAAACCCGATGGCACGCTGCAATATGCATGGCGCACCGACGCACGCGGCAAATGTCTGAAATGGTTTTTAAACAAACTGGCCGACCCCGATGTGCAGCGCAAGTTGTTGGCAGCGTAAGCAATGGCTGACATGATGAACAAATACATAGGCCGCTTCGCACCCTCGCCCAGCGGCCCCTTGCACGCCGGCTCACTGGTCGCCGCGATGGCCAGCTATCTGGATACCAAAGCCCATCAGGGGCTATGGCTGCTACGCATAGAAGACATAGACGAAACACGTACCGTCCCCGACGCAACCAAAGCGATCATGCAGGCGCTGGAAATTTTCGGCATGCGGCACGATGGCGAAGTGCTGGTACAAAGTCAGCGCAAGGATGTGTATCAAGCCGCATTCGACAAGCTGGCCAAACACACCTATCCATGCAGTTGCACCCGCAAGGAAATTGCCGACTCGCGACTCGGCATTGCACCCGATGGCGCAGCGATTTATCCAGGCACCTGTCGCAACGGTTTAGCTGCAGGAAAAGTATCTCGCGCCTTGCGTTTGCGCGTACCCGACGTTGCTCAGGAAGATGAATGCATCACCTTCAATGATCGCTGGCTCGGCCCGCTGACGCAACATCTGGCGACTGAAGTCGGCGACTTCGTTTTAAAACGCGCCGATGGATACTGGGCCTATCAACTGGCAGTGGTCGTCGATGATGCAGAACAAGGTGTCACACACATCGTGCGTGGCACGGATTTGCTGGAGTCGACCGCAAGACAAACCTACCTGCAGCAGCTACTCGGATTGCCAACGCCCTCTTACATGCACGTGCCAGTGGTTCTCAATGCGGCAGGAGAAAAACTGTCAAAACAAACCGGTGCCCAGGCACTCGATCTGGCGTATCCATTGGATGCATTACTGTGCGCGGCACGCTTCCTGGAATTGCAGCTTAAGCATGTCGATTCGCTTGAGACATTCTGGCAAAGCGCAATTTCCGAATGGGCGCAACGATTCGGCCCGCAATAAAAAAGGACGCCCAGGCGTCCTTTTTTGATGTACTGAAACTCAACGTTTGGGCGCGCCGCCCAGCAAAGCTGCCACCTTGTGCCTCTGCGGTTTGGCTGGCACCTGATCCGCCAGCTTGCCATCACTGACAGTTGATGGTGCCGGCTCATACGGCCTGGTAAAGAAGGGATCGATTTTTTCCTTGCGCGGCGCGGCAGCATACGCACTGCGACTGCCATTCGATGGCACGCTGGTGCTGCGTTCCGGTGTGCGCGACGGACGAGATTCCTCTTTGCGCGGACTGCGTTCGTGTGCGCGACGATCATGGCTGCGTTCTGTACTACGTCCGGATGAAGGTGCAAACCCGATCAGTTCAGCCGGCACAAACTTGTGCTTGATCATTTTCTCGATGTCGACCAGCAAACGTGCATCCTTGTCCGAGAACAGTGAAATCGCATCACCCGATGCACCTGCGCGTCCGGTACGGCCGATACGATGCACGTAATCTTCCGCGTTGTACGGCAGGTCGAAGTTGATCACGCAAGGCAGTTCGGCAATATCGAGACCGCGCGCGGCGACGTCGGTCGCCACCAGCACTTCTATCGTGCCGTTTTTGAATTGCTCCAGCGCCTGCATGCGTTCCGATTGCGATTTGTCGCCGTGAATCGCGGAAGCCTTGACGCCTTCGCTTTCCAGCTGACGCGCCAGGCGCGATGCACCGATTTTTGTATTCGAGAAAACGATAACCTGCTTCAGACCGCGTTCACGGATGATGAAGGACACCGCATCGCGCTTGGCTTCTTCCTCCACTTTGTAGACGATTTGCGTGACGTTTTCCGCCGTCGCATTGCTGCGCGCAACTTCAATCGTGACCGGATCTTTCAGGAAAGTTGCTGCGAGCTTCTTGATCTCCGGCGAGAAGGTTGCCGAGAACATCAGATTCTGCCGCTGCTTGGGCAACAGATTGATGATGCGCTGCAGATCAGGCAGGAAGCCCATGTCCAGCATGCGATCCGCCTCATCCATCACCAGGATTTGCGTTTGCGACAGATTGATGGATTTTTGCTGTACGTGATCAAGCAGACGACCCGGCGTCGCAATGACGATTTCCACCCCGCCGCGCAAGGCTGCGGTTTGCAGCGCCATATCCATGCCGCCGAAAACAACCAGCGAACGCAAAGGCGTGTGACGCGAATAGGCTTTGACGTTGGCCGCAACCTGATCGGCCAGCTCACGTGTCGGTGTCAGGATCAATGCGCGCACCGGATGACGTGCCGGCGAAGCGCTGGAATTGGCATGCGCCATCAGCAATTGGATGATAGGCAGCGAGAAACCCGCCGTTTTACCGGTGCCGGTTTGCGCGGCTCCCATGACGTCTATGCCTTTGAGCACAACCGGGATCGCCTCGGCTTGGATAGGCGTCGGATGAACATAGCCCTGATCGTTCAGCGCCTTGAGAATTTCCGGCGCAAGGCCGAAATCCTGAAAGCGGATGGCAGGCGCAGCATCAGGTGTCACGATGGGCGTTTCGGCGGGCAAAGCAGACTGATTGTCAGACATTGTGTGCAGCAGGTTCCTGGGACGTTAATGCGATTGGGGCATGCAAATAATGCATACCCGTGACGAATCCGGAAAAGACCTGACTCTTTCGATAATTGAATGATTACTTGATGAAACAAGGCTGCAATGAGCAGGCGCGAAGCGCTGTAGGAATTCTGGACCTTCTCGACTACCGTCACTGCCTTGACAAAACCAGATGCATTATACGCCGTAAGGCAGAAACACGTGATTTATCAATGGGTTGTAGTGAAAAAATGGCAAGGCTGGCTGAATGAATTAAGCCGCCGGGCAGCGGCAGGCAGTCGGAACGGTGTAAAAACGTGATTGCCGCAGTTACGCGCATGCGCTCATTCATGACACATCACAATATCGATGCGATTGTTCTATGCCCGATGGCCCGTTGTGCAGATGAACCGGGCTGCTTGCGGACTACACCCGGCACCATGGCTGCACCGCCGGCCGTTTTAAAAATTGAAATCGATTGCGATAAATGCTCGGTCTGTTCTTCCAGACTCGCGGCGGCAGCAGCGGCTTCCTCAACCAGTGCAGCATTTTGCTGCGTAACCTGGTCCATGTGAGAAATAGCCAGATTGACCTGCTCGATCCCGTCACGTTGCTCGCGACTCGCCTGCGTGATTTCATTCATGATGTCGGTCACGCTTTTCACTGAATCGACGATACCTTCCATGGTTGCCATGGCATCGCCAACCAGGCGATTGCCGACCCCAACCTTGCCTACTGAGTCATCGATCAAGTGCTTGATTTCTCTGGCGGCATTGGCAGAGCGTTGCGCCAGACTACGCACTTCTCCCGCCACCACAGCAAAGCCCTTGCCTTGCTCACCCGCACGCGCTGCTTCCACGGCAGCATTCAATGCCAGAATATTCGTCTGAAACGCAATGCCGTCAATCAGGCTGATGATATCGACAATTCTTTTGGCAGAGGCGCTGATCTCATTCATCGTTACCCCCACTTTTTCCACCACCGCTCCTCCTTTTCCGGCCACCTCGGATGCCGACAGCACCAGGCAGTTCGCCTGCTGCGCATTGTCTGCATTCTGCTTAACAGTGGCGGCGAATTGCTGCATGCTGGATGCGGTTTCCTCCAGGCTGGAAGCCTGCGCTTCAGTGCGTCGCGACAAATCCATATTGCCTTCGGCAATTTCCTTCGTTGCAATCGTGATCGAATCGACGTTCTGACGAATATCGCTCATCACAGAGCGCACATTCACATTCATCTGCTGCAAGGCCTGTTGCAATTGCCCCATACCATCATGACGATCGACATCGAAATTTGCCGAAAAATCGCCGCCGGCAATCACCCGAGTCTTGTCAATCAGCCTGTTCAGCGGCCGCATGATGGAAAAATACAAACCTGCCCACGACAGAATGGCGATACCGACGCCGGCAATCGTTGCCGCACCATACCCGTAAGACCAGGCAGCGTTTTCAACTGCCGTGGCAGCAGCAAATCCCAGCGTCAGAATCAACGCAATAAGCGCGCTCATGCCGATGCCTATACGTGTGCCCAAACCGATATTTTTCAGCGATGCCAGCTTGCCGAGCAGCCCCGACGCCACGACTTCGCCGCGTCTGATCATCAAGCCTTTGGCCTTGCCAGCCTTGAAACGTGCGTAAATTTTTGCCGCACCGTCTACCTGCACCCGACTCGGTTTGCTGCGCACTGACATATACGCGACAATTTTCTGCTCTTCCCGCACCGGCGTGACATTCGCGTTGACCCAGTAAAAATCGCCATTTTTACGTCTGTTTTTGACCATGCCAGTCCACGGCAAACCCTGCTGCAAAGTCTGCCACATATCTGCAAATGCCTGCTCAGGCATGTCAGGATGGCGAATCAGATTATGCGGTTTTCCGAGCAGCTCTTCTTCCACAAAACCGCTGGCTTCAATAAATGCCGGATTCACATAGGTGATCCGGCCTTTGGTATCGGTTTTGGATACCAAGGACATCTCATCTCTTAAAATGAATTCGGTATTCGTAACCGGTAAATTAGTGCGCATCCGAGATCCCTGCTTGTGGTGTAAAAAGCAGCTCTATTGCCGCTGCCATGATGAATACATGTGCGCATCATATTGCCACAGAGAAATCATCGTATTGCGCTAGATCAAATTTTACTGAAAATCAATCATCCAGAATCACTGGATCTCCTGCCTGCTCGTCGGACGCATGCTTGTCTTGCAGGCATCACGGTGTAAACTCCCAATGTTCGGACCAATCGACCTCTTCCGTCACCACGGTGCGTAAAAGCTCAAAAGCTTTTTGCATCACCTCGGATTCTTTTTCGCGCGAATAAACCAGATAAACCGGGTACGAAAATTCAGGCGTGCATTTCACTTTTTCCAGCAGGCCCTGGGCCAGCGCGCGCCGTACGACGCGCGTGCGGAAATAACCGCTGCCGCCGCATTGCAGGATGTATTGCAGGGCAAGCGGCCCCAGATTGAAAGACAGGACATTTTTTGCCTTGTCCGGCAAGGCTGCATCATGCTGTTTTCTGAAATCCAGCCCCCAATCGACATACACATAGGGCTCAGGATTTTTGGTCGATGCAATCTGCACCAATTTTTCTTCCAGTAGTTGCTCTACCTGCATGCCGCTCCAGTATTCCGGCCGATAAACCAACGCGGCATCCAGCAAGCCATGCTCCAGCTTGGACTGCAAGCTACTGCCATCGCCAACCTCCACGCGAATGGCATGCGAGGGCAAGGCGCGTCGGAGTTGCATCGTCCATTGCAGCATCAATGGGTTGCACAAGCTCACCTCGCTACCTAGCGCAAGCGAATCGCCATAACCATCGGGCAAAGGCAAATCACGCCGCGCCGCATCCCATGTTTGCACCAACTGGCTGGCATATCCTACGAAACGTTCGCCATCGTCGGTTAAACGCGCACCGGCGCGATTACGTACAAACAGCAAACAACCAAGTTGCGATTCAAGATTTTGCACCCTCGCCGTCACGGTGGTTTGCGTGACATGAAGACGCGTGGCGGCAGCAATAAAACTGCCTGAACGCACGATATAAAGAAAGGTCCGGGCAAGCTCAATATCCATGTTTAACCTTTAGTGCAACATTCCTGATAATAAATGCGGGGAAATTTCATTTTTACATGGCGCCATAAATATGCATAATCTTTGCATATTTTAACGCCAAGATATACGCGCAATCGAATAATCTTCCCGACGCATGAATTGCTCAAAACAAGCATTTTAAAACAAGCCTTTGGTCATCAAATCGAAAGGAGTTTCCTGAATGTCCGCTCAATTCTTGCCTCAAGGCACAACACCGTTCACTCCCAAGAATTCTCGCCTGTATCGCGCCACGGTAGAACTCCTTGGCAAGGCATCCATCCAGATCAACGGCTCCAGTCCGTGGGACATGCAACTTAAATCCGCCGGCGTTCCCGAACGGGCGTTTTCCCGGGGCAACCTAGGATTAGGCGAAGCATATATGGATGGCGCGTGGGATGCAGAAGAACTGGATGAATTTTTTGCACGCCTTTTAGGCAGCAGACTGACCGATCAGATTCAACCACTACGCCTGCTGGGACATGCGCTGTCCGCAAAACTGCTGAACCGGCAAGACATGAAACGCGCCAGACAGGTTGGGGAAGTGCACTATGACCTGGGCAATGATTTTTACGCAGCAATGCTCGATACCCGCATGACCTATACCTGCGGCTACTGGGAAAATGCCAGCAACCTGGAACAGGCGCAGCAAGCCAAACTGGAACTGGTCTGCCGCAAACTGCGACTCAAACCCGGCATGCGTGTACTGGACATAGGTTGCGGCTGGGGCAGCTTCATGGCTTACGCGGCTGAAAATTATGGTGTCGAATGCGTAGGCGTGAGCATTTCAAAGGAACAGGTTGCATGGGCGCAGCAACGCTACGCACATCTGCCACTGGAATTTCGCCTGCAGGATTATCGCGAACTGAATGAAGAATTCGATGCGATCGCCAGTATCGGCATGTTTGAACATGTAGGCCGCAAAAATTACCGGACCTACATGAAAGTCGCTCATCAATGTCTGAAAAAGAACGGCGTGTTCCTGCTGCATACCATAGGCAAGAACATGCGCAAATCCACCCCTGACCCATGGATAGATAAATACATCTTTCCCAATGGCGACCTGCCATCAGCAGGCCAGATCGGCGACGCTGCAGACAATTTATTTGTCATTGAAGACATGCACAACTTCGGTGCCGATTATGACAAAACGCTGATGGCCTGGTTCAGCAACTTCGATACTGCATGGCCACGCTTTGCAGATGAGTTGGGGGAGCGCTTTTATCGCATGTGGCGCTATTACCTGCTCTCTTGCGCAGGCGCATTTCGCGCACGCGATATCCAGTTATGGCAGTGGGTGCTGTCCAGGGAAGGAATACCAGACGGCTATCAGCGGGAACGGATTTGATGATTTTTAAGCCGGGCAGCCGACGTTATTCACTGCCATTTCCAAACGAACATTTCCCCCCCCAAAAAAAAGGACTTCCTTCCGGAAGTCCTTGATTCTGCCACACAAATTTTGGTGGGCCTCCCGTGAGTCGAACACGGCACCAACGGATTATGAGTCGTTAGCTAAACCCTTTCGGAACCCGCATGAACACTCACTCTTCTTGTTAAGTCTCTGTTTTAAATGATTTTTTAGTATTCGTTCATTGCCATTGGTTGCCATTGGTTTCCACTCTCGTGTAGCCTAATTCGTAGCCTAGACAGTGAATGTAGTCAGGTCAAAAATTAGGCTACACAAAATTACAAGGTTGTTGAACATTGGCGATTTTGAAATGCATGAGATTACTGCGGAGGCACGCTATAAGACATATGTTCGAGTCTGCGATTTACGACCAGATCCCTTTACAATCAATTCTCAAATTGAGCTGAGGTTGATATGAAATTCCCTACACAAGCGAAGCCGTTAAGCTATCTCAAAAAACATGCAGATAAAATCGTTGAGGAATTGTGTGAAACTCGACAACCGATGCTCATCACTCAGCATGGATCGGTAAAGCTAGTGCTGATGGATTTGAAAAGCTATGAAGAGCAAAAGGAGACGTTTGCATTACTTAGAATTCTGGCGCTAGGGAATTGTGAAATTGAACAAGGAGAGTACAGCTCAGCGGATGAGTTTTTTACTTCATTAAATTAGGCATTTTTTCAAAACTGTAGGCAAGGCCCTCCCATGCAAATACGCTTTCTTTAAACCCGCCAAATGAGGTTATCTAAATGGCTGTTTTTGAGAAAATTATGATAATTACCGTTTGCAGACTTGGCAGACTAGGCATCTAGCGTCCATACTTGCTATAACGACATATTAAGCTTGCGTGCCACAAGATCTGCAAAGACCAACACCAAAAGCATGGTGATTATTATTGATAGGGGAGCAAATTGTCTTTCAACCATTTACAGCAATATCTGTCTCAAATTCAAACTGCTTTTCCAGCATCTCTCGATAAGGGGGCTGTCTTCGTTCAAATTGGAAGTAGTAATGTATCTAAGGGACAGCAGGTATCTTGCCCTCTTGAAGTGATTATTAGTTTTATTAATCTCATACTTCCCTATACCAATTTACTTACGCCATACGCGAAGTACCATGAGAAAAATTGGAGGGCCATCAATAAAGGATTAGATCCAGCTACTGATCAACCTTGGGCAATGCCAAAATTCGATGGCAAGCTAGCTACTTTTTTAGGAAGCCAAACAAAGCCTTTTTTTACAACCGTAGTTAAGATTGTGAGATGCGCAAATGCTCTTCCTTATTCAGATGATTTGCCGCTACCGCTTGGGCAACAAGAATTAGAAAATACTATAAATTATCTGACTGCCATTTTGCAGGGAAGCGGCGCCCAATCCCTAATTGCCACCAATCAGAATCCAGCAAGAAATATCATAATTTATGGTGCGCCAGGCACAGGTAAAAGTTACCGACTAAATGCATTAGGTAATTCCACCAGATGTGTTTTTCATTCTGATTATTTAAATAGTGATTTCATCGGCACATATAAGCCGATTCAAAATGGTGATTCTATTCAATATAGATTCAGTTCAGGCCCATTTATAAAAGCCTTTATTAATGCCGTTAAAAATCCTGACTTACATTTCAATCTGATTATTGAGGAACTGAACAGAGGAAATGCGGGTTCCATTTTTGGTGAGTTGATTCAATTACTGGATAGAGATATTAACGGCCGTAGCGAATACCAAATTTGTGTATCAGAAGAGCTCGATCTTTTCTTAAAAGCCGAGCTTGCTGGAGCATGGGAAGGTGAACTTTACTTACCTCAAAATTTGTCTTTGTACGCGACTATGAACAGTGCAGATCAGGGTGTCATGCCATTAGACTCCGCATTTAAACGACGTTGGGAATTCGAATTCATTCCAATCATGTTTGATCCAAGCATCCCTGCTATGGTTGAGGAATATTTGGTTATAGAGACAAAAAATTATTCATGGCTGCAGCTTGGCGAATCTATAAATAAGCTCTTATCCGATAACGGTTTTGATGAAGACCGATTAATTGGTCCTCGCTTTTTAAGTACTAGTGAAATTGCAAATCAAGCTGCCTTCAAAAACGCTTTAGGTAAAAAGCTTTTTATTTATTTGTGGGATGACGTTTTGAGGCATGGGAAAAGAGAGCTTATCTTCTCGGAAGAATTTAAGTCATTCTCTTCACTTCAATCTGCATTTATGGCTGATGACAATGTTTTCAGCAGTGGTCTTCTTCACGTTCTTCGCCGTTATCACGCTACGGCATAATTAACATGAATGACATTAGATCGCTTTCATGGGTCGAAGACGGCATGTCTTTTACAGAACTTCCGAAGAAGTTTGCAGATGAGGCATATGCAAATGGATGGATTGAGAACTCAGATAATAAAAAAACACTAAGATTCTGTGGCTATGCTGAAGTCCATGGCGACCACTTTTTTTCATTACCTAAAACCACATTGGCTCACGCGGACAGCGTCGAAAAAAAAGTAGCCTCTGCTCGTTTAATATTTCGCTCTATAGCGAAATACTCTTCACAAAAGAAAAATTCTCAGTCAACAGTAGGCGAACAGATAGACGTTTCTGATATTGCATCTCTGTCTCGTATTTTGCTATTTCAGGAAATATTAGATGATTGGGTACGCCATGGTGTTTATAGATGGACCCAACAACAGGATAAAGTTGGAAATAGAGGTAAAGTAATTTGGTCTAAGACCATTGCAAAGGTAACGCCCCTGATTGATAAATCGAATTCGCCAATTTATTTTCAGACGGTATCCAGACTTAAGCAACAGAGCCAGGATGTGATGATTTCAAAGTTACATGTTTGGGCCGTAGCTAAAGCGGATCGACAAATCGGTTGGCTCTATGCTACGGGTAATAAGAGCATCTTATTTGAGGATCTTACCGACACCTCTACAAGCATTCCTGTCGAAGCAGATTATGCTATTTCGGTATTGAAAAAACGCTTAAATCAGACGTTTGACTATCGATCAATTTGGTTATTAAAAACTCTAATTAGAGTAATTGAATTTAATCGTGAATTTGAAGGAAAAGATCAGGTATTTGGAATTAAATCTTTTTGGTCGGTATGGGAACAGATGTGTCGTCTAAAATTTACGACGCAGGTAGCTCATTCAACCATACTTGCAATGATGCCTCGTCCAATCCACTATTATCAAAGTGGTGAGACAGGTGGAACACAATCAAGACAATTGCCAGATATACTTGAGAAAATATCACCAACAGAGATGCATATTAAAGATGCCAAGTATTACGATATTTCTAAAAATACTCCATCTTTATCAGATATCGTTAAACAAATTTTTTACGCAGACTCGATAAGAAAAGCTGGTCTAGCTAACGTAACGAAATCAGTTTTTTTACTTCCACTTCCTGTAACAGCAACAAGGCCCGTTAGCATTAAATTTCACGATGCCCAAGGAAACGTACTTCCAAATACAGATGCAATTGAATGTCAGTATTTGAGTGTTATTGAGGTATGCAAGGGTTACCTACATACCTCACATGTGTAACGCCTATTGCAGTTCAGAATTTGGATCTTGCCACTCTCTTCCATCAATTCTCGCCTTTGCCATTTCACAATAATCAGGTGAAATCTCAATGCCAATGAAATCGCGACTCTGAATTTTCGCGGCGACCGCCGTTGTCCCACTTCCCATAAATGGGTCCAATACAATCTTGGCATTGGTACTCGTAATTATCCGTTCTATTAAATCTACAGGGAAAGGTGCTGGATGCGGATTATTTAACTCTTGGGTGAACTCCCAAATATCGCCGTAACTATTAGCTTTTGGGGCAAGAACAAATTTTGGTTTTGCAATCAAGTAGATAACTTCATAGGTAGGAAGAAAATAACCTTTGTTAAAATTAATCCCGCCTTTGCGACGCCAAATAATTATTTGCCTTACAGGGAATCCATCAACAATATCATTTCGATCTTGAAGAAGACCTCCTTGAACACGCCACTTATGATTATAGAAAATAGCGCCATCGTCTTTCAGAACGCGCATCATTTCTGTTAAACATTCTCTCTGCCACAATACATACTCATCGTGTGGCATGCAATCATCATAATTTGCATAGCCATTCAACAAACCCGCATTACTCCACTTACCACCTCTGCCATCCTTCATCCCATTACCTGTAGAATTTTTAAGATTGTAAGGTGGTGAAGTGACAATCAAATCAATACTTTGAGCAGGCAGCTTACGCATTACTTCGACAGTATTACCGCAAATCATTTGGTTACGATACTCAGCTAATACATCTATTGGCTCACTCACATCCACAGACTTGATAAGTTTGCTTCCTGTTTTTTTTTGAGTCGCTGGTGTTTTGGAAATAACGGTACGGCTTTTTCTCGAAGAGACGCTGCGAGACTTTTCCATCATTTTCATCCTTGAAATAAATCTAAGTCAGATTGTTTGTCACCACCAAACTTCCCCAAACCTGCCCCACGCGCACGTTTAGGTGAAATTTCAATTGATGCCAAAATATTTTTAAAGTCGATTCTTCGCTCGGCCATTTCGCCAAGTAATGTGGCAATAATTGCTAGATGCGTTGGCACATCGCCATTCCTCTTCAAGTTGCTAAGTGATGAGCTATTCATCTTCACCAACTCTGCAAACTCATTAAGCTTTAAGCCAGCTTTTCCGAGATGACGTCGAAATTCTTCGTAAGTCACAATAATTAAGTTGTTTGCTTGAATTCAAACATTATATAGTTTTAAATTATGTGTAGTTCACATTAATTAGTGTGTTTTTTTGGGGATTAATTTCATTTAACTGTATTAATATACAGTAAATCTAAATTTAGATTTAGATTTATGTAGAAGGGGGATACTCGTAATACGACCTTTAAACAAAAAACCACCCTGTGCGAGGGTGGTTTTTTATACAACTGGTGGGCCTCCCGTGAGTCGAACACGGCACCAACGGATTATGCTTACCAGCTATGGCTTTCGCCACCCTTTTCAGGTTTGTGGTCTGGACTGTCTCTTGTCTTTACGACTTGCCCGTACAGTCTCTACACGTTCTCTCTAAATCGAGAGCTTCGCTCGGGATTGCCACGATGATTTCGCATCAGAGGTTTCCCCGAATTTGAGCAATTCTACAAAGAAGCAGAGCTAACTTACCTCAAAGCAACCCATATTGGTCATTTCCATAACTACTAAGAGCCTTAGAAAATGACCTGTTAAGTCCGCTGCTCTAACCAAGCATGAGCTAGAGGCCCTGAAAATCTAACAACCAAAAATATTACTATATCAACGGATTTCAAACAAGCTTGATCCGCTGCAACAGCGGATCAAAATCTATAAATTCTCCTGTAGCATAAATGTAGCAAATCCATGAAATGTTTTGCGCAAGTCATTGATTTCATTCAGTTTATCAGAAGCTGCATCGGCTTATGAGTCGTTCTCTTGACCCTTCTGAGACCCGCATGAACACTCACTCTTCATATTAAGTCGTTGATTTCATTCATTTATTGGCATTCACTCGTTGCCATTGATTGCCATTGATTGCCACTGCCGTGTAGCATAATCCGTAGCCTAGACAATGTATGTAGCCTCGATCTATGATTAGGCTACACATTCACCACAAGGCTACACAATGTATTCATATCCTAAGAAGTCAAAATTCACTCAGGCGGTCATCGATGCTTTCCCTCTGTCAGCAGACGGAAAACAGATTACGGTATATGACTTGGGGCTTCCAGGATTCGCACTCAGGATTGGAGCCTCAAGCAAAACTTTCATTGTCTATAAGCGAGTAGCCAACGGTGCACCAAAACGAATCACATTAGGAAAGTATGGGCAAATCACATTAGCTCAGGCTAAAACTTTGGCTCAACAAAAGTTGGCTGATTTGACATCAGGCATTGACCCTATCGATATCAAAAAGACAAAACGTCTTGAGGCTAAAAAGTCTGCCACTCATACAGAACAAACTCTTGAATGGCTCCTTGATGAATACACCAATAACCATCTTATTGGAAACAAGGGTGGCAAAGATGGAACCCTAAAAGATATGCTTCTGACCAAAGAGTATTTTTCCGAAAAGAAAATCACCCTACTCAAAAAGGTTGGCGATACATGGCAGGTGAATAAAACTGCCGTTTTATCAAATTGGTTGGATCGACCGTTCCGAGAAATAACTAGGGAAGAAGTTAAAACTCGCTTTCAAATGTTCAGTGTAGCCAAGCCTACAAGAATCATTAAAAAGAATGGTCTCCAACCTATTACTAGAACTCATCAGCTTTGTTTCAAATATTTGAATTCAGCTTACAACTACATTATTCCGATTCTTGAATTGGATATTAAAGAGAACTTTCATAATCCTGTAGATGTATTGTCTGCACATAAGCTTTGGAAAAAAGCAGGTGTCAGAACCAATATGCTGGAATTCAGAAAAGAAGAATTCTCTCTTTGGTGGAATGCTTTAATTGACTACCGTGAACATAATGAGGTTGTTAGTGATTACATCATGCTTTCATTATTACAATGTGGTCGGTCAATTGATATCGCTCCCCTCCTTCTCAAAAATGTTGATTTTGAATTGGAAGAGATTAAATATCTAAATACTAAAAATGAGCTGACATATAAATTTCCAGTTTCAAAACTCGGTATGCAGATTTTGAAAAGAAGAAGAGACAATGCAATTAATGAGTATGTTTTCGGATATGCAGATAGTGATTCAGGTCATGTTCCTAAAGACTGCAAGTTCCACTTCGCTAATTTGCATGAATTATCAGGAAAGCTAATCAGTCATCATGATTTGAGAAGGACATGGGCTACTGCAGCTTCATGGTTAGACATTAATGAGAGAATTTATAACTTTCTTCTCAAGCACAAAATGAATGATGTGAATGAACATTACTTGATGGCGAACTACGACAAGATTAAACAAGCCCTTCAAAAGGTTGAGAACATGTTCATCAAACAAGCTAAAGATACTGCGAAACTATAATGACTCCTGACGAATTCCTTTTTACATTAAAGAATCTTCCTCCTGATACTCCAATGACTGCTCAGCATGTAATAGCTGTGTTGGAGACAATGAAGAATGCAGGAGGTAATGGAGATGTGGATTTTGACAAACTCTCTAATACTCAGGTCATCGATGAAGAGACACTATCTAAATGGATAGGTGAATCTGTTTCAACCCTTCAGAAATGGAGGGTAACTGGCAAGGGACCTCAGGCAACAAAGAAGCCTAAAAACATCGGCTATCAAGTTGGACATGTTAGGGATTGGCTGAAACACATAACGGTTTCTTCAACTGCCGAATCAAAAACCAGGTTGAATAGATTTGAAGGTGAATTCTTCAATCCTGTTCCTTATATGCTGAACCATGCTTCTGAACCTGTTGAATTCTTTGAGTCACTAGAGTCAGAAGAAGAATTGCAGGGCTTTGGATTGGAGTGGGTTCAATATTATTCACTGCCACAAGAAAACCTTTCTGCATGGCTGTATCAGAATCTAGGAAAGATTCCATTGTCGGACTTGGCAAAACAGATTGAGGAGTTTGTAGAGTTCGGTGCTGATATCAATCAGAAAGCATTGATTGTTCGTAATGAAGAATTGTCTGAGATTTCAATTGCAGATTTACTTGCTGAATATGATGGATGTGATTCAGGCTTTGGAGATCTCGTTATCTCAACGATGGATAAAGGCTTGAATGTAGATGGTCTGCTTTTAACAGGAGACCAATTCTCACATGCTTTGAATTCGTATCAGCTTCATAAAAAACTAAGCAACACTCTGAAATAATCAAAACCTATCTCTCCAATTCAAATCTGCTTTCACACTTTCAATTTGTAAGCTGATGAACTTTGAAACGAAGTAAGTAGATTGATTCAAGAGGTGAGTTTTAGGTAATACAGTAAAGAGAACAGAAGCTAGGATGAGTGCAAATAATGAATCGCCCCGGCTTTACTAGAC
>DGBN01000058.1 GCA_002384815.1 Oxalobacteraceae bacterium UBA4003 | reverse complement strand
GAGATCAGGTCTTTTACCGTGTCCATCAGTCCATCCGCAACGCGTTCTGCGTTGACCTGGAACTGGCCACCGGCAATCGCTGCCTTGATCTCTTCCACTTTTTTTGTATCGAATACGCTGGCGCTGGAAACCTGGCTGGTCAACGCCTGTACTTGCGAAGACAGCGTGACATTGGCCGAAGGAGCCTTGCTGGCGCCTGCGGCTTTTTCAGTTCCCTTGCCCGCGCGCGTTTGCGTCGTACTGACGCCTATTCCTGCGGTTTTCTTGCTTGAATCATCAATTTTCACGACATCACTCCGTTTGGTTTACGGCAAAACGCCTATCCCATGATGGGACTAACGACGTTATCAGGCCAAACTTTAGTACTAAATTAGTGAAACGTAAAATATTGTGTCTCAATTTTTATTGTTAATACATTAATTCAACTACTCCCCCCAGTTTTGCAATTCCGCTGATGACCTGACCTGCCGGTGTGCGGACCTGGGTTAACTGGCCTTCGTTTGCATTATTCAATGCACGCGCTTCACTGGAGATGCTGAAACCAGCCCCATTGACGATTACGCGTACCGCCTGGCCCTGCTGGATAGCCTGCTGGTTGCGCAGTGCGTCCTGACGCAGCGGCGCTCCCAGCACAATGGTGGTGGCTGCGGTGCGGCCTATTGCCTGCGATGCATCAGTGATGACACCAGCCGGCAAAGTGGTGAGATCGCCCTTGACCCTGGCAATGTCGCCCTGTCTTATGGTTTGCCCCTGCGATAGCGGGGCAGCTGCAGCGATGTACTCGCCGTGCACTTGTACCTTTGCCTGTACATAAATGGTCCAGCGCGATGGGACGCTGCAGCGCAGGCCTACGCTGGTTTTCCCCCAGGCCTTGCTGGATGCAGGCAGGAATGCTTCCGGTGTGACGCATGCCGGCAATTTGGTGCGTGGATCTATAGAACCTATCGTTACCCGCACTTCACCCGGCAGGCCGGTGGCCTGCATGCGCAAAAACTGTTCGGCCGTTTGTTTCAACAGCCCCAGATCCTGACGTGCTTCGGGCTCGGTTACCTGCGCGACGGCAAATTGCGCGGCGAAAGCGAGGGCGGCAACAGCAAAATTTAAAGTGTGTTTCATGGCAGGCTATGGATTGATTGCACGACCATGGTACTGACTGCCCGCTGCAGTAAAGCCGGGAATAGCACGGATTTTTGTCTTCTTATCGTTTGATCGAAGCGAGCATGCGCTCCGTATGATCCACGCTATACAAATCCATTATCGGTGCAGAACGGGAATTCCCTGAGCGCACATTACGGAGGTCGACATGATCGGAAAACTGGATGACTTGATGCGCTTTCAGGAGACGGCACTGAGTCTGCGGGCGCAACGTCAGCAATTGCTGGCGTCGAATATTGCCAATGCGGACACGCCCAACTTCAAGGCGCGCGACGTTGATTTTAACAAGGCTTTGCAAGGCGCGTTAGCCAAGAGCGCCGGCAGCACAACAGCGCCCGATCTGGTGAAGACGACCACGACGCATCTATCGTCGAATACCCAGGCGATGATAGGTGGAGCGCCGCTGTTATACAGCAATGCGCAGCAGGGGAATATCGACGGGAACACGGTTGATATGGATGTGCAGCGCAATCAGTTTACCGATAACGCAATGCGCTATGAAGTCAGCGTCACGCTGGCATCGTCGAAAATCAAGGGAATGCTCACCGCTATTCAGGGGCAATAATCATGTCGCTATTTAATATCTTCAACGTCGCCGGTTCGGCCATGAGTGCGCAGAGCCAGCGCTTGAATGTGGTATCGAGCAATATCGCCAATGCCGAGAGTACGACCAGCACCGATGGCAAGACCTATCGCGCCAAACAGGTGGAATTTCAGTCGATGCCGATGGCGGGTGCTACCTCCACGGGAGTCAAGGTCAAGCAGGTGGTTGAGGATGCTTCGCCGCTGAAAATGGTGTTCGATCCCAAACATCCGAACGCCGATGAAACCGGCCATGTCGCGATGCCGAATGTGAATGTTGTGGAAGAAATGGTCAACATGATTTCCGCCTCACGTTCCTACCAAACCAATGTCGAAACCATGAATGCGGCCAAGACGATGCTTTTGAAAACGCTGACGCTCGGCCAGTAAACAATAAAAGGAATAATCATGAGCACTATCGGTAATACCTTGCCGCAATCTGTACTCGATGCAATGAACCCGGGTACAACGACGACCAAATCCACCGCAGATGAAGCACAGGATCGCTTCATGAAACTGCTGGTCACACAGATGCAGAATCAGGACCCTTTGAACCCGCTGGATAACGCGCAGGTGACGAGTCAGCTGGCGCAATTGTCGACAGTGACCGGCATCGACAAGGTAAACGAGACGCTGCAGTCCTTGATTGGCAGCTACCAGTCCAGTCAAACGCTGCAGGCTGCCAATCTGATCGGTCATGGCGTTCTGGCGCCGGGCGACAAACTCGGCCTGGCGGAAGACAAGGCCCTGATGGGTGTGGAGTTTCCGGAGGCGGTCGATTCGGCGCAAGTAGTGATCAAGGATGCATCCGGCAACGTTGTGCAGACGTTGAGCCTGGGGCCGCAAGAGGCAGGCACTGTGCCGCTGTTGTGGGACGGCACGAAATCGGATGGCAGCAAGGCAGAGGATGGCACTTATACGTTTGACGTGACGGCGCAGGTCGCGGGCAAGGAAGTGGCGGTCAACGAACTGCAGTTCGGCATGGTGACGACCGTTACTACCGCTCAAAACGGCGTGAAACTCAATGTCCCCGGACTGGGCGCACTCGATCTTTCCGATATTCGTCAGTATCTTTAATACAGCGGCAAACCAACCCAGGAGAAATACATGAGTTTCCAACAAGGTTTGAGCGGATTGAATGCCGCTACCAAAAGTCTAGAAGCAATCGGCAATAACGTCGCCAACTCGGGCACAGTCGGTTTCAAGCAGTCGCAGGTACAGTTTTCCGATATTTATGCCAGCACCCTGACTGGTTCCGGCGCTTCGCAGATCGGCATCGGTACGCAGGTCGCACGGGTGGCACAATTGTTCAGCCAGGGTAATGTTACAGCATCGAACAATCCACTCGACATGGCCATCAACGGTGACGGTTTCTTCCGCATGAGCACGGGCGGTTCGATCAGCTATGCGCGCAACGGCCAGTTTATCCTGAGCAAGGAGGGCTTTATCGAAAATGCAGCCGGCGGCCGTCTGACCGGCTATATGGCTGACATCAACGGTGTGGTCGCTACCGGTGCACCAACCGAACTGGTGATCAACAAGGCCGATCTGGCACCGCAAGCGACGACAACTTATGATTTGGCGCTGAAGCTCGATTCACGCAAGCCGGATCTGGTCGCCGCCAATTTCGATCCGAATGATCCGCTTACTTTCAGTGATGCGACTTCAGCACCGGTTTACGACAGCCTGGGAAATTCGCACACACTGCGTACTTTCTATGTCAAGACAGCCGGCGGTCAATGGAGCGTATTTGCCACCAATGATGGTGTGCCTGTCGAGACTGCGCCACCTACCGTCCCAGCCGGAATGATAGGCACAATGGCATTCAATACCGGCGGTGCGCTGATCGGTACCACACCGTCGCCGCTGGTTGCGACCATGGCAGTGACTACGGGTGCCGCAACGCCTTTCAATATATCGATAGACCATACGGGCACCCAGCAGTTTGCCGGCGATTTCGGCATCAGCAAGCAGCTGCCTAACGGCTATTACGCCGGTACCCTGACCGGTTTTGCAGTGTCGAGCAATGGCGATATCGTCGGCCGTTACACGAACGGCCAGGTGAAGACGCTGGGTCAGGTCATTCTGTCCAGTTTTGCCAACCCGAACGGCTTGCAGAATATTGGCGGCAACCAGTGGGTGGAAACGGCAGAGTCAGGCGTTCCGCGTACCAGCACGCCCGGCAGCAGCGGCCTCGGATCGGTACAGTCGTCACGGATAGAGGAATCCAATGTCGATCTGACTGCCGAACTGGTCAACATGATTACTGCGCAACGCGTCTATCAGGCCAATGCGCAAACCATCAAGACGCAGGATCAGATTCTGCAGACGCTGGTGAACTTGCGCTAATGCAGGCAGTGATGACAGTCGTCCTGGCTGGTTTGCAAAACTGATGCGACTGATCACAGGAGAAGGAAATGGATAGACTGATTTACACCGCGATGACCGGCGCCAAGCAGATTCTGGAGCAACAGGCGACGGTGACGCACAATCTGTCGAATGTCTCGACGACCGGCTTCCGCGCGCAGCTTGACACCTTCCGTGCGGTACCGGTTGTCAATGCGGCTTTGCCGACCCGTACCTTCGTGGTCGACTCGACGGTAGGCAACGATTTCCGTGCCGGACCTTTTCAGCAAACCGGACGTGATCTTGATGTGGCGATCCAGGGAAAAGGCTGGCTGGCGGTGGAGCGTGCCGACGGCACGGAAGGATACACGCGTGCCGGTAGTTTGCGAATCAATGAAAACGGAATGCTGCAAACGCAATCCGGCTTGAACGTGCTTGGCGATGGCGGGCCGATTTCCATTCCGCCCGATGTGCACATCACGATCGCCAAGGACGGCACGATCTCTTCGGTGGAATCGGGCAGTCGGCCGGGCCAGACGATACAGGTCGGTCGCCTGAAGCTGGTTAACCCGGATGAAGCCAATTTGAAGCGCGCCGACGATGGCCTGTTCGTTACCAAGGACGGCGAAGACGTGGTGGCGGACGCCGATGTGAGCCTGGTCAGCGGTGCGGTCGAGGGCAGTAATGTCAATGTAGTCGATGCGATGGTCAACATGATCAGCCTGGCGCGCCAGTTCGAACTCCACATGAATATGTTGAAGCATGCCGAGAGTAACGCTGCCAAAGCAGCCGAGTTTCTCTCTTTGAATTAATGGCTGTGCGGTCACAATGAAACAAGCACCTGTTTTTATTAACGGGTATCGGAGAAAAAAATGATACGTTCCTTATGGATTTCCAAAACCGGTCTGGATGCGCAGCAAACGCAGATGGACGTCATTTCGAATAACCTGGCCAACGTCAGCACCACCGGTTTCAAGCGTTCACGTGCCGTGTTCGAGGATCTGCTGTATCAAACGATACGCCAGCCGGGCGCTGCGTCCTCGCAGCAAACGGAATTGCCATCCGGCCTGCAACTCGGTACCGGTGTGCGTCCGGTGGCAACCGAACGTATTCATACGCAAGGCAATCTGCAACTGACCAGCAATGCCAAGAATCTGGCGATTGAAGGCGACGGCTTCTTCCAGGTGTTGATGCCGGACGGCACCACGGCGTACACGCGAGACGGTTCGTTTCAGACCGACAATCAAGGCCAGATGGTGACTTCAAGCGGCTTTCCTATTCAGCCTGCCATCACGATTCCGGAAAACGCGACGTCGATCACGATCAGTCGTGACGGCATCGTTTCGGTCACGGAGTCAGGCGCGCCGGCTGCAATCGAGGTCGGTGCACTGCAATTGGCTACCTTCATCAATCCGGCCGGTTTGATGAGCCGCGGCGAAAACCTGTACGTGGAAACCACGGCATCCGGCACGCCAAATACCAACACGCCGGGTACCAACAGCGCCGGTCTGCTCAAGCAGAACTATGTCGAAACGTCGAACGTCAATGTGGTCGAAGAACTGGTCAGTATGATCCAGACGCAACGCGCATACGAAATCAACAGCAAGGCAATCACCACATCCGACCAGATGCTGCAACGTCTGACGCAGATTTAGGCGAGACGCGTGATTGATCGGATAAGCGGGTAAAGGAATGGCAATGAAAAACTCTTGGACGGCATTGGTAGTGGTGGCAAGCGCTGCGCTCTCAGCTTGCTCGACGATACCGAATACCATCGTGCAAGCACCGCTGACGGCGCAGCCGCAGACCGCCAGCATGATCGCACCACCGAGCAATGGCGCGATTTTCCAGACAGCGGCTTATCGTCCGATGTTTGAAGACAGGCGCGCGCGTCTGATAGGCGACACGATCACGATCGTCATCAACGAGAGAAGTTCAGCCGGCAAGCAGGCGGGCAGTGCAGCCAGCAAAACCGGCAGTGTGACCGCATCGGCACCTAATGTGTTTGGACTGCTGGGCAGCCTGACCAATCGTTTGAGTGCCAGCGGATCGAATGCAATCAAGTATGAAGACAAGGGCGCGGTCACTTCCAGCAATAATTTCATCAGCACCATGACGGTTACCGTGATCGATGTGCTGTCGAATGGCAATCTGATCGTGGCAGGGGAAAAGCAGGTTTCGCTCGACAAGGGATCTGAATTCATTCGCTTCTCTGGCGTGGTCGACCCGAGTACCGTCAACTCCGGCAATATCGTCTCGTCCACGCAGGTGGCCGATGCAAAAATCGAATATCGCACCAATAGCACAGTCGATGGAGCCGAAGTGGCATCGATGCTGGCGCGTTTCTTCCTCAGCGTACTGCCTCTCTGATTTTGAAAACAGGCAACCAGGAAAGCACATGAAAACCGTATTCAAACCATCTTCCATGTTTAAAAAATCATTGCAGATGCTCGCCTGTTCAGCGTGCCTGCTGATGCCTCTCGCATCGCATGCGGAACGCCTGAAAGATCTGACCAGCGTGCAAGGCGTGCGGCAGAATCAATTGATTGGTTACGGTCTGGTTGTCGGCCTCGACGGCAGTGGTGATCAAACCACGCAAACGCCTTTCACCGTGCAAAGCGTGGTCAGCATGATGCAGCAAATGGGCGTCAATCTGCCGCAAGGCACCAATCTGCAATTGAAGAACGTCGCAGCGGTCATGGTGACATCATCGTTGCCGGCATTTGCACAACCAGGTCAGACGCTGGACATTACCGTGTCGTCCATGGGGAATGCCAAAAGCCTGCGCGGTGGTACTTTGCTGATGACGCCGTTGAAAGGTGCCGACGGCCAGATTTACGGTATGGCGCAGGGCAATGTCGTGGTGGGTGGCGCAGGTGCTGCAGCCAACGGCAGCAAGGCGCAAATCAATCACTTGAGCGTGGGGCGGATTTCTGCCGGTGCGACGGTTGAGCGCGCAGTCGCAACTTCGCTGGGCCAGGGCGACGTGATTTTTCTGGAATTGAAAGAAAGCGATTTTTCCACCGCCAGCCGCGTGGTCGATGCAGTCAATGCACGCTTCGGCCCGCAAACGGCAGCGGCACAGGATGGTCGCGTGATTCGTGTGCGTGCCCCGGCCAGCAACGACGAGCGCGTCAGCTTCCTCGGAGCGCTGGAAAGCATCAATGTGACGCCGGCGCAAGTCAGCGCCAAGGTCATCATGAATGCGCGCACCGGTTCGGTTGTGATGAATCAGGCGGTAACGCTGGATGCCTGTGCGGTGTCGCACGGTAATTTGTCGGTCACCATCAATACTCAACCTATCATTAGTCAGCCGGCGCCGTTTTCCGGTGGGCAGACCGTGGTGGCGCAACAATCGCAAATTGAAATCATGAAGGATCCGGGCAAGGTCATTTTGCTGAAGAATTCCGCTTCGCTGGCAGATGTCGTGAAAGCCCTGAATTCAATAGGCGCGACGCCGCAGGATTTGCTGGCCATCCTGCAAGCGATGAAAGCTTCCGGTTCGCTGCGCGCCGAGCTGGAAATCATCTAATTCACATGATTAACTAAGCATGATTACACCTGCCGATAACTCGAACAGTTCGCTCGCGATCGATGCCAAGGGCATAGAGTCGCTGAAGCAGTCAGCGCGGCAGAATTCGCCTGGTTCGCTGAAGGCTGCGGCCAAGCAGTTCGAAGCGCTGTTCATGAACATGATCATGAAAAGCATGCGTGACGCGACGCCGCAGGAAGGCGTGTTCGATAACCAGCAAACCAGAATGTATACGTCGATGCTGGATCAGCAAATGAGTCAAAGCATGGCCAACAAGGGCATAGGGCTGGCCGAAGTGTTGATACGCCAGTTGAGCGTCAACAATGCGGCGACCGATACTGCCGCGATGAGCGACGAGCATGGCAACGCAACGGCCGGCAATGAAATCGGTTTGATGCAGCCAGCGCAGATACGTGATATCTACGGCAAGTATTCACAACTGGCTGCGGCCTACGAGGGAAACGGTACTGCCGTGGCCGCTGCCGTGGTGGCAGTCGCGAGCTCTGAGAAACCTGCACATGTGCAGGCCTTCCAGAAAAAACTGCACGCTCACGCAGAAGACGCCAGCAAAACCACAGGTATCCCTGCCAAATTCATGTTGGGGCAGGCTGCGCTGGAAAGCGGCTGGGGCAAGCATGTGATGCGTACCGCAGATGGTGGCAGTAGCCACAATCTGTTCGGCATCAAGGCAACCGGTGGCTGGAAAGGCAAGACTGTGGATGCCGTGACGACAGAGTACGTCAATGGCGTAGCGCAAAAACGGGTGGAAAAATTCCGCGCCTACGATTCCTATGCAGACTCGTTCCGCGATTACGCAAAGCTGCTGAAAAATAACCCTCGTTACGAAAAAGTGCTGGCCAATGCCAGTAATGTGCAGGGCTTTGCGCAAGGTTTGCAGCGTGCCGGTTATGCAACCGATCCTAACTATGCAGCAAAACTCACACACATCATCAACAAGAATCTAGCGGGTTGAGCAGTGTTTTCGGCACGCAGGTAAGCACATGTTGCATAAATCTCAAGTTGCTCCGCTCAAGTTTTCCATCGTCATGCCGTACACATCGATATAGCGTTTAAAGAACAACCATGGCCAATATTCTCAGCATCGCACAGAGTGGACTTGCCGCAGCACAGGCAGGGCTTGCCACTACCGGTCACAATATCGCGAACCAGGCGACGCCGGGTTACAGCCGGCAATTGGTTATTCAGGCATCGCTGGGCGGACAGAACTTCGGTTACGGTTTTATCGGCAACGGCACCACCGTGGAAACCGTGCAGCGTGTTTATAACGAGTTTCTCGGCTCGCAGGCAATAGCAGGCCAGGGCACGGCCAGCCAGCTGGCAACGTATTACGCGCAAATCAACAAGATCAATAACATGATCGCCGATCCGACCACCGGCCTGACGCCGGTGTTGTCCGATTTCTTCAAGGGCATACAGGATCTGGTGGCGAATCCGGGTACTGCATCATCGCGTCAGGCCATGCTGTCGGGTGCGGAATCACTGGCATCGCGTTTCCAGAGCATGGATAACCAGTTGCGTGGCATGCAGGATGGCGTCAACAATGAAATCAGTGCGGTCGTAACGAATATCAATGCCTATGCCAAGCAGATCGCCCAGTTGAATGAGGCGATTTCCAAGGCGCAGAATGGCACCGGTCAACCGCCTAACGATTTGCTTGATCAGCGTGACCTGATTGTTTCGGAACTGGCCAAGCAAACCAAGGTGTCAGTGGTCAAGCAGGAAAGCGGTTACGGCATCTTCATAGGCAATGGCCAACCGCTGGTGGTGGGGAACGATGTGCTGGAACTGACGACGGTGACCTCGCCAACCGATCCGGGACGTCTGCAAGTCGGTTATGTCACGAATGGCACTACCGTCATCCTGCCGGAAAGTTCTTTAACCGGCGGCAATCTGGGCGGTTTGTTCCAGTATCGCAGCGAGACGCTGGATACGATGCGGAATTCGCTGGGCAGGATTGCGATCGGCCTGGCTTCCACCTTCAATGCGCAGCACAAGTTGGGACAGGACCAGAACGGTGCGCTGGGTGGCGATTTTTTCAAGATGGCCGATCCCCTGGTCAATCCCAGCACCAAAAATTCAGTTGGATCGGGGATAGGCGCCAGCATCAGCAATGTCGATGCATTGACGACCAATGATTATCGCCTGTCCTTCGACGGCACCAATTACAAGGTGACGCGTCTGCCGGACAATACTTCCATGTATTCAGGTGCCGCCTTTCCGGGGACCCCGATAGACGGCGTGAGTTTTTCGCTGACAGGTCCGCTGGCTGCCGGCGACGAATTCGTGGTGAAACCGACCGTCAATGGCGCTTCGGATTTCAATGTACTGATCAAGGATTTGAGCGCGATTGCAACGGCAACGCCGATTCGTACTGCTGCACCGACCGGCAATGCCGGCAACGGCACGATCAGCCTGGGAAAAGTTAATTCGGATTTTGGCATGGCGAATATCGCGACACCCATTACGCTGAGCTACGACGCGACATCGGTGCCGCCAACCCTGACCGGTTTTCCAGCCGTTGCAGTTACCGTTACCACTAACGGTGTGGCGACGACTTTTCCTGCCGGCACGCCGGTAACGTACACCGCCGGTTCCAGCATCTCGTTTGACGGGATGGAAATCGAAATCGCCGGCGCACCAGCCAATGGCGATACCTTTACGATACAAGCCAATACGAACGGTGACGGCGACAATCGCAATATGCTGGCCTTGGGCGAACTACAAACCAAGAAGGTTTTGCAGGGTGGTACAGCGAGCTATAACAGCGCCTATAGTCAGGTGGTGAGCCTGGTTGGCAATAAAACGCGCGAGATGCAGACCAACAGTGCAGCTGAGGCTACCTTGCTGAAACAGATACAGACGGCGCAGCAATCGGAGTCCGGTGTGAATCTGGATGAGGAAGCGACGAATCTGCTGCGCTATCAACAGGCGTATCAGGCTTCCGGCAAGGTAATGCAGGCCGTCAGCGATATGTTCGATGTTTTGATCTCTCTGGGTCGATAGGGGTAAGCACTCATGCGTATCAGTACCAATACAATTTTTGAAATGGGTTCCGGAAAGATCGGTGATCTGCAAGTGGCGCTGGCAAAAACGCAGCAGCAGATTTCCACCAACCGCCGGATTCTGTCGCCGTCCGATGATCCGGTCGCTGCTGCCTCTGCACTGGGTATGGATCAGGCTCTGGCTATCAACGCCCAGTTTGCTACCAATCGTTCCAATGCAAAAAACGCACTGTCGGAAGAAGAGAGCGTGCTGCAAAGCGTGACTCTGTTATTGCAATCGGTTAAGGATGTTGTTGTTGCCGCCGGTAACGGCGCCCTGGACGACCAGCAGCGTCAAATGTATGTAACTGAATTGAGGAGCAATTTTGACGAGTTGATGGGCCTGGCAAATTCACGCGACAGTATTGGGGATTACATTTTTGCCGGTTACCAGACGTCATCGCAGCCTTTTGCGAAGTCAGCGACGGGTGCGACATACAGCGGGGATCAGGGACAGCGTATGCTACAGGTCGGCGCCGCGCGACAACTTGCCTCCAGTGATTCCGGCAGTACGGTGTTTGAAGGCGGGGTTACCGGCAACGGGCATTTCGCGACCGCTGCCGGTACGAACAACACGGGTAGCGGATTGATTAGTACCGGATCGGTTGTCGATCTTGCGCAGTTGAGCAGCAATGACTATGCGCTCACTTTCGCGGTTGATGCAATAAGCGGTCTGACCACCTATACGGTTGCAGAGGATGGCGGAGCTGCGGAACCTGCGCAGACCTATACTCCCGGGCAAGCCATTACATTCGGCGGCATGCAGTTTGATATCAAGGGCAGCCCTGCCGATGGCGATACATTCAGCGTACAGCCAAGTGTCAATCAGAGTGTTTTCACTACCATTACGGACTTGCTCAATACTTTGTCGATTTCCGGCGCTGACGCTGCCGGGAAAACGAAGCTGGCTAACGGTTTGGCTACAGCCAATATCAATATCGCAAACGCGCTCGACAATATATCTGCCGTGCGTACCTCAGTTGGTACGCGTTTGAAGGAAATCGATTCCCTAGATAGTGCCGGTGCCGACCTGAAAATCCAGTACTCGCAAACGCTTTCCGATTTGCAGGATATCGATCCGGTAGAGGCCTACTCACGCTTTACGCAGCAACAATACACGCTGGAAGCAGCACGCCAGTCGTTTATCAAAATCTCCGGCCTGTCTCTGTTCAATATGCTGAACTGATGGAAAGAGTGGCCTTGCAAGACCACTCTTTCCATCCGCCTTGTTTCAGTTGAGCGGCGCCAGTGCGACAGTAATTCTTCCCATCGCATCAATTCCTTCCTGCATCAAATTGATGAATGGATTCATCAGATACGGCAGGACGATGGCGATCATGATGAAGCCGACGCCGATGGTGATCGGGAAGCCGATACCGAAGATGTTCAATTGAGGTGCCGCCCGTGTCAGTATGCCGAGCGCAATATTCGTGATCAGCAGTGCGGCGACGATAGGCAGCGACAATTGCACCCCTGCGCTGAAAATGCGACCGCCCCATTGGACGATCTGAAATAATCCCTCTCCCGAAACAAAGCTGCTCGAAATCGGCAGCAGCTCGAAGCTTTGCGCCAGTGTGGAGAGAACGACCAGATGCAGATTGGTCGCCAGATAAACCATCAATATGACTAGCGCCAGAAACTGGCTGATTGCCGACGATCGCGCGCGCGTTTGCGGATCGAAAAAACTGGCGAAGCCGAGGCCCATGGTCATGCCGGTAATTTCGCCTGCCATTTCGACGCCGGCAAACACAATCCGCATCGCAAAGCCCATCGTCAGGCCGATCAGCAATTGCTGCATCAGGATCAGCAGGCCGGTAGGTGACATCGGGTCCATGGCCGGTAGCGCCGGTACGGTAGGCGCAATGACCAATGCGAGCATGATGCCGAGGCTGATTTTCACGCGTGCCGGCACGCTGACGTTGCCAAATAGCGGTGCGACCGAAATCAGGCCGAGAATGCGCGTCAACGGCCACAGGAAAGAGGCAATCCAGGTATGTAATTCGGTGCTGGTGACAGAGATCATGTCGACATGATGTGATGTCCGGGAAGCTGGCGCTGCACTTAGCTGACGAGCAGGGGGATGCTGGAAAACGTTTCGCGCATGTAGTCGAGCAGTACCGTCAGCATCCATGGCCCGGCAATGATCAGTGCGAGAAAAATGCCGACCAGTTTAGGAATGAAGGACAGCGTGGTTTCATTGATTTGCGTAGCGGCCTGAAAAATACTGACGATCAGGCCGATGCTCAGTGCGACCAGCAACATGGGCGCCGCCACCATCAGCGTAATTTCAATCGCGTGACGACCCATGGTCATGACGGTTTCGGGAGTCATAGCAAATCCTCAGTAAAAACTTTGCGCCAGTGAGCCGATCAGCAATTGCCAGCCATCGACCAGGACGAACAGCATCAGCTTGAACGGCAAGGCCACGATCGCCGGTGACACCATCATCATCCCCATCGACATCAATACGCTGGCCACCACCATGTCGATGATCAGGAAGGGAATGAAGATGGCGAAGCTGATCTGGAAAGCGGTTTTCAGCTCGCTGGTGATGAAGGCAGGTACCAGTATGCGCAGCGGAATATCTTCCGGCCCTTGCAGCTCCGGTCCTTTGGATATCTTGACGTACAGGGCCAGATCGGATTCGCGGGTCTGCTTGACCATGAAGGTTTTCAAGGGCGCTACCGCCTTGTCGAGCGCTTCACCTATCTGGATCTTGTTGGAGGAAAAGGGTTGATAGGCTTCGACGTAAATCTTGTCCAGCACCGGACTCATCACAAACAGGGTCAGGAACAATGCCAGCCCGATAATGACCTGATTCGGTGGCGAACTCTGGGTGCCAAGCGCCTGGCGCAGCAGGGAAAGTACGATGATGATGCGGGTAAAACTGGTCATCATCAGCAGCACAGCCGGTAAAAACGACAAGCTGGTTAGCAGCAGCAGGGTTTGCAGGCTGAGCGAATAGGTTTGTCCACCGCCCGGTGTCGGCGTGCTGGTCAGTGCAGGCAGGCCGGCTTGCTGCGCCATGGTTGCCACAGGCAAGGCGAGTAACAACAGGGGCAGGCAGCGACGCAGCAGGTGGGAAGTGCTATTGGACATTGCGTTTTTCGATGGTTTGCGCAAGCCAGCTGGAAAAATTCCTTGCCGGTGGCGCGTCGGTAATGACAGGTGTTTCCTGGCGTGCCATCGTGCTCAATGCATTCACGCGACCCGGTGCGACGCCGACGACTATCCATTGGTCGGCGATTTCGACTACTACTACGCGCTCGCGATTGCCGACGCTGACGGCACTGATGATCTTGATGTTGGCGCTGCTGCTGCCTTTTGCACCGGTAAACCGGCGCAGCATCCAGGCTGCTGCTGCCATCAGACCCAATACGACGAGCAGCCCTAGCGTGACCTGCAACAGATTGCCTGCTGTAGATGTACTGGCAGCGGCGGCAGGCGTGCCGGCGGCGTTGGCCAATGTTGCCAGCGGCACTGCGGCCAGCCAGATGAGACGAGGAAAAATCATCGGTTCAATTTGCGTATGCGTTCTGACGGCGTGATGATATCGGTGAGGCGAATACCAAACTTGTCATTCACAACCACGACTTCGCCCTGGGCAATCAGGCAACCGTTGACAAGTACATCCATCGGTTCGCCGGCCAGACCGTCGAGTTCGACGACAGAACCCTGTGCCAGTTGCAGCAGATTCTTGATGGCGATTTTGGTACGGCCGAGTTCGACAGTCAGTTGCACCGGGATATCCAGGATGAAGTCGATATCGTTGTGCGTGCCGGTTTTCAGGTCGCCGCCGGAGAAATCCTTGAAGACGGTGGCTGAGGCAGCTTTCGGCGCCAGTGCAGCAGCTTCGGCTTCCGTCTGCTCCTGTTCGGCCATGGCTGCGCCCCAATCGTCTTCTGCCGTGCTTTGCGCTTCGTTTTCGTTACTCATGATCTTCTCCTTGCGTTGACTCGTTTGCGCTATAGATCAGTTTTTCCACACGCAATGCATATTGCCCATTCAGTTTTCCGTACGAACATTCCATCACCGGCACGCCATCGACTTCCGCCGTGATCTGTTCCGGAACGGCAATTGAAATAATGTCGCCGGCCTTCATGTTCAGGATGTCGCCCAGGGTTACCTTGGCTGAACCCATGTTGGCGAGAATTTCAACTTCCGCGGTCTGGATCTGTTGCGTCATCAGGCGTATCCAGCGCTTGTCCATTTCCAGCGTTTCACCCTGCATGCTGCTGGTCAGCAGATCGCGTATCGGTTCTATCATCGAGTAGGGCACGCAGAAATGCAGGTCGCCGCTGACCGGACCGAGTTCGATCGTGAAGGTGGTGGCAACCACCACCTCATTCGGCGTCGCGATGTTGGCGAACTGGGTATTCATCTCCGATCGGATGTACTCGAATTCAACCGGATAAACGGGTTCCCATGACTTGGCATAGGTTTCAAAAATGATGCCGAGTATGCGCTGGATGATGCGCTGTTCGGTTTGCGTAAAATCGCGACCTTCCACCCGGGTATGGAAGCGGCCATCGCCGCCGAACAGATTGTCCACCAGCAGGAAGACCAGATTCGGGTCGAGCACGATCAGGCCGATGCCGCGCAGCGGCTTCATGTGGATCAGGTTCAGGTTGGTCGGCACCACCAGGTTGCGGATGAACTCGCTGTATTTCGATACGCGTACCGGGCCGATGGAAACTTCGGCGCTGCGATGCAGAAAATTGAACAGGCCGATGCGTAACAGACGCGAAAAACGTTCATTGATAATTTCCAGTGTCGGCATGCGGCCGCGCACGATACGTTCTTGCGTTGCAAGATTGTATGGGCGCACGCCAGTCGAATCTTCCGGCTTGCCGGTCTCATCCTGATCGCCATTGACGCCTTTTAAAAGAGCATCAACTTCTTCCTGTGAGAGGAAATTATCGGCCATGATTTTATTGCACGACGAAGGAGGTAAACAACACGCTGTTTACCTGAACGGTCGGGCCCTGTGGTGTAAATGGTTGTTTGAAGACATGGATAATTTCTTCGGCCAGCGTGGTCTTGCCTTCCACGCTCAGAATTTCCGAAGGTTTTTTGCTCGACAGCAGCAACAGTATGCGGCTGCGCACATGCGGCATGTAGAGCTTGATCAGGTCGATCTGGGCCTGATCTACTACTTGCAGCGTAAAACTGGTTTGCAAAAATTGTTCGCCATTTTCAGCCTGCAGATTGACGGTGAAGGCTTCCATCGGTAAAAACACCGGCGGTTTCGCTGCGACGTGCGCAGCATGTGCAGGTTGTACTGCTGTTTTATAGACGAGGAAATACCATGCGCCAGCACCGCCGCCAGCCAGGATGATCAACAACGCGAGTACGATAACCAGGGTTTTTGATTTCTTCGGTGGTTCCGCGTTTGTGCTGGTCGTTTTGGGAGCTGCTTTTGTTGCCATCTGTCTTCCTCAAGTACGGTATGCATTTTGATTACACGCCATTATTAAAAAAAAACGACACACGGGATGCATTGAAAAGAGAGGGGAACACGACGCATATCATCGTATTCACGTCATCCAGTCCCGTGGTCGCTTCTTCCAGCGCATGCCGCAAATCGTCTGAAAGTGCGGCATTTCTGCTTAAGGTCCCATTAAACCATTATTTACTGCGGGCAACATCTGCATTGTGTGAAAACGATGTGATTCTTGATGAATGGGTGACGGGCAGATGGGTGCCATTCAGAAAACCTTGCTGTTACGGCGTATGCGTTTTGACAGCGAAAGGTGCAGATATGCTATCGAATCGTGTTCAGGCAAAGGTATCGACAATGCCGTTGCCGCTGGAGGGCAGCGGTACGTGGCTGACGTGGATGACAGGTTCCGTGCCATTGTCGTTGCGGCTGGCTTGACGTCCGTTCTGCTGCTGTTCGCCGGATGCCTGTTGCTGGTTTGGCGAACCGGCGCTGACGCTGGACTGGCCAAGCTGTATTCCTGCATCGTTCAGCATTTCACGCAGGCGCGGCATCGCTGCCTCCAGCGCGTGACGAACTTCGGGCTGATGCGCAGTGAAGTTCGCAGTAGCCTGGTTGCTTGAGACGTTCAAGGTCACCTGCATGGGGCCGAGATCGGGCGGATTCAGCGTCAGAGTTGCACTTTGCTGTGCGCCCTGAATCATCCACACCACTTTTTGAGCCAGCGCCTGATCCCAGCCCGGGCTGCCGACCTGCGGTGCCAGCTTGGCAGATTGCGCGGCCTGCGCGTCGTTCAGATGCTGGAGTGCGGCATTGTTGATGGCGATGGTTTGCGGATTGCTGACGGTGGCTGGTTCGATAGCCCTGGCTGCCGCAGTTGCAGCAGCGACTGCCAGGTCGGCATCGGCCTTGATGGCAGAAGCGGTGGCTGATGCAGCTGGTGTTTTGCTGTTTTCATTTGCCGCCACTGTGGCTTTATCCAGTGCGGAAACGAAGTCCGACTTTTTGCCGATGGCTTCTTCTTTGCTGCCGGCAGCCGTGGTTGCGGCTGCAAGCGCGCTATCTGCATCCAGCCTGGTGTCGATGTCGGCAGCCTTGGCAAGCGCCGCAGTATCAAGTGCGGTATCCGCAGCAGGAGCTTGAGCGGTATTGGCCTGCGTCAGTGCGGCCACAAAAGCCAGCAATTCTGCCGAAGGGGCGGTCGCGGCAGCATCGGTTTCTTCCTTTTGCGTGGCGGCGAGAGCGGCAGCTTTCTCGTTTTCTGTGCTTTTTGCCGTTTCGGCAGCGGCCGTATTGCTGTTTTCGTTCTTGGCGTTTGTCGTGCCGCTACCTTTGCCGGACGACTGTGTATTTTTTTCTGCTGCACTGCCGCCGGCATTGCTGCGGTCGGCGATTTCACGCGAGAGCACCTGGTTGAACGCACCTGCTTCGGACGAGGGCGCAGTTTCCTGCCTGCTGCTGTTGGCAGGTGCCTGCAGGATGCCGAGAGGGTTGTTGATCGCGGAGGTATTCATGAGTTTGTCGCCTGTTCCGGTCGTTTATCTTTTGTACAGAAATTGTCGTGCTGCGTGCTCGTCAGTCTGCTTCTGGTCGCGTTTGTTTTCTGCCAGTTGACTGGCCTTCAATGCCCGGTTTGCCAGCGTGCCGTAGGACATGCGTTTGCGTTCGCTGGCTTGCCATGCCGATCGCTCCTGTTCGACGTGTATATGCGCCTCGCGTACCACCAACTGCTGACTGCTGATTGCGTTTTCCAGCTTGTCCATGAACAGCTGGAAATTACGGTAACCCATGGCCGTCAAACCGCTTTCCAGATTTCGCTGAAAACGCGCTGCGTAATCGTCGCGATACTGCATCAGCAAAACCAGTTTTTGTTCGCTGTCCTCGGCGGCCTTCATGCAGTGGCCCAGACGTTTGGCAGCTTCGTCGCTGTCCTTGGTGGCCAGTTCTATCAGTGTGTCTAGTGCAGAGGAGGTCGCCATTTTGAGTAATTATATTTTTCCGATGCGTGCGGCCATCACTCGAATAGCGAGGCAAGTTGCCCCAAGCTCTCGTTTATGCCGCTGCGTTCGGTAATATCCTGTTGCAGAAATGACTCTATTTTCGTATTCAGGGCAATCGCCTCGTCCAGCACAGGGTCCGAGCCTGCACTGTAGGCGCCGACGCTGATCAAGTCGCGATTGCGCTGGTAGCGGGAGGTCAATTGCTTCAGCTTGCGCGTCTGCTTTTGATGTTCTGGCGTAGTGATATTGTGCATCGCGCGGCTGATCGATTGCTCGATATCAATCGCCGGGTAATGTCCGGCTTCCGCCAGCGAGCGGTTCAGCACGATATGGCCGTCCAGAATCGCACGCGCCGCATCGGCGATCGGGTCCTGTTGATCATCACCTTCGGTCAATACGGTATAAAACGCAGTAATCGAGCCGCCGCCTTCCTTGCCGTTACCGGCGCGTTCGACCAGCGCCGGCAACTTGGCGAATACCGAAGGCGGATAACCTTTGGTGGCCGGCGGTTCGCCAATCGCCAAAGCAATCTCGCGTTGTGCCATCGCATAGCGGGTCAGCGAATCCATGATCAGCAATACGTCTTTGCCTTCATCGCGGAAATGCTCGGCGATGGCGGTGGCGTAGGCGGCACCTTGCAGACGCATCAAGGGCGGTGTATCGGCCGGTGCGGCGACCACGACCGAGCGCGCCAGGCCTTCTGCCCCGAGAATCTGTTCGATGAATTCCTTTACCTCACGACCCCGTTCGCCGATCAGGCCGACCACGATCACATCGGCCGTGGTGTAGCGTGCCATCATGCCGAGCAACACGCTTTTACCGACGCCGGAGCCGGCGAACAGACCCATGCGCTGACCGCGTCCTACTGTCAGCATGCTGTTGATGGCGCGCACACCCACATCCAGAACCTCGGTGATGGGTGCACGTGAAAGAGGGTTGGCGGCGCGCACATTCAAGGGGGCGGCGTGTGTTGCATGCAGCGGCCCCAGACTGTCGAGCGGACGACCAGCGCCATCCAGTACGCGGCCCAGCAATTCGATGCCGACCGGCAGATGACGGGTGCGATCGCTAGGGCGCCGGCGTGGATGGCTGACGGCACCGGGTTTGGGCAGCGATTGCACCACTTCGACCGGGAACACACGGGTGCCCGGTACGATACCTTCGACATCGCTTTGTGGCATCAGGAACAGTTTGTCGTCTTCAAAACCGACTACCTCGGCTTCTATCCGTGCGCCATTTGCCAGAGGCACGGTGCAGGCGCTGCCAACCGCGAGCTTGAGTCCGACCGCTTCCATCACCAGCCCGGCCACGCGCGTGATGCGGCCGGAGACCAGCATGGGTTCGGCGATATCCAGCAGCGTGCGGCAATCGCGCAGATAGGCTTGCCAGCGGCTGCTGTTTGGCGTGGCTGGAAGAGGAGGGCGGGACATCAGGCGAGCCAGTCGGATTCTTTGCCGAGCGAAGCAGCGATGCGCTGCCAGCGAGTAGTCGTACTGGCATCGATCTGATTGGTGACGGCTTCAACGCGGCAACCGCCGCGGCTCATGTGCGTATCTTCCACCACTCGCCAGCCGACCGCGTTCAATTCATCGTTCATGTGTGCGGCGACGACGGCCATATCGTCCGGATGCAGATGGAGCAGAGTGGGTTGCTGCAGCGTAGGCAGATAGTGTATTGCTTCCCGCACCAGCGGGATGATGAGTTCGGGACGTACGTTCAAGGCGGTTTTCAGCATTGCCTTGGCCAGATCCAGCGACAGATCGAGCATGTCGTTAGCGATCAGTTCATTGGCTTGCGCTACTTCAGTACCGAAGGTTTCGGCGATTTGCCGCAGGCTGCGTCTTTCTTCTTCGGCCTGTGCGCGACCTTCCGCCAAACCTGCCGCGCGGCCTTCTTCCATACCGGCGGCATAAGCTTCCGTATGTGCCTGCGCGCGTGCGTCCTCAATCTGTTGTGCCATCGCGGCAATATTGGCCAACTGCGCGCTGGCTGCTGCATTGGCGGCAGCGATGGAGGTCGCATCCTTGGAGGCCTTGCTGTCGGCGACTACGGCTTCTTCGCCGAAGGAGGTCATTTCCCAGCGTTGATACGCCGACTGCCTTTCTTTTGGAATGACGTCAGACATAAGCATCTTCCGCCTTGCCACCCAGCGTCAATTGACCTTCATCGGCCAGACGACGCACGATTTGCAGGATTTCCTTCTGATTCGCTTCGACTTCGGACAGGCGCACCGGTCCTTTGGAGTCCAGATCTTCGCGCATCATTTCTCCTGCGCGCTGCGACATATTCTTGAAGAATTTTTCGCGTAAATCAAGAGTGGCGCCCTTGAGTGCAATGATCAGCGATTCGGACTGTACTTCGCGCAACAAGAGCTGGATACTTCTATCCTCGATATCCATGATGTTGTCGAACACGAACATCTGGTCCATGATCTTTTGCGCCATATCGTTGTCGTAGCTCTTCAGATTGGCCATCACCGATACTTCGTTTTCACCATTGAAGAAGTTGAGGATTTCTGCCGCCGCGCGGATCCCGCCCATCGGTTTTTTCTTCAGGTTTTCATTGCCGGTCAACAGCTTCGTCAGCACTTCGTTCAGTTCGCGCAGGGCAGCCGGCTGTACACCATCCAGCGTGGCTATGCGCAATACACAGTCGTTGCGCAAACGCTCGGTGAAATGTTCCAGCACTTCGCAAGCCTGGTCGCGTTCAAGATGGACCAGGATGGTGGCGATGATTTGCGGATGTTCGTTACGGACAAGATCGGCGACCGATTGTGCATCCATCCATTTCAGGCTTTCAATGCCGCTGGCATCGCGTGCACCGAGAATGCGATTGAGTAACGAGGCCGCCTTGTCGTCGCCCAGCGCTTTGGTCAGCACGTCGCGTATGTAATCGTCGGAATCCAGACCCAGCGAGGTGTTTTTTTCCGTCTCGCTCCTGAATTCGCCCAATACCGAGACCAGTTCTTCGCTCTGGATGGCTTTCATCGTGGACATGGCTGCGCCGAGTTTCTGCACTTCGCGCGGGCCGAGATATTTCATCACCTCGGCGGCTTCGTCCGCGCCGAGCGCCAGCATCAGGATGGCACCTTTATGTACGCCGTTATCAATCATTTCCCACCCACGCCTTGACTATGTTTGCGACCACCTTGGGATCTTTTCTCGCGAGTTCCTTGGCGGCTTCCAGGTTTTGCTGATAGCTGTGCTGGTGGATCCCCATGGGGCCGACTTCTTCTTCCCGCTCCGGCGCTGCGACGAGAGGCAGCCCGGTTTCATCGGTCAGCGCCAATGGCGGTGGCGGATTCAGTTTGGTGAGCAGCGGCTTCAACACTTTAAAGTACAGAATCAATAGTGCGATGCCGAGCATCAGATATTTGGCGCCCTGCATACCCATGTCGATTGCTTCCGGCCGTTCCCAGAGCGGCAGTTTGACGGCTTCTTCCTTGTCGACACCGGCAAACGGACTGTTGACCACATTCAGTGTGTCGCCACGGTCCTTGTTATAGCCCATCGCTTCTCTCACCAGATCGGTGATTTGCGTTTTTTCTATCTCGCTCAGGGGAATGATGCTGACTTTGCCGTCTTTGCCGATCACGCGTTTGTAGTTGACGACGACCGCGACGGATAACCGTTTCAGGCCGCCCATCGGTTGCTGTACGTAGCGAATGGTCTTATCCACTTCGTAATTGGTCGTGGTGTCTCGTTGTGTCGGTGTGGCTTGTGCTGCAGCGGCGTCGGCTGCAGCTCCGGGCGCACCTGGTGCTCCGGGTACGGCGGCGGGCGGCGGTGTTGCATTCAATGGAGCAGTTGCTGCCGGTGCCGGCTGGTTGGTCAAGGCGCCGGGAACGCCGTTTGCATTGGCGCCGCCATTCGTCGATTCGCTGGTTTGCTGGCTGCGTATGGTGGCGCTGCTTGGCACCTGATTCGGTTTATAGATTTCGGCCGCTTGTTCGCTGGTCGAAAAATCGACATCGGCGGTTGCTTCGGCACGCACATTGCCGGCTCCGACAATCGGTGTAATGATCGATTCGACGCGGTTGGCGATGCTTTGCTGCAGTTCCTGTACGTATTTGAGCTGCGATGGGTCCAGCGTATTGGTGCGGGCAGATTTGTTGTGCTCCGATAGCAGATTGCCAGCCTGATCGACGATGGTGACATTCTTCGGCGACAGCTCGGGCACACTGCTGGCGACCAGATGCACGATGGCGCTGACTTGTTGCTGATCCAGGAAGCGGCCTGCATGCAGATTCAGTAATACGGATGCGGTTGGTTTTTGCTGGTCGCGTACAAAGACCGATGCCTTGGGCAAGGCCAGATGGACACGCGCTGCCTGTACTGCGCCGACCGACTGGATGGAACGGGCCAGTTCACCTTCGAGTGCACGCTGGAAATTGACCTGTTCGAGGAATTGCGACACGCCGAGCTTTTGATTTTCCATCAACTCGAAGCCGACGCTGCCGCCTTTCGGCAAGCCTTCTGCAGCCAGCTTCAGACGGATTTCATGCACTTTATCTGCAGGCACAAGGATGGCGCCGCCGCCTTCGGTAAATTTGTAGGGGACGTTGGCCGCCTGCAGCGAGGTCATGATGGCGCCGCCGTCACGATCCGAGAAATTGGAAAACAGCACTCGATATTCCGGTTTCTGGCCCCACAGTACCAGGCCTATCATCACCGCAATGACAGCCGCAACGCCGACCATCAACAGGAGCTTGCGGCTGTTTGGCGACGTTGCCATGTTGAAAATGGTGTTCGGGTTGACGCCTGCGGTTTGCGGGAGTCCGCCTTCGCCTGCTACGACTACTGCCATGATTGTGCTCCTGCCTGGCTAGCGTCAAATTGGACTGGATGGTTCATCGATATTCTCGCTCTTCAAACTTTTTCCGTAGCATGAATTGTCAAGGCTACGAGGAAATTCAATCTTTGGAACAGAGCAATATTTCTGTCCTTTATCAGAACGATTCAAATTGACGTGCGTGATAACTTGGCGGGGTAGTGCGGGATCCCTTGCCGGGAATTCTGCTGTATGGCTTGCGGTAATTATAGTGCCGGCCAGCAACTGTATGGAGAAAATGATGAAAGTCGGCGGAATTGATTCAACGGCAATAGAGGCGATGGTGGCCCAGCTCAAGGCTGCTGCCGCACGTTCCCAGCCTGTGATAAATCCTTTGGCGGGTGGTGCGTCATCGGTCGAGAAATCAGCGACCAGGGTGGATTTTTCGCAGGCTTTGAAGGCATCGCTGGATAACGTCGCCAGCGCGCAGAATCACGCCGATCAACTGGGACAAAAATTTACGCTGGGGGATGACAGCGTCAACCTGTCGGATCTGATGATTTCCATGCAAAAAGCGAGCATTTCATTTCAGGCAACGGTGCAGGTACGCAACAAGGTGGTATCGGCCTACCAGGAAATGATGAATATGCAGGTGTAACTTTATTGCAGTGTAGGTTGGGCTAATGCTTTATCAGCCCAACTTTCAAAAAAATACTTCTAACGGGTAGTGCTGTTATCTGCGCACACCCGACCAATAGCGGATCGAGGGCAGGCTCTCGCGGAATGACATGTTTGGCTGATAAAACGTTAGCCCAACCTACCCGGTAAGCCCGTCCGTTTTTTCAGCCCAACCCTGTCGCCTTTGCATTCTGATCCCGTTCCAGTTTGGTAATGTACTTTTGTACCGCAGCGAGCGTTCCATTGGAAGGGTTCACGAAAGCGCATCCCAGTCTGTGTATGCTTTTGCCATTGCTCAGCGTGACATCAAGCTGATTGCAGATTTGCAAGGCAAGCGTCACGGCACCGCCGGGTAAATCGATGCGACAATTTTCGTATATGCAACCGGGTGTTGAATCGAGAAATTTTTTTTCATCGACGATCGACAGTCCGCCACCGCTGATATTGTGCAGTGGAAGTACAACGGAAATGATTTGATCCTCGGTCCTGACCGGTATCGTGCAATAGATCGGATTGGTTATAGGTGTGGGTACACGATAGAATTCGCGCCGTTGCAGGCGGATTACGCTGGTCGGCAGCGGAATGATGAAGGCCGGTAGGTTCTCGTAGATGCAGCTCTGTGCCGCTGGCGAGGTAAACAGAATGCGGATGTTTTCCAGCACCGTTTCAAGCGACAGTTTTTCACTTTCCAGTACGCGCTGATTCATGATGGCCGTGGGCGCACAATCGAGCAGGACGGTATTGGCTGCCTCATCGATTTTCAGGATCGAGGTCATGATAGTGTCGTTGCCGTGGTTGATCAGCATTCTGACCAGCTGATTGCGTTCGCCTATACTGCGCAGCAAGGCAATTACTTCCCGGCGGGAGTTAACCCGGTAAGGATTCCAATCATCGTTCTCGTATTCACTGGCAAAAGTCATCGTGTTTTTCTAATCAACTGAGTGCAAGCTGGTGAGCGTGGCTTTACCAGCAACCGGGATCATACATTGCCGCCGCGTTGTTGGGCGGCTTCAACGCGGTATAACCACGCCAATAGTTCGGCCACTGCGCGGTAAAGTGCAGGGGGAATGTGGTCGTCGAGTTCTACCTGCAATAATAATGCCACCAGTTCTTTCGATTCGTGTACCGCAACGCCATGTTCTTTTGCGCGTTCGATAATCTGTTCGGCAATCAGGCCACGCCCTTTGGCGACAATGCGTGGCGCCGAATCGCCGTTCTGGTAGGCGAGTGCAACGGCACTTGGTGGTGGTTTGAGATTATCCATGCGGCTCATCCTCTTGCTTGACCAGCAGAGAGTCCAGTGTCGAGCCGGCAGCGGCCAGTGCGTCGGCCAGCAGTTTGCCATGGCTGCGTAGCGCTACGGCGGTTTCCTCGTCTGCCGTATGGACTTGCACCTGCAGATGTTCCCCGCTTAAACGGATGGTCGCGGAGACCGAACCCAGCGTCGGCAGGCTAAAGCGCACGCTACTGTTCCATGCCGGTTCAGGTTCGGGTTGCTCGGCGTTTTGTTCCGGTGTGTCGTCGGAAATTTCCCATTCCAGCGGCTGGCCGGGGAAAAGTTCGCCTTGCCACATGATGCGGCGCTGTTCCAGCGTATCGAGTTGCAGATTGATCAGCTTCAGGCCTTCGCTGACAGGAATGCCCTGCTGTTTGCTGACGAGGGGAGTGATGCTTTCCTCGTCGGACTGGCCGGTTTGCGCGCTGCGCAGCAAATCTGCCAGCGCACGTTCGCCACCTACCCATTCGCGTACATTCATCAGCAATCTGCCGAGATCGCTGGTACCGGCATTTTCCGATGCTGCTTGTGGCTGGCCGGTGAGGGAGATATTGCTGCGTTTTGCGGCCGGTTCGCGCAATAAATCACTGGCAGGGCGCGTGCCCAGCGCCCATTGCGCTACATGCGATTCGTAAAACAGTCCGCTGAAAGACACGGCATGCTGCAGTGCGCCGGCGATCTGCTGTGCGCTGGCGCCGGGCGTGGCCACCAGGGGAGTTTTGCCGACGACGGCACTCGGCATGTTGTTCTGTTGCGCCAGTTGCAGCATATTTCCGATCAGACGACCCGCATGACTGAGGGAAGTGGTGGCGCCCGCTTCAGCCTTGCCGAGCATGAAAGTAGGGCGCGGTTGGGTTGCCAGCAGGGTCAGGTCAAGCTTGTCGCCGGCTTTGGTGTCGGGTGGCAGCAGCATGCTGGCAACGGCATTGTCCACTTTCACCAGAAAGTTGCCGTCGCTGAGGCGAGATAAAACCTGTGCCTGATATTCCTTGCCCAGTGTGAGCTGAAGCAAACGATCCAGCGTTTCCTGTTTGGCGTGACCCAGGGCCGTTGCCGGCGCGCTTGCCTCGATAAGGACGACGGGCCGGGTGCCGGTGATATCGGCCCGTGGCAGCATTTATTTATCCCGCGTGATTGGCGCCGTAGGCGCGATTGAGTTTGCGTTCTGCACCTGCGCTATTGATCATCATCGATAACTTGTTCATCCAGGGCTCGGTAATGTTGCGGATTTCTTTATCGTCGGCCAGGATTTTCCTGATGATTGCGACCTTGCGTTCACGGCCGACGCCGGTCAAGGGCACGGGTGGTTCGCCGGTTTTAAGGATATTGATCTGGTCGGCACAACGGGATTCCAGCGTTGCCAGTTTTTCCCAATCAGCTGCGCGTGCAGCAGCGAGCATCTGGTCGGTGATGGTGGCGACGTTTTCGTACAGATAAATGATTTCTTGTTCGTTCATCATCAATCAGGCTTTCATTAAGCGTGGCATGTTGGGCGCGAGCGCATCGTAGGATTCTGGTGTTGCGATTTCTGACTGCGCAAAGTCTGGTTCAGGCACAGCCTTGGCTTGTGGTGAGATAGCCTCCCAAGCACTCTTGATATCCAGCAGCAGTGAGTACACTTCTTGAATGATTTGTGGATCATTTTTCAGGTTGGCCTGCAGCAGGCGAGCGCTCATGTATTCGTACAATGAATCCAGGTTCTGTGCGATGTCACCACCCACGGATTTGTCGAGACTGGCACGCAAGCCGTTATCAATGATCATGATGGCTTTGGAAATGGCCATGCCTTTTTCCGCGATGTTACCGCCTTGCATATGTTGCAAGGCATTGTTTAGTGCAGCTTGTGCGCCTTCAAACAGCATGACGATGAGTTTGTGCGGATTGGCTGCGATGACGCCGGTTTCCATGCCGACTTTGGCATAGGCGCTTGCTCCGCTTTGCATGGTTCCAAACATTGTGTACTCCTGATATTCCTGTTACTGGCTGGACAAGCTGGCGATTTGCGCCAGTTGCTGCGTCAGGAAGGTGCTGGTTGAATTCATGCCTGCGATAAGAACGTCCAGCGCGGCAAACTGGGCACGATAGTTCTTTTCAATCTGTACCAGGCGCAGTTCCAGTGCATCACCCTGCTTGCCGAGAGCGGCGATGCTGTTGTTGATGCCTGTTGTGCGTCCCGAGATCAGTCCGTCAGTACCGATGAAGCCATCGGCAAGTTTCTTCAATCGGTCGGCATAACCTTGCGAGAAATCGATGCGGCCACGGTCACCCAGCGCACCGCCCACGATTTCCAGCTTCAATCCTTCCGCAGCAGTGCCGCTCGCACCGGTAAGAAACTGGCCTGAACCGGCCGCCGCGACGCCGCCTATGGTGCCGACTACATCCTCACCAATTGAACCGGTAGTGACGCTGCCGAAAATCGTGTTCGCACTTGTACCGGCATTCGATGCAATTTCGACATTGGATGCCGAGCCATAACGGTCTGAAATCACCTGCATGTGACCGTCAGCATCTACCTTGGCACTGATCTTGACGCCAGCGCTGCTCAATGCAGAAGTGCCATTGACTGCAGCCTGCAGCATCGTTGCCAGAGCTTCTGCCGTATAGCTTCCTTCGGTCAAGATCACAGTCGCACTGATGCCATCCACCTTGACACTGAGTTTGGTATTGGGTGCGATGATGGTGGAGCCGGCGCTCAGGTCGACATCCCCCGTCATTTTTGCCTGTGTGGCGAGCTTGGACACCGTAATCGGATAACTGCCGGCCTTGGTCGCGGCAGTTGAATTGCTGAAATTGATCAGGCTATCCGTTGCCTTGCCTATGGTTGCAAACAGTGCACCTATATCACTGAAATTACTGGTCATGGCCGTCTTCAGTTTGGCCGAATCCAGCGCAAGCGAACCATCTTTTTGAAATGCGACGCCGATCTTGGACAGCGACATGCTGGTATTGCTCAAGCCTTCCAGCGATGAAGACAGCGTCTTGCGGACTTGTTCCTGTATGGTTCTGACCGTCGCATCGCCAACTAGCGGGCCGCCGGTTCCGGCCTGGCCCTTGACGGTAGAGGGCGTGTAGGCAGTCAGATCCTTGATGGTTTTGTTCAGCTCGTTATAAGCCTTGATGAAATCGTTGATGCCCTTCTCAAGCGAAGAGGTATCTTGCGAAACCGATAAGGATGACTCACCGATTTTCAATACGTTTAGCGTCATGCCCATCACATCGTTAACAGTGTTGGTCGCGCTGCTGATCAGCAGGCCGTTGACGGTCAGATTAGTATTTTGTGCAGCGTTGTTTTGGGTCAGTTTTTGCGTGCCTGTTGGATCATAGGCGAGCAGATTTTCCAGATCCGCATCACCATCTACAGTGATTTTCATGCTCGACTTTTCGCCGGTTTTGCTTGAGGTGAGTACCAGGCGCTCGGGTGAACCGCTGCCATCCGATGTGATGCTGGCCTTCACGCCCAGATTGGCGGCATTGATGGCATCGCTGATGCCTTGCAGAGAATTATTGCTGCTGTCTATTGTGATGGTTCCCGCGGTCTGGTCTGCATCCTGGACGAAGGAGGCGCCGGTGTACACGCCATTGGCGAGCGTGCCGCCGCTGATGGTTCCCAGCTGAAACGAGATGGTGGTGGCGGTGCCGCTTCCTATGGGGGCGGTCTTGCTACCCTGGCCGACCGCAGAAAGCATCTGGCCCTGGGCAAGTTGCGTTACCTTGACCTGATAGTTGCCGGCGACTGCCTTGTTGCCGGGGTTCGCGCTGAAAATCGTCGCGTCGCCAACGGCAGCCTTGAGGCCTTGAAAAGTGGACGCATTGAGGCTGGCCATGGCAGATTGAAATGCGCTGACCGCGCCACTCAGGCTGCCGTAGGCGCTCAGTTTTTGTGTATAACTTGCTTCTTTCCTCGCCAGTGTCGTCAAGGGTAGACGTTCGTTGTTCATCAGATCAGTGATGAGCTGGTCGATGGGAAGATTGGAGCCTATGCCGGGCGATGAGATGGCCACTTGCTTCTCCTGCTAGAGAAAAATCATAATATAAATGAAAGCTGTGAATCGCAAGCCGGAGGTTAGAGGGTGATTTACCTCTTTGTTCAAAGCGATTTACGCTTTTTGCCTGACGAGCAAACCTTGCAGCTTGTCTAATGCCTTGGAAATTTCAACGGCCTCAACCGAAGGCATCTGGCGAATGATTTCCTTGGTTTGCTGATCGACCACCTTGACTATCGTGCGGTTGCTGTCTGCATCCACCGAAAACTCAAGGCTGGAAGATAAAGCCTGCAATGCCTTGTTGATACTTTGCAGCGCCTGCCCGACCTGATTTTGTGCGGTGGCGGCATCCGGCTGTTGCACCGCGCCCGATGTCAGTACAGCGGTCACTTTTTCTTTCAGCGCAGTCGCTGAGGCGATGGGGGATACGGGCAGCTCGACCCTGACATCCATCTTGCCGTGATTAGTGATTTGTCCGATATCCATCATGACCTCCTGTTGTGACAAATCCCCGGCTACGGAAATGCAGCCGGGGATTTGTTCTTTTCACACTAGCTGCTGTGATTAGCCGCGGAGCAGGGCGAGCACGCCGTTAGGCAGCGAGTTCGCCTGCGCCAGCATTGCGGTACCAGCTTGTTGCAGGATCTGGCCGCGTGTCATGTTGGCTGTTTCTGCTGCAAAGTCGGCATCCAGAATACGGCTGCGGGAAGCAGAGAAGTTTTCCGAAGCGGTGCTCAAGTTGGCGACAACAGCGGTAAAGCGGTTTTGAATCGCACCGAGTTGCGCACGTGTGCTGCTGACTTGTGTCAATGCTGCATCTGCTGCTGCGAGTGCTTTGTTGGCGCCTGCAACGGTGGAAATGTCCATTGTCGACACTCGCAAATCATCAGTAACTACAGCGATGGTGGAAGTGTTGTTTGCTGCGGTCGAGTCCAGATTCAAGTCCCCTGCCAAGTCACCAGTTGCGCTGATTGTCGTGCCTAATTTAGCTGACAGTACCAAGCCGGCATTGTAGGTAGCAGGAGTGTCTACGCCAGGGATCGTTGCTGCGACATCACTTTCAAGTGTGAAATCGGCACCGTTTGCAGAGCTGAAGGAAATGACGCCGCCAGTGTTGGTTGCGGTAACGCCGGTTTGGGTTGCTACAGCGTTAATTTTGGCGGTTGCAGCGTCAGCATCATCGCCGACCAGCAATGAAACAGCTGTGCCGTTAACAGTGAGATTGGTCGCTGCTGGAACGTAAGCGCCGCTAGATGTGAAGCTGTTGGTCGTGGCACGCGCAGCAGTAACACCTGTTGCGCCGGATTTTGCGTTGATTGCATCAATCAGGCCGCTGAAAGTGGTAACGCCAGCTGTGTCAATTGCGCTGCCATTGATGTCTAGGCCGACACCAGCAATCGTGACGCCTGTGCTGCCGGCCGAGCTGGTGGCGGTTGTTGCACCCAATTGCGACGAACGGGAATCAGAAACCGAAACGTTGATTGTTTCGCCAGCATTTGCGCCAACTTGGTATTGTTGATTGGTGTAGGAACCGTCGAGAATTTTCAAGCCGTTGAATGCGGTAGTGTCGCCGATGCGGCTGATTTCGCTTACCAGCTGGCTAACCTCTTGTTGCAGCGCGGCGCGGTCTGACGAGCTGTTGGTCGCATTGGCCGATTGAACGGACAGTTCGCGGATACGTTGCAGTGCGTCGCCGACCTGGCTCAATGCACCCTCAGCCGTTTGTGCCAGCGAGATACCGTCGTTGGCGTTACGTGCTGCTTGTGTCAAGCCTTTGATTTGCGAAGTGAAACGCTCGGAAATCGCCAAGCCTGCAGCATCGTCTTTTGCGCTGTTGATGCGCAGACCGGACGACAAGCGTTGCAGCGAAGTTGCGAGGGAAGATTGCGAAGTCGTCAGATTGCGTTGTGCATTCAGCGACGAGATGTTGGTATTAATGACTGCTGCCATGATGATTCTCCTGTTGTGGTCCGATGGAAGTCCGGCTGAAGCACTGTCAACGTCTGCCTTGCGTTATTTCGCATATGCAGCGTCGTTGTAAGTTTTATCGGACGATTCCGGAAAAAGTTTAGTGTGTTACTGAAACTAAATTTTTCCGGCGTCGCCCAAACTGCAGCCAGATAGTTCCTTTCACGGTTGCTATAAGGAAAATCTTTAAGGATATTTTTCTATATTTCAAACAAATAAAATGCTTTTCCACCCTTTATTTTTCCGATTTCCTGTCGAGTAGGGATGTTGTTAGTTTAGTTATTTTTTTGCAAAATATTGGTGGTTTTATTTGTGGTGATTGCATCGAATAAAACGTATCTCTGATAAGGAACTGGCGAAATTCGGTCATGGTGATGATGTCTGTATCGGGCGTTTGTGCGATGTCTAAGGGCGCAGCACCTGCGTGACGAGATGGATGCGACGGGTAATTGCCATGGAGGGAAGGCAAGCGTAGCGGATATGCTTCCAGTAATGGAGCGTATACATATGCGCAAGAGGAGTGCATGTTGCAGGAATTGCATTGGTTTTGCCGAATGGATATCGGTAAGCGTTCGCACTTGGAATCGCTGCGGCAGTAAGCGTGACAGTTTACTGTGCAGCTGTCACGACGCGGTTTTTCCCTGTGCGTTTGGCTTCGTACAAAGCCTTGTCGGCGCGCTCTATCATCGATTTTTGATTTTCTTGTTCATTGCGCAAGGCAACGCCAGCACTGAAGGTCATCAGCAGACGCGTGTGATTATGCATGAATATCTGTTTGGTCAGTTCTCTTTGCAGGCGCGTGACTGTCTGAACTGCCTCATCCATGCCGGTATCTGGCAGCACGATGAGGAATTCTTCGCCGCCGAAGCGGGCGATGATGTCCATGGAGCGCAGTGTTTCCTTGATCACGCGTACCAGATGGATCAAGGCTTCATCGCCGGCGGAGTGGCCGTATTTGTCGTTGATCTTCTTGAAATCGTCCAGATCGAGCATGGCGATGCAGAGCGGCGTGCTGCGCCGGCCGGCGCGCGCCAGTTCGCGTTCGAATATATCTTCCAGCCCGCGGCGGTTGAGGCTGCCGGTCAATTGGTCTTCGCGCACCAATTCGCTCATTTGTTCCAGCTTGGCTTCGAGATTGTGGATGCGTGCTTCGGCATCTTCCACGTTTTTGCGTGCGATCAGGATCGCGTCGCGCGAACGCAAGGCTTCGCTCTGTGCAATGCGTGTTTCCTTCATCACCTCATCGAGGATCTTGCTCAGCTTGCCGACATCGGCGGTGGCGATGATCTGTTTGGAATAGCTGTCTATTTTCTTGTGATAGTTGCCGGTTGTGGTGGCGATTTCTCCCAGCCGGTCGATAAACGTGATCATCATGTCTTTTACCGTATCTTTTGCCTCAACCAGGCTGTGTTTCAGTGTGCCTTGCTTGTAGATCACTTCTTTCAGGCTGCGCATGACTTCGCGCAGCGCAGCGTCGTTGATCGGACCGGTAATCAGGTTCTGGACTGCTTCGATTTGTCCGTGCATCCACGAATCGTCGTCGATCAGGCCGCTGATGTTGTCCAGCAGCAGCCTGAACAGGCGCAGCAGCAGTTCATGCTGCTCGGCCATGTCGCCGCTCTTGAGTTCAATCTTGAAGCAGAGTTGTTTCAGTCGTACGGAAATTTCATTCAGCGCGGCTTCGCTTTCTGCTTCCTTGATGGAGCGTCCGAGTGCTTCGGATTCTTCCGCCAGTTCCGGCGCACCCTGCAGTAGCGAGGCGACCGCCAGCGTCAGCGTGCGCATCAGCAAGTCACGCAACAGGGCTGGTTGCGGGTCGTCAATCAGCGATGGCAGTGCATTGCTGCCCACACTGCTGGTGCTGGAGGTAGTCGTGCTGCGTGTAGACAACTGGGTCTGGTAATGCTTGAGCAGTTGCTCCAGGCCTTTGCCAAAATCCGGCCAGTAAGATGTTGCTGCGGCTTCCTGCAGTGCTTTTCCCAGCGGTGCAAGATCGGGAGTGGAGAGCAGGATGATGGAAAATTCACCGAGCACTTCTTCTGCGCTGGGTTGAATCGCGTAACCGGCGATCTCATCGTAAATCTTGCGATAGGCATCGGGGGTAGGGGCAATCTTGCGGGTGGCAAGCTGGCGAAATGCTTCGCGTGCAATTTCTGCGGGATTTTGCGTTGGTTTGTCTGGATGGTCTGGCATGACGGCGCGTGCTTTATTATTGGCTGGCTGAATGTCAGCCCCTCCGTGAATAATAAGGCAGGCAGGGCGGGTTTGATAACAGAATCAAGACGGCAAATAGCGGCTACTTTGCCGAATTACAATACGCAAAAACAGGCCGTTTGCACATTGAGCCTGTCATCAAACCGGCGGATTTTTCGTGCGTGCCGATTAGTCAACCAGGCGATTCCTGATTGCGTAGTGTGTTATCTCTGCGTTGTGGCGAAGTTTCATTTTCTGCAATAGACGTGAGCGATACATACTGATGGTTTTGACCGACAGGGTCAGGTCTGCCGCAATATCGCTGACGGTTTTACCGGAAGCGATCATGGTCAGGGTTTGATATTCGCGATCGGACAGGGTTTCATGCAGCGGAGTGTCGTGATTATCGTTGATCTGGTTGGCCAGTTCCTGCGCCAGGGCGGCACTGACGTATTTGCGCCCGGCGGCGACTTGGCGAATTGCATTTACCAGCTCGGCTGGCGCACTTTGTTTGTTCAGATAGCCGGCTGCGCCAGCTTTGAGCGAGCGGATCGCATATTGATCTTCGCGGTGCATGGACAGCATCAGGATGGCAATTTTGGGAGACTCCTTGCGTACCTGCTTCAACACTTCAATGCCGCTGCGATCTGGCATGGAGATATCCAGCAGCATGACATCGCACAAACCTTCGCGCGATAGCTTGATGGCTTCGCTGCCGTTTTCAGCGTGACCTCCCACGACAATATCCCGGGTATCAGCCAGAATCTGTTTCAGCCCTTCGCGCACAATCGCATGATCGTCGGCAATCAGGACTTTTATTGCATTCTTCGTTGTCATTGTTCTGCTTTATGGAATTTGTGTAAGGTCAGGCTTGTCTTTTTGCCAGATGTGACAAATTCTGGATGGCGCCAGCGGCTGACAGACAAATTCGGTAAGGTTTTTCCCAATATTGTCGAGATTAATGTTGTTTGCTATGCGATCTCGGACAGTGGCACGTTAATAGCAACGATTGTGCCACCCTTGGGAGGCGTGCTGACAGACAAACTACCACCCATGGCGATTGATCGCTCCACCATGCCGCGTATGCCGAAAGACTTGGGTTTGTCGCGATCATTCATCTGAATGCCGCATCCATTATCGATGACTTCCAGCCGTACATACTGGCATGTGTGTACAAGTTGCACGGTGACCAGGCTGGCTTTCGCGTGCTTGGCAATATTGGTCAGTGCCTCCTGAAAAATACGAAACAGTGCGGTGGCTTGATCGAGTGTCAGATCGATCTCCTGCTTGCTGCTCGAGAATTGGCAGGGTATGCCGACCTGTTTTTCAAACTCCCTGGCTTGCCAGTCGATGGCAGCTACCAGACCGAAGTCCAGGATGCCGGGGCGCAGGTTGCCGGCGATTTTATGTACGGATTCTATGGTGCGATCGACCAGCAATTCTACGTAGTCGGCTTTCTCGGCCAGCTCTTGATTTTTTTCAGGCAAGCGTCGTGTCAGCAAGGCCAGCGCCATCTTGATGGCGGTCAGATTGCCGCCCAGGTCGTCGTGTATTTCGCGCGCGATATGCGTGCGTTCCTGTTCCTTGACGATATCTATGTGAGCCGATAGCTCGGCCAGCTGCGCACGCGAACGAATGATCTCTTCCTGCTCCAGTTTGCTGGCAGTGATATTGGTCATGATGCCTTCCCACTGCACGCAATGTTCATCCAGCATGCGTGGCATGGCGCGCAGGTTGATCCATTTGACGTCTTTCCACTTCTCGATCCAGATGCGGCCTTCCCAGTTCCAGTTATTCATCTGTTCGATGGAGGCAAGCATCGCATCCTGATAAGACCGGCGATCTTCAGGCAAAATCAGTTCAACGAACAGCGTAGGATTGGCGTGTAATGCTTCGGCCGGAATACCCAGCAGGGCCTCGCAGCCTTCACTGAGATAAGGGAAGGAAAATTGCCCCTCGCCGCGCAGCAGGAATTGATAAACCAGTCCCGGCGTATTGGAGACCATGGCTTTAAGGCGGGACTCACTGGCACGCAAGGCCTTGTCTGACTTGTCGCGCGAACTGACGTCATTGCCGATGGCGATGATGACGGGCTCGGTATCCGATGCCAGATAAAACAATTGAAGCTCAAGCGGGTAAGTACTGCCATCCTTGCGTGTATGGACGGTATTGATGGCAGCAGACACCTGGCTGCCATTCCGCAAGTCCTGAAAAAACTGCTCATACGCTTCGTGCGTTATATCCCTGGCGATCGCCGTGGGAGACAGTTCAGCCAGCTCGGCAATACTGTATTGCAGATTGTGGACGGCAGTGGGGTTGACGTATTCAAAGCGCAAAGTGTCACACCGCAATACATAAATTTCGCTCGCTGATCCCTGCAGGATGGTGGGCAACCATTCGGCGCGCATCTTGTTGATGATGTTTCCTTCTTGTTTCATTGGTCTGTGAGGCGCAAATGCGAGAGTTCGGGTCTGAAAGTGATGGGCGACTTTGGTGGCCGTGAGATAGCCCCCTGAATGCCC
>DGBN01000022.1 GCA_002384815.1 Oxalobacteraceae bacterium UBA4003 | reverse complement strand
ATTGCACCGGATACCGTGCTTATTTTTTAGGCTGCTCGCCACCCAGAGCCTGCACCAGATCGCCTAGCATGCGACTCAGCTCGCCGGTCATCAGCATCACATCCGAATCGAAGCGCTCATCATCGTTTTGCGCCGTGCTATCGGTGCTTTCCTTGAGAACATCCAGCGGTGCGACGCGCTTGATGGTCAGCGATTCGGTCAGCACAAAGGAAATCTTGTCAGACCAGGACATTGCCAATCGTGTGCATTGCTTGCCGGCGGTGATATGACGCTGCACATCTTCGGCTTCCAGCGTATGGCGAACATAACGCACAGTCGCCTTGCCTTCGCCGGTAGAACGCAACTCTGTATCCTGATCGACGGTAAATCCGCTCGGCGCTTCATCCGCCAGCAACCATTCGGTCATCGCCGCCACCGGCGACTGCACCACATGCAGCGTGTCCAGCGGCAGCTTGTCTACCGATTTGATCAACAGTTTGATGACTTCATCGGCTTTTGCCGGACTGCCGGCATCGACTACCAGCCAGCCGTTGACCGGATCGATCCAGACCCAGGTCTGGCGCCAGATGCTGAAAGCGCGCGGCAGCAACTCGTCGGTAACATCTTCCTTGAGTTCCTTCATCTGCTTGCGGCCGGGCTTGAAGCCCTGCTGCTCTTCGATTTCGGCAGCCTTGATTTTGGTGACTTGATTGATCACGGTGGTCGGCAGCAATTTCTTCTCGGTGCCGAGCAGCAGCATGATCTGTTTATTGAGTGTATAGACGAGCTCGCCGTTTTCGCGCGGCGATACCCAACCCTGGCTTTGCATATCCAGACTGCTGCAAGGCTGGAATGCGTGCGGTGCCAGATCGGTTTCCAGCTGTTCGGCAGTAATGGCCCATGGCGCAGGAAGACGGTATATCTGAAGATTCTTGAACCACATGGCTAGTCCCGAAAAAAAAGGGGCTATTCTACACGCGCACTCATGCAGAACCGCATATAAAATTCACGCGGCGTAAAGCGCCGGCCAATACATTTGTCGTGGCAAACAACGCGGTAGCCTGCGCAGCTGCGGTTATAATACGCAGCACACAATCTCTGCAGGCACGACGTTCCCGGAACAAAGTTACCTCTCGGAAATTGGCTAGAAAATTTCAAGGCAATCCAGCATCATCAACTATCGTTTCCATGTCCAAAAGCTCATCTCGCAAACCGATTGAAATCAAGATTTCCACCGTTGTCGCCGTCTCCGCAATTTTGCGTGAAGTGGATCTGGGCGTGCTCGACGCCGCCATGCAGGAAATGACTGGCGGCAATGTTGATTTTTTCGAAGATGAATTCACCGTCATCGATATCGGCGCACTCACAGCAACACATCCACCGATAGACTGGCATGCAATCACCACGCTGCTGAAGGCATATCGCCTGAACGCCGTTGCCGTACGCAATGCCACACCGGAAATGGAAGCCGATATCCTCGCGCACGGACTGAGCCTGGACGGCCCGCTCAAGGTACACGCAGCTGCGGCGGATACAAAAACGCCAGCGCCGGTACAGGCTGAAATAGAACTCGATACTGCAGATCTTGCGGTGGAAGTGGCGCCCGCAGTGCAACAGGCGACACAACAAACTGCCCACGCTGCAGCGCCCGCACAATTCGCTGCCGGCACCATGATCGTCGATACGCCGGTGCGCGCCGGCCAGCGCATTTATGCGCGCGGCGCCGATCTGATCATTACCGCTGCCGTCAACAACGGTGCCGAAGTCATCGCCGACGGCAGCATACACATCTATGCGCCATTGCGCGGCCGCGCACTGGCTGGTGCCAGCGGCAATACCGAAGCACGCATTTTTACCTTAAGCATGGAAGCAGAACTGGTCTCGATCGCCGGCATGTATCGCACGTTTGAGGATGGTTTTCCAGCAGACCGCAAACAGCAGGCCACGCAAGTCCGGCTGGTAGGCGATCGTATCGACATGCTGCCTATCAAGGCAGCGGCATAAATTCAACTATTTCACGAAAGGGGTTTCCTTTGGCAAAAATCATCGTTGTAACGTCGGGTAAAGGCGGCGTCGGCAAAACCACTTCGAGCGCAAGCTTTGGCTCCGGTCTGGCGCTGCGCGGACATAAAACCGTCATCATCGATTTCGACGTCGGTCTGCGTAACCTCGATCTGATCATGGGTTGCGAACGCCGCGTGGTGTACGACCTGATCAATGTCGTCAACAAGGAAGCCACGCTGAATCAGGCGCTGATCAAGGACAAGCACTGCGACAATTTGTTCGTCCTGCCAGCTTCGCAAACGCGCGACAAGGATGCGCTGTCGGAAGACGGCGTCGAGCGCGTGCTGCAGGATCTGGCTGCCATGGATTTCGACTTCATCATCTGCGATTCGCCAGCCGGTATCGAACACGGCGCCGTGATGGCGCTGACCTTTGCCGATGAAGCGATCATCGTCACCAATCCGGAAGTCTCGTCGGTGCGCGATTCCGATCGCATCCTCGGCATCATCCAGGCAAAATCGCGCCGCGCTCTAAACGGTGGCGATCCGGTCAAGGAGCATTTGCTGATTACCCGCTACGTGCCGAAACGCGTAGAAGCAGGCGAAATGCTGTCCTACACCGATGTGCAGGAAATTCTGCGCATTCCACTGGTCGGCATCATTCCGGAATCGGAATCCGTACTGCATGCATCGAACGCCGGCAATCCGGCGATTCACATTGAAGGTAGCGAAGTTTCCGAAGCGTACAAGGATGTCGTATCGCGCTTTCTGGGCGAAGAAATTCCACTGCGCTTTACCGACTACGAAAAGCCAGGTTTCCTGCAAAGAATTTTTGGGAGTAAGTAATCATGGCGCTTCTGTCATTTCTGTTCAATACGAAACCAAAAACTGCATCAGCCGCCAAGGAACGCCTGCAGATCATCATCGCGCGCGAACGCAGTGGCCGTGCAGGCCCTGATTTCCTGCCTGCCCTGCATCAGGAATTGATCGCCGTGATTTCAAAATACGTGAAGGTCAATCCGGATGACATCAAGATTTCCCTGAACAGCCAGGGCAATCTGGAAGTACTGGATGTCAATGTGGTGCTGCCGGATGCGTAAAATCTTCCGTTGATCCACACCTTCTGTGCCGTTCCCGGTACACGTCTCGCGTGTATCGGGAACAGCCACCCACTGCTGTAAAAAGCGTACATGCATCACGCGCTGCAAGATGCCGTATCATTTCACATCGCTCATTTTTTCAGGAATACTCATGAAAACCAAAGCCGCCGT